>JBNLGQ010000086.1:0-18363 GCA_050306135.1 Gammaproteobacteria bacterium
GAGTCTATGCAAGTAAGGGCTATGCAAAAAGGAATCGTCAATTTTTATGATGAAGATGTGGTGAATCCCTTTGTTGCGCTGGCTGCTCGCGGTCCCTGGATTATTACAGCCAAAGGTGCAGTGATTCACGATAACGGGGGCTATGGAATGCTCGGGTTTGGTCATTCTCCCGAGCCCGTATTGCAGGCCATGAATCAACATCAGGTAATGGCCAATGTCATGACGGCCAGTTTCTCACAGTATCGTTTGATAGAGGCATTGAAACATGAAGTCGGACATTCTTCCGGTAGCTGCCCTTACGAGGGATTTCTGTTTGTTAATTCAGGGTCGGAATCGGTTTCTGTTGCTGCGAGAATCTCTGATATTCATGCCGCTCTGTCTACTGAAAACGATGGCCCACATGCCAAAAAGACCATTAAACATATTGCCCTTAAAGGCGGATTTCATGGTCGTACCGACAGGCCTGCTCAATACTCGGACTCATCTCAATCTGTTTATAAAAAACATCTGGCCAGCTTTAGAGACAGAGACAATCTGTTGACGGTTGAACCCAATAACCAACAACAGTTACGCCAGGTTTTTGAACAGGCGAGGCTGGATGGCATTTTTATTGAATCCATGTTTATCGAACCGGTTATGGGTGAAGGCAACCCAGGACTGGCCATTGAGCGTGATTTTTATGATCTGGCCCGTGAATTAACCAGCCAGCATGGGGCTTTATTACTGGTTGATTCTATACAGGCTGGCCTGCGTGCTCATGGCTGCCTGTCAATTGTAGATTACCCTGGGTTTGAAGGCATACAGGCACCCGATATGGAAACCTGGTCCAAGGCGTTGAATGCTGGTCAGTATCCTTTATCCGTATTAGCCATGAACAAACGAGCTGCGGCACTTTATAAAAAAGGCGTTTATGGAAACACCATGACCACAAACCCGCGAG
This sequence comes from Gammaproteobacteria bacterium, assembly GCA_050306135.1. Taxonomy (GTDB): domain Bacteria; phylum Pseudomonadota; class Gammaproteobacteria; genus JACNJF01. Next base: position 941 of record JBNLGQ010000086.1, read on the forward strand.
CCCTGGATGTAGCGACTCAGGTTCTGTCTTTGATAACGCCTGACGTAAGAGAAAATATAAAGCTCAAAGGCAGAGAATTTGTGACTCGCCTGCAACAGCTATCACAGGATATGAATGGGTTGATTACTGACGTCCAGGGAACAGGGTTACTGGTATCCTTTAAACTGCATTCGAGCTTAAAGTGTTTTGGTAAAGATTCAATAGAAGAAATGATACGTAAAATGGGCGTGGGTGTTATTCATGGCGGGAAAAACGCTTTACGTTTTACGCCGCATTTTAATATTACTTCTGAAGAAATTGATCAGATCATTAAAGTGATCAGGCAGGTTTTATTGATGTCATCCAATGCGCCTCAATCGGAAGCGGAAGCAGCCGCCTGAAATCGATAGGAATCCAATAACCTAATATGGTAATGACTTTGGAAGACCTTATTCGCTTCCTCGATTATTGATCTATCACTTAAAAAAGTGGATTAACTTACCAGATAGACAATACCGGTAATCGCAGCCAGGCATAGCATACAGGTCAAGTTCAGTTTTAATGCTAAGGTTACATTTTTATTCATGATTTGAAATCCAGCATTTAGCCTCTCATGTTAAATTCAAATATTACCGTTAATGTTTTATTTGAAAATCCGGCATATAGTCAAGGAATTCTGGATTCCTGATTGTATCTGATTCAGACAAAGCAGATAACGGAAGATGGGATTGACCATCATGAGATAACAGGTAGTTCGTTTACGAACTCTAAGTCTTTAGAGACTGATGTATTCGATTCCAGAGGTGGAGACCACCTCTGGAACGATAAATACGATTTGTGAGGTTTGTGTTGTATTTATTGAAGGTTATTAAGCCTGACTACGGCGACGCAGCCGGCCGAGTCCAAGAAAGCCCAGACCAGTCAACATTAGAAAAACAACATTAGGCTCAGGTACATTAGTTTCTGGTGGTTCATAGGTCCAGTTGGCGATATGGATCTGACCATTACCCACATAGGAGTCGGCAACCAATGTTCCGTTCAGGTCATTTCCAGTGTAGATAGACGCATCCAGCGCATAGATAGTGCCAAACCATTGGGTTGAACCCAGGTTAATGCTGTCGGCTTCGTAAAAATTCCACAGAATATTTGCTGCGTTTGAGTGACTGAACCCTCCGTTGAGGTTTATACCGCCACCACTGGAGAGTATGTCGCCAGACACATTGATAACCACATTGCTGGCTGTACCGAAATCCAGGTTCCAGTTGCTGTTCTGGCTGAACAGGTCGCTACCATCAATGCTGAAAACTGCCAGGTCAGTACTAGTGCCGGAGTAGCTGAATAGATTGCCAGTCACACTACCGGTGTTTGATAAGCTGCTGTAGTAAGTTGATTCAGCGCTTAATTCTGAATACAGGTTGGCAGCCTTAGAGTCCAGACCAGAAACAGGTTTCAGGCAGGCATTACCGTTAGCCAGACCATTACCGTTACAGTTGATACTGCCCAGATTATTAGAACCACCATAGGCCAGGTAGCCAGCCTGTACTGTGACATGCCCGGCGTTCAGATTACCTGCTACTTCCAGTGAGTTGTCAGTCATTGACTTGTTCAGGTCTGCCCCAAACTCTGGAGTCGAACCATTGAGGTCACCACCGATAAAGGCTTTGCCATGGATATGTCCGCTACCGCCGGATGGAGAAAAGTCGTTAAACAGGACCATATTATAATCTTCTATGACAGAAGCTGAGGCCACGCCGGAACAGCATGCGAGTGTAAAGATCGCAGTCAGCGCTGAAGGATATTTCATAGTTACTTCCTTTGGGGTTAAACAAAAACAAAGCTGCTAAAAGCAATATATATGCCTATAGTAAATTAATTATTAAAAACATGGTGGCAGTTTATATGGAGAGCAAGAAAATGAGTTCTGGTGTAAAAATTTTCAACGCTAAGCTGTATGGAGTTGTAAAATCTGTCGACCGAATGGAGAGGTTAAAGTACAGGGATATCCGGGAGCTAATCCTTGATTGTACTGGTATGAAAATATGACAAGAGTCATCCTGCCGGAGTATCCATATCGCATCACTCGGTAAATCATTGTGAATGGAATATGCTGCTTAACCAGGCTTGCGCAGAATAACAAGCGCGATACCACCCAGAATAGCCACGGATGCCAACAGGAAGCGGAGTGTCACCGGCTCACCGAGAATGGCAATGCCGCCGAGTGCGGCAATGACGGGAACACTAAGCTGGACCGTTGCTGCGTTGGTTGCCTTCAACTGCGGTAATACCGAGTACCAGATTGCATACCCCATCCCTGAAGCGATAGCTCCTGATGCAATGGCGTACCAGACTCCAGCCAAATTCAGGTTGTTTCTTGAAATCAGTGCCAGACTCAGGACAACGGCAAATAAAGTGGCGCGCATGAAATTTCCTGCCGTAACACAGGTCGGGTCTCCGGCACCTTTACCACGTAGGGAGTATATACCCCAGGCGATACCTGCAATTAACATCAGCAACGATCCAAACAGAGGAGGGGAGGAAAGCCCGGGCAGTAACAAACCTACCAGTCCTGCAAACGCGAGTATCAAGCCCAAAAACTGCTGTTTATGAAGTTGCTCTCCGGCCCAGATCCCATGACCGATCATGGTTACCTGTACAGCACCGAAAAGTATCAGAGCCCCAGTCGCAGCTGCCAGACTGATATATGCGAATGAAAAACCAGCTGCATAGGCGAATAGTGCAAAGGCGGAAGCCCAGTTTCCCTGGCTGGAACTGTTTCTACGAGTCAGGCTGACAATTAACCACAGTACCACAGCACCTGATATCAGCCGTATTGAAGTAAAGCTGGCAGCATCGATGGCAGTATTTTTGAGTGCGATCCGGCAAAGTATGGAGTTACCCGCAAATGCAATCATGGTGAGCAGTGTTAGCATACTAACGCGTATGGTCGACATTAGGCGGACTGAAATTTCCAATAAATTGGGCGCATGGATTTTGTAAACATCGCGATTCGCTTGATTAAGGTCAGTCCATGTTCTCACTCATGTCATTATGAATCAATTGACATTTTAAGAGCGAGCTATGGTGAAAGATAAAATCTGATCACTCATAAAAATGCTTACTCATACATCACATCGAGACTTTTAATGAAACGGTGATGTCAAACTTTTCCGAGTTAATCTCATTGATTCAGGCCCTGATCGATTTTGCCCTGTTCGCAGGAAGCTCTATTATTTATACTTCAACAGAGGTAATTAACACGTTTTAAAAGGCTTTGGAAGATCCTCATCACTAACGATGGTCTGAGGTGAATGGCACTTACTTAAGGCTAACACGACGTCATTGCGAGGAGCTTGCGACGTGGCAATCTCTTCGTCAGTGGGGCTACGACAAGGTTTGAGATCGCCGCGCTAACGCTCGCGATGACAGTTTTCAGCTTAAGTAAGTGCCATTCTGGTCTGAGGTAAACGATACCATTATCCCTGTATCACTCTGCAGCACTAAGTTTTTCACTTTCACGTTTTCGAAATGAGAAATTTATCAGGGACCCCTTAATAATAATTGATGTGTTAAATTGATTTTTCGACTAAATAATCATTGGACTACATCTTGAGAGAAAATTTTTGTATATGAGCCTTAGCCATAAGCAACCATCACGAAGCCTGTTTGTCATTTTAGCGCTATGCTGGTTTAGCCTCATCCCGATCCCTGCATTTTCCCAATCATCGATTGATATAGGATTGACTCAGGCTGAACGAGATTATTTGAACGATAAGAAGGTATTACGTGTTTGTGTCGACCCTGACCGTTTGCCCTTTGATGGGGTCAATAAGTTAGGTGAGCATGAAGGGCTGTCAAAGGATTATTTTGAGATTTTTTCGCGTATGTTAAATGTCGAAATGGTTTTGCCTGAGGTCCATGACTGGGACGATCTGATGCTAAAGGCCAGGAATCGTGACTGTGACGTGGTTTCTCAAATTAACGCCAGCGAAGGACGTAAAGCTTTTCTCGATTTTACCACCCCGTATTTTTACCTGCCTTTAGCGGTTGTGACTCGCTATGACCGAATATTTGTTGAGGAAAGCCTTGAAGGTGCAGGAACTCGGTTTGCAGTTATTAAGGGTGATATTGCGAATGAAAAAATCTTGAGGCGATATCCGGACGTAGATCTGGTTGAGGTTAAGAATAATATAGAGGCGATGACTCTGGTACACGATGGTGATGTGTTTGGCTATATCGGAGCACAGGGTGCTGTTGCCTTTGCCATTCAGAGGCTCGATCTGGACCAGCTGGCGGTCACGGGTAGCCTGCCGTTGCGTTACGAGCTGTCTGTTGCCACTCGTAATGATGAGCCTTTGCTGGGTAGTGCTTTTGAAAAAGCGGTTTTACATATTGATCCAAAAGAAGCGCAGAGTATTCGTGATAAGTGGATTGCAATTACGATTGAGAAGGTCGTTGACTATACCCTGTTATGGCAAACTCTGGCAGTGTTTGGAACTATCCTGATTGTTTCGCTTTACTGGAATCGACGTCTGGCTAAGGCGAACCGTAAAATTATTGATACTCTAACTAGATTGCACGATGCTCAGAGACAACTTAAAGACCAGAACAAGCTGTTCAGAAAGCAATCGATTACTGACCGGCTCACCGGTCTTTATAATCGTCTTAAGCTGGATGAAGATATCGCTTTTGAAATCAAGCGTAAGAAACGTATTAAATCTGAGTTTTCAATCATCATGCTGGATATTGATAGCTTCAAAAAGATTAATGATACGTTTGGTCATCTGATTGGTGACTGGGTACTGAGAGCCTTGGCTACATTGTTAAAAGGTTCTATCCGTGATAGCGATATTATCGGGCGTTGGGGTGGTGAAGAATTTCTTATTATCTGTTCTGCAACTGATTTAGAAGGGGGGCAGAATCTGGCTGAAAAACTTCGAAAACGTATTGAGGGGGCAAAATTCCCTGAGGTGGGTAAACTCACTGCCAGCTTTGGGGTTGCTACCCATCAACAGGATGAAATGGCGGATACCGTTATCGCTCGTGTGGATAAGGCACTTTATCGTGCAAAAAAGAAGGGAAGAAACCGGGTCGAGCTGGATAGCAGTTCAAACTCATAGCTGACCTTTCAGGTTATTAAGCTATATACAAAGTCGAACTGATTACAGGTTCTTTAGTGAATCCCAAATAGATTGAAACCAGCCGCCATTTTTTGTATCAGTCTCATCATTCAGGTAATCCAGGCAGGTAGTGCCATCCAGAATCAGTAAATGGTCGTCCTCTTGAACGAGCTCTTTCACATTAGTTGTATCTTCAACATAGAACATCACGGTCATATCTCGAATTTAGACGTCTTTAAGTATAGGGACGAGTATCTCTCAAACCCGGTCAGGGTTCACAAACAGTCTCATTAAATCGACTATTTATTGCTATAAGGTGTGGTAGATCTCAAAAAATTGCTATCAAAGCCAGATTTTCTGTTTGCTTACCTTGTGTAGTCTTTGTGCCAGCCCTACCACCATTTCGCTTCATGCGTTGCAAACGGGTCAGATGAAACAGGCGTAATAAGGGGTTTACCTCATCAACCATTTTCTGATAGACACGCTTATTGCGCCAGATCAGAGTCAGATCTTCAAAGCTGGCATTCCCATGCGGTAATAGTTGATGTGCAATCACCAGTAACTGCTCATCCAGCAACAGAACACTGGGGAGCAGGTTTTCAATCAAATGCTGGAAGCGGGGGTCACGTTGTACCAGTTTTAGGGTTTCTTCCTGTAGGCATCGGTAAACCTCGCGATTCATTCGGATTTGTTTGAGATAATCCGCAGCAACGGCCAGTGTCAGGACTGCTTCCACCCATTGTTTAGGCAATAACTGGTCTAAAGAAACCCGACAGGGAATCTGCCGTGTTTGAGATTTTCCAACACGAAGATAGCTGTTAAATGATTTTGTTGCTTCATGACACTGGTATTGAACACAGTCGAAAACTGTGATTTCTCGAACCGAGTCTTCTTCAATTATCCGAATTGGCTTAACAAGTTGCTGATCAAACCACTGTAGCAAACTGCCTACCGACATCATCATTAATGATTCTGAGAATTGATTACCCCTGATCTTTAAACATTTCAGAGCGATGCGATTACAGTTAAGTGATGAATATAACTGGCAATCGCCAGCAGGTAATGGTGTCATATTTTGCTTAGAAAATAATGAATCACGGTTTGAACAGGTATCACTATGATTAGTTAAAGTATGCATGCCAGCCTCACTAGAGTTTGAAAATTAATGACAATTCGATGAACAGGAAAAGGTATCCTGATCAATTTCGATTAGTGTAAGATGGGTAGTGGCTCATGATGTGAGCCTGTCGAATGTTTTTTTATATTGCTGTCGTAATATCTGCTCCTCTCTCTTTCCCACGCTTCGTCTGGGAATGCATTTGATATTAAATTCACCACTAGTGCTATGGGGTCCCGTGCCGATCATAGGAAACAGAAAGAGTGGTTATATCAAGTATCGCAAGGAATGGGGCGTGGCAGAAATGCTACAGGGATATATGTAGCGAATACGGAAGTAAGGGATCTAATCTTTACTGTAGTGGGATATTAATCAGGTTTATAGATCACCGCGCTGTCCTGAGTGAAAGCACGGCACTCTATGGGGTTTATGTCATTGTATTTCTACTTTTAAACGTTCTGCAAGCATATCGATAAAGCTTCTTACCTTGTTTGATGGATTAGGTCCTTCGCGATGTACTATGTGAACAGGTAATGGCGCCAACTGATAGTCAGGTAATACGGTTACTAAATGTCTTTGAGCCAAATCTTCACTCACCTGATAAGAGATCACACGTGTAATACCTAAGTGCTGTCTTGCAGCATTAATAGCGGCCTGATTGGTATTTACAGTGAGCCTTGGATGCATGCGAACGGTCAAAGTTGTGGCTGATTTTTCAAAATGCCAGTCATGTGTTAAATCCCCAGCGCTGGATGCAATGACCGTATGTTGTTGCAGATCTTTGGGAGATTTGGGCAGGCCATGTCGTTGTATGTATTCAGGTGAAGCTACCAGTATCAGTGATACTTTTCCGACTAAACGAGCGTGCATTGATGAGTCAGGTAGATTTCCAATACGTATACCCAGGTCAAAACCTTCTTCTAAAATGTTTACCAGCCTGTCTAGTAATACGTTATCTACCTGGGTCTCTGGGTATTCATTTAAATAGTCAACAATAACGGGTAGCACATGTTGCTGACCAAATAACACTGGGGCGGTGATACGCAACAATCCTTTTGGTTCACTGTGGATACCCTGTACCGCATTATTAGCTCGCTCAACTTCATGCAGAATGCGCCGGGCATCCTGCAGATAACGTTGCCCGGCTTCTGTAGTTTTTACATGACGGGTAGTGCGGACAAGCAATTTAACGCCAATACTTTCTTCTAATGCGGCGATAGCTCGGGTTACAGCTGGTGGAGACATATGCAGCTTACGTGCAGCAGGGGCAAAACCCTGTAGATCAGCCACCGCTACGAACACAGACATGATGTGGAGTTGATCCATTATTATTCCGTAAAACGAAATAATGAATTGTGAATCACGAGTATTCTTTTATCAATCATTAATAGGCAAACTAATTTCATAGCTAAACAAACGTTATGTCTTTAATCCAGTTTTGGTCAGTATGCGTCGTTTAGAAATTGATATTTCAAAAGATGTTATTAGTAAAGCCGATGTATTGAAGTTAATCAGGAGGAGATTCCTTGCCCCATAAATATGCCCAGATCGCTTTTACTAAAACCGTAAAAGCGTTGCAGAAGCAGCACAACAGTCGAGACAGTTATGCTCGTATGGATAGCGGTGAAGATTTCAATCACCGGCTTACTCAAAACGAGATCGAGTTTCTTGCGCAGCGAGATAGTTTTTATATGGCTAGCGTAAGTGAAACTAACTGGCCTTATGTTCAACATAGGGGTGGACCGAAGGGTTTTATGCGTGTCATTGATGATAGGACCATTGGCTTTGCTGACTTCAGGGGTAATCGCCAATATGTAAGTACGGGTAATTTCAAGACCAATAATCGAGTCGCTCTATTTTTTATGGACTACCCGAATCGCCGTCGCTTAAAAATGATGGGTAGAATTTTTCAGCTGTCTGAGCAGGACAGGGATATGCTCACCAGATTGGAGGTCGCAGATTATAGAGCCAGGGTAGAGCGTGCGTTTTTGATTCACATAGAAGGCTTTGACTGGAATTGTTCTCAACACATTACCCCAAGATTCAGTGAAGAAGAAATTGCAATGCAGGTTGCGCTGATTAAAACATAAGAAGTTGTAGCATTAACCAGAGAAACCATTAAACCTTAAGAGATAAAGTAATGAATTTTGATTTAGCCGTTGAAGATATTCGCCAACCCCTGCCGACCTTTAGCAAAGAGAGTGCGATTAAAAAAATACGTTTAGCCGAGGATGCCTGGAACAATAAAAATCCCGAAAAAATTGCCACTGCTTACAGTCTGCATAGCCAGTGGCGAAACAGAGATCAGTTCGTACAAGGGCGCTCACAAATCATTGAGTTTTTAACCGGTAAATGGGAAAGGGAATTAGAGTATCGGCTGATCAAAGAACTATGGGCTTTTCACGATAACCGAATTGCTGTGCGCTATGTGTATGAAAGTCATGATACAAATGGTAACTGGTTTCGCAGTCATGGCAATGAAAACTGGGCATTCAATGATAAAGGTTTAATGACCGAACGCCACGCCAGCATCAATGATGTAGCTATTGCTGAGAGTGAACGAAAGTTTCACTGGCCTCTGGGGCCCAGACCTGAAGATCATCCTGGATTAACTGAGCTCGGGCTGTAGTTTGCAGCGTTGCCATAACGAGAAAAGAAGGGGTTCCGACACAGACGCCTAAAAGGTCTTGGCTTTAGGGCGAAGAACGACTCCAGGGCCGAGCATGGGAATCAGTTGTATTATTCTAAATTTATCCAGGCTTATAATTAAGCGCATTAATGTCGATAGGAAATTGATATTTTTTCAACAACTGATGTAGACTGATTGCAGAAATAAAAAATATATTCAAAACGGTCATATAAGGAGAGGGATGTGAAAAAGATAATAATTGCTAGTGCAGTCGCACTGTCCGTGAATTTTTCTATTGCTCAGGCCGAGCAGGTTACGGTGTTCGGTCCCTGGCTCGGACCCGATCAGGAAAATGTTGAAGCGGTGTTGTCTGCTTTTGCTTCTGAGTCAGGTCATGATGTGCGTTACGTTGGATCAGATTCTTTCGAGCAGCAGATAATGGTAGACGCAGAGGCTGGTTCTGCGCCTAACGTTGCCGTTTTCCCGCAACCGGGACTTGCTTCGGGTATGGCCAAACGCGGCTTTCTAACCCCTCTTGCCCCCGACACTGCGGATTGGGTGCGTAAAAACTACGCTGCCGGACAGTCCTGGGTTGACCTTGGCACCTTTGAAGGCAAGAACGGTAAAAAGGATTTATACGGTTTTTTCTATAAGGTGGACGTCAAATCTCTGGTTTGGTACTCACCAGAAAATTTTGATGACGCTGGTTATGATATTCCTACCTCAATGGAAGAGCTCAAGGCATTGTCAGATCAGATCGTCGAAGATGGCGGAACCCCTTGGTGCATCGGGCTGGGATCCGGCGGTGCCACCGGGTGGCCTGCCACCGACTGGGTGGAGGATATGATGCTGCGCACTCAACCTCCCGAGGTTTACGATGGCTGGGTTAATAATTCGGTCAAGTTCAACGATCCGCATGTTGTTGCCGCAATCGAGGAATTCGGTGCATTCGCACGCAATGACAAGTATGTCGCTGGCGGTGCGAGCGCGGTCGCATCCACTGATTTCCGCGATAGCCCAAAAGGTCTGTTCTCATCGCCGCCACAGTGCTATATGCACCGACAGGCCAGCTTTATTCCTGCATTCTTTCCCGAGGGTACCGAAGTTGGTGAAGATGCCGATTTCTTCTATTTTCCTGCCTATGCCAATAAAAATCTGGGCAAGCCCGTACTCGGTGCCGGCACAGTTTGGGCGATTACCAACAATAGCAAGGGAGCGCAAGATCTGCTGAAGTTCCTGCGTGAACCGAAGGCTCATGAAATCTGGATGGCACGCAAGGGTTTTCTGACGCCACACCTGGGCGTGGATTCAACAAAATTCGCCGATCCTACCTTACGCAAGATGAATGACATCCTGCTCAAAGCGACCACTTTTCGTTTTGACGGTTCAGACCTGATGCCGGGAGCTGTGGGTGCGGGTACCTTCTGGACCGGCATGGTTGATTATACCGGTGGTAAATCGGCACAGGCGGTCGCGGATCAAATCCAAAAATCCTGGGACGCTATGAAATAAAGACATTATAAGCGGATAGAAAGGAGACGATTATGCATCCTGCAATCCAAGGGGTGATTACCATTATCCTCGGTGTAGGTGGCTGTTTAGGGTATTTCTACCTCGCCAATCTGGTTCTGGACAGGTATATTTTTCCACCACGGCTGGATGACGCTGGACGCAACATTAATCGAGCCAATCTCGTACGTCCCTGGCTGTTTTTATTTCCGGCGATCTTCACTCTCGGTCTATATCTGGCATACCCGGTATTCGAAACCCTGCGCCTGTCATTTACTGACCGTTCGCTGGACGGTGCCTTTGTTGGTTTAGCCAATTATCAGCAAATGTTTGGTGAACCGAAATTCTGGGAGGCGATGCGTAATAACATGTTGTGGTTGATTGTAGTTCCTGCAACCTCAACCGCATTTGGCCTGTTGGTGGCCCAGCTTACTGATCGTATAAGTTGGGGTAATATCGCCAAATCCCTGATCTTCATGCCGATGGCAATCTCCTTCGTCGGTGCATCGGTCATCTTCAAACTGATATACGACGCACGTCCCGTAGAACAATCGCAAATTGGAGTCATGAACGCGGTTTGGCTGCAGTTCGAGGGAGGCTTTGGTTCATTCCTGTTCCTGCGTCTGCTGCCTGCGATACTGCTGCTTGCGTTTGCAGCTTTGGTGCTTTATTCCGCATGGATTATTCTTAAACCGATCTTTAAAGGACGATCAGACAGCGGCAAGCTGATCAATCTATTAAAAATAGGCCTGTCCGCGCTAGGCATCTGGCTTGGATTGCTGGCACTGTACAACGTTGTGCATGTATTCGGCGTAGATTACGCTTACGGCGAACCTCAAAACTGGCTGACGTTGCCATTCTGGAATAATTTTTTCCTGATGGTGGTGCTGATCTGGATTCAGACTGGATTTGCCATGGTAATACTGTCTGCGGCATTGCGCGGTATCCCCGAAGAAACCATTGAGGCAGCGATTGTCGATGGGGCCAATCCTTTCCAGGTATTTTTTAAGATTAAGGTACCGCAGATCATGGGCACCATCGTGGTGGTCTGGACCACCATCACATTGACGGTACTCAAGGTATTCGACATCGTGTATGCGATGACAAATGGCCAGTGGAAAACCCAGGTGCTCGCCAATTACATGTTCGATAAGTTGTTCCGCGCCAACGACTGGGGCATCGGTTCGGCCAGCGCGATCATCATCATGTTACTGGTGACGCCAATACTGGTCTGGAATGTTATGAACGCACGTAAGGAGATGAGCTGATGGATAATATTGCTGGAACTAAATCATCGTTAGTCTGGGCCGTACATCTGTCGGTACTAATGTTAGTCCTGTTGTGGCTGTTTCCAACTGTCGGTCTGTTCGTGTCATCTTTTCGTACCGCAGACCAGATTGTGACCAATGGTTGGTGGCAGTCACTTGGTGACGTTGAACAGAATCTTGTATTGCGAGCAGCTGATCCTGATGAAAATCGGGTTGAACGCAATGGACGCTATTTCGTTGAGGGCAATCTATTCGACGAAGGCGTTGAAGCAGTGATTAGTACCTGGGGTACCTCGTCGTTGCACATCAGCGATTATAAGCCTGGTGATGAGGCTGATCTCAAGAAAGGTGAAACCATTACCGTGGATGCGGCCGGAAACTACATCTGGTCAGGCCCCGAGAATCGCATGAAAGGGCGAGGTCAACGTGTCTTTGTCACTGCGCAGACCCCGCCCGATTTCACCTTCAACAATTATCACAATATGTTGCTTGACGAAAAGAACGTCGATGGTATGTCTAAGGCATTTTTCAATACACTGACGGTCACCATTCCTGCAACGATCATCCCCATTGTGATTGCCGCGTTTGCAGCCTATGCGCTAGCGTGGATGGAATTCCCCGGACGAGCGCTGCTCATCGCGTTGGTGGTCGGATTGCTGGTGGTACCGTTGCAACTGGCATTGATCCCATTATTAAAACTGCATCTTAGCGTAGGCATAGGTAAGGGGTATCTCGGGGTGTGGCTGGCGCACACGGGGTTCGGGTTACCGCTTGCGGTATACCTGCTACGTAATTACATGGTTGGGTTGCCACGCGACATCATCGAAAACGCTCGCGTTGACGGCGCAACCGAGTTCCAGATTTTCACCAGGATTATTCTACCATTATCTTTTCCAGCACTGGCATCGTTTGCCATCTTCCAGTTTTTATGGACCTGGAATGATCTGCTGGTCGCCAAGGTGTTTTTAATCGACGCCACTGGTGAGACCACGGTCATGACTAACCAGATCGTTGAGCTACTCGGTACACGAGGTGGTAATTGGGAGATTCTTGCCACAGCCGCATTCGTGTCTATAGCAATACCGCTAGCAGTATTTTTTCTAATGCAAAGATACCTTGTGCGTGGTCTGCTAGCTGGTTCGGTCAAGTAGGGTATGGAAAACCTGTCGAATTCCTGCAATCAAAATAAGGACTGGTGGCGAGGCTGCGTGATCTATCAGGTTTATCCGCGCAGCTTCCAGGATAGTAACGGCGATGGCATTGGCGATCTAGCAGGCATCACCCAACGTTTACCCTATATCGCAGCACTAGGTGTTGACGTGCTGTGGATTTCACCCATTTTCAGCTCACCCATGAAGGATTACGGTTACGACGTTAGTGACTACCGAAATATCGATCCCATGTTTGGTACGCTTGACGATTTCGATACCCTGGTGAAAACCGCGCATGAACTTGGAATCAAGATCATGGTGGATCTTGTACTGAGCCATACTTCGGATCAACATCCCTGGTTTGCCGAAAGTCGTGCGAGTCACGATAATCCCCGTGCGGACTGGTATGTATGGGCCGATGCAAAGCCTGATGGTACGCCTCCAAATAACTGGCTATCAGTATTCGGTGGCCCCGCCTGGCATTGGGATACGATTCGGCAACAATATTATCTGCACAATTTTCTGGTTAGCCAGCCAGATCTGAATTTTCATTGTCCCGCAGTACAAGATGCTTTACTCGACGTGGTCAGGTTCTGGCTTGAGCGTGGAGCGGATGGCTTTCGCCTGGATGTGGTGAATTTCTTTGTTCACGATGCTAAGTTGCGAGATAACCCCGCATTGCCACTGGAGCGACGTAATTCGTCGACTGCGCCATCAGTGAATCCATACAATCATCAGGAACACCTGTATTCTAAAACACGTCCGGAAAACATCGATTTTCTAAAACGTTTTCGCGCACTGCTCGATTCCTACGGAGCCTGCACTTCACTGGGCGAAGTGGGTGAGTCTCAGCGCGGGCTTGAAGTTCTCGGCGAGTACACTGCGGGCAACGACCGACTACATATGTGTTACTCCTTCGAACTGATGTACGCGAAACCGGCGACACCGGAGTGGATTGCCGAGGTGTTCGCAGGCATTGCACAGGTAGCGTCTACGGGCTGGCCCTGCTGGGCGTTCTCCAATCATGATGTTATGCGTTTCCCTAGTCGCTGGAAGCTGTCGGATGCGGGTATCCGGTTGTACGCAACGCTACAGGTCTGCCTGCGTGGTGCCGTGTGTATCTATCAGGGAGATGAACTCGGCCTGTACGAGGCTGATGTACCTTATGCGGATTTACAGGACCCTTATGGCATAGAGTTCTGGCCTGAGTACAAGGGACGTGATGGCTGCCGCACACCAATGGTTTGGGAAGAAATGGCCGAGAACGCGGGATTTTCTCATGTGCGACCCTGGTTGCCTGCGAGTTCACAACAGCAGATGCAGGCTGTGTCGGTACAGGAAGTAAACCCCTCAAGCATTCTTAACCATTATCGTGCGGTAATCGCTTTACGCCATAAGTATGAGGCATTAGCTGTGGGCGAGATCGAAATATTTATTGCGCAGGGCTCACTGTTAGGGTTTGTCAGACGTAGTTCGAACACAACCATAGCTTGCCTGTTCAATATTGGTGATGAGCCGGTGGAGGCTACGTTACCAGAAGGGAGATGGAGGAATATAGGCGACTGCGTTGGTGGCAGGGAAGTATCGCCATCTGGAGCGTTAATACTAGATGGCTGGCAATACGCCATCGCAGAAGAGAAGAGGAGTGACCACTAATGGCTGATTTGAAACTGAGCGGAATCGATAAAACCTATCCCGGCAATATCAATGTTCTAAAAAATATTAATCTCGACATTGCAGCCGGTGAGCTGATTGTTTTTGTCGGTCCTTCGGGTTGTGGCAAGTCAACGTTGCTGCGGATGATAGCTGGTCTGGAGCGAATCACTGGCGGTACTCTCGAAATCGATGGTCAGAAAGTTAATGATGTACCGCCGGCACAGCGTGGCATTGCAATGGTGTTCCAGTCTTATGCACTTTATCCGCACATGACGGTACGTGAAAACATGTCTTTTGCATTGCGCATTGCAAAACAGTCGCAGGCTCAAATAGACGCCGCTGTCGCCAAGGCCGCTGGTATTCTGCAGCTCGAACCCTATCTTGATCGCTTACCGAAAGCCCTGTCTGGCGGGCAACGTCAGCGAGTCGCTATTGGTCGCTCTATCGTACGTGATCCCAAGGTTTACCTGTTCGATGAACCTCTTTCGAATCTCGACGCTGCTCTGCGGGTTGCAACTCGCATCGAAATCGCACGGTTAAAGGAAGCGATGCCCGATCGCACGATGATTTATGTTACCCACGATCAGGTCGAGGCGATGACGCTGGCCAGTCGTATTGTAGTGCTAGCCAATAAAGGTATCGCACAGGTCGGACCGCCGCTGGAGCTGTACGAACAACCACGAAATGAGTTCGTCGCACAGTTCATCGGTTCACCCGCAATGAATCTGCTGGCGGGTATAATAACCGTAACCGGTGAGGAAACCACGATCGAGCTCGATGGTGGTGGTGTGGCGAAATCCTCAGTACCAACCCGCGATGAGGACAAGGGGCGAAAGGTCAATATCGGTGTGCGCCCGGAAGATTTCGTAGCGACAGAAGATGCCTTTATTTACCAGGGTAAGGTCGATATCACCGAAGCCTTGGGTGAGGTAACATTGCTCTATTTTGAATCCGAAACCCAGGCTGGCAATGGTTATATCGCCAAGCTACCCGGCATACACAGCGATCTACGCGGAAAGGATGTACGGGTAACAGCAGCAGCTGACAAAGTTCACATATTCGCTGATGGTGAATCGTTGTTATACAGGAAATAGCGATTACATAATTTGGCCAGAGCAGACATCATTTGCTGAAGGTTGTAGTGGTATTCGCACTCAGGCTCGGTGTAGCGCCTGCTGCAACTGATGATAGGATTGTTTTGGGGTACGCTTGAGATTGTCAAAATTCACATGTACCAGACCAAATCGTTTGTCGTAACCGAGAGACCATTCATAATTGTCTAGCAACGACCATATGTAATAGCCCTTGACCGGGACACCGTCATCCATCACTCGCTTTACTTCTGCAATATGTCGATTGAGGAAATCAATACGGTCTGGGTCTTCGACCTGACCCGATATCACCTGGTCGTTGCTGGCCATGCCATTTTCGGTAATATAAAGGGGCAGAGTACCTGTGTATTCTTCTGCGATCCGCTTCAGAAAGCGGGATAACCCTTCAGGGTAAATTTCCCAGCCTATGGCGGTTTTAGGTAATGGACCAGAGGCTTCGCGCAAATGAGGCCAGCTACAGTCATCGGCACTTATCATACTACGGGTATAGTAATTCAATCCGCACCAGTCGAGCGGCTGCGAAATAATGTCGAAATCCTGATCCCAACCTTCAGGCAGGTAGGGTTCAAGCCCTTTCAGAACCACCTCTGGGTAGCTCCCCTGTGTAACCCCCTGGATAAAAAAACGGTTGTAATATCCGTCGTAGCGTTCGGCAGCATTACGGTCCGCCGGACTGTCCGAGGCAGCTTCAGCCCATTCCATGTTAAATATAGCGCCCAGGTTTTTGACTCCCATTGCACGCATGACCTGGATAGACCTGCCGTGTGCCAGCAACACATGATGCATGGCACGGGCAGTCGCGCGAATATCCTTAAGACCAGGTGCATGATGACCCAGAAAATGGCTGAGCCAGCTGACGCACCAGGGTTCATTGATTGGAGCAACACTGAACAACCTATCACCAATTCTATGCATGATGATTTCGCTAAAGTCGGCAAACCAGTTGGCGATATCCGGATTGCGCCATCCTCCCAGGTCCGCCAGCGCTGAAGGCAGTTCCCAATGGTACAGGGTGGCGCAGGGTTTCAGGTCACGGGCCAGCATTGCATCAACTAGGCGGTCATAAAAATCGAGACCCGCCGGATTTGGCTTGCCCCGGCCTTGCGGTAAAACCCGAGCCCAACTGGTAGAAAATCGATAGCAGTCAAATCCGGCATCGCGCACCAGATCGAGATCGGATTCGTAACGATGATAGTGATCGCAGGCAATATTACCGTTTTCACTGCGTACCACATTACCAGGTGTAGCCGCAAAACTATCCCAGTGAGTTTCTCCGGCCGCGCCGTATTGATGACCTTCGACCTGATAGGCCGAGGTTGCGGTTCCGAACAGAAAATCTGCAGGGAAGTCTCTTCGGTTGAAATTAATGTTCTGCGTCATTGCTGGTCAGCCATGATTTGAATTTTGAATGAAAGGATATCATCACAGTTGCCTGGAAAGTATATACAGCAGTGATAGAGCTGATCTAAATCCGTAGCTAACAACCCAACAGGGATTCTCATCCACCTCCATATTCACAAAAAAAAGGGCTACCCTAAACGGGTAACCCTTTGTGTGTGGTGGAGACGGGGGGAATCGAACCCCCGTCCGCCAGTCCTCTGCCATTGGCTCTACATGCTTATTCCGACTTTTAGTTTAACTGGCCGCTACCCGCCGGACGGGGAAAACAGACAGCGATTTCGGTACTTGTTTAGTGCTTCGGCCCCGAACGAGCTTCCATCACGATTCTATGAGAGCGATGCCGGATGTTCACGAATGAACCTGGACGCATAGACACGGCTCCAGTCCGACAGCAACCTACCGGTTATTAAGCGGCGATTGCGTAGTTGTCGTCGTTTGCAACTATATATTTGTAGAAGATTTAACGAGATTTCCTACATTCTCG
>JBNLGQ010000087.1:0-50576 GCA_050306135.1 Gammaproteobacteria bacterium
TTTGATTGACACTGCTGGAGACCATTTTTTTTCCAGCAAGGCAGAAGGAGCGCTGTGTAGTTGTTCTACATAAGCGACTGATAACGCCGCTGGAGGAAAAATGGTCCCAGCCTTTATGCCCTTTGGGTGCTTCGGGTGATGGCTAAAATACCGCCACTCGTTGTTACCTACATGGACGTAGGTAAGGTGCTTGAGCAGGAGCGGAAGCTTTGCTCGTCGTTTATTTGGAGTAACCAAACCTCTCTCCTCGCGCCTAGATTGGCGGTATTTTAGTCATAACAGTGACAATCAAAATTAGTGTTTACAGGCCTCAGAAACTCTTGACTGTGCAATTGATTTACTCAAATAGATTACCGGTAATAAACCGACCAATACAATCATCAATGCGGCGGTAGATGAATCGGCCAGGCGCTCATCCGATGCCAGTTCAAATGCTCGTACAGCCAGTGTATTAAAATTGAAAGGTCGTAGAATCAGGGTTGCCGGTAACTCTTTCATCACATCAACAAAAACGATTAGTAAAGCAGTTAGTAAAGATCCTTTCATCAACGGCATATGAATCTTAAACAGAGTTTCGCGTGGGCTATAACCCAATGAACGTGATGCCTCATCCATTGATGGTTTGATCTTACCCAATCCTGATTCAACAGTTTGCAGACTCACCGCCAGAAACCGCACCATATAGGCAAACATAACGGCAAACAATGTACCGCTAAAGATTAGCCCGGTAGAAAAGTCAAACTGAACCCGCATGAATCCATCAAGTTGATTATCCACCCAGGCGAAAGGAATAATTATTCCTACAGCTATTACGGTGCCAGGTATAGCATAGCCAATTGCTGCCACCCTTATGGCAGCCGTTACTGAGTTCCCAGATAGCATTCGTTTTCCATAGGCCAGAAACACTGCCAACATCAGGGAAAGCATAGCGGCGGATAATCCCAGCAATACTGTGTGTAAAGTTAGCGTGAAAAATGAATCGTCTACCATTTCTTCATAGGTTAACCAGGCCCAGTAACTGAGTTGACCTGCCGGTATGAGAAAACCCATCAATAACGGTAACAGACAAACCAGGAATGCAAGCATAGCCTTGCTACCTCCAAGCTGAAATTCAGGCAACTGGTTATATTTATTCGTGGTGTGGTGATATTTTGCCTGTTTACGAGAAACCCTTTCAATGACTACCAGAGTGAATACAAACATCAATAATAATGCAGCCATCTTGGCTGCAGCTACCTGATCCCCCATACCAAACCAGGTGCGAAAAATACCCGTAGTAAAAACGCCAAGACCAAAGTAGGAAACCGTACCATAGTCCGCCAGGGTTTCCATCAAAGCCAATGACAGCCCCGCAACAATTGCTGGACGGGCAAGAGGTAAGGCTACGCGATAAAAGCTACACCAGGGCCCACAACCCAGCGTGCGACTCACTTCCAGCACACAGACTGACTGTTCCAGAAAGGCTGAGCGTGCTAACAGATAGACATAGGGATAGAGCACCAGAGAAAGCATGGTAATTGCGCCACCCATGGAGCGAACTTCTGGAAAGTAATAATCACCATACCCCCAGCCAGTCAATTCACGTATTAAGGTTTGCACCGGACCGGCAAAATCGAACATCCCAGTATAGGTATAGGCGATGATATAAGGGGGCATAGCCAGCGGTAATAACAATAACCAGACAAACCAGCGTTTTCCCGGAAAGCGGCACATTGAGGTTAACCATGCAGTAGATACACCAAGTAACAGTGTGCCTATGCTAACACCCACCACCAGTATGGCGGAATTTAGCAGATATTCGGGTAGCACCGTCTGTTTCAGATGCGCCCAGTTTTCACCTGAAGACTGAAATACAAAACTGGCGACAGTAAATATTGGAATACTCAGTACCAGAGCAACCAATATTATACTGTGCTTCCAGGAGCGTCCTAAAAACCCCGTCAAAAGGACACCTTTTTATCTATCAACAACGAAATATGCTGTTTATTTCCAACCGGCTCTATCCATAATCCGCACCGCTTCAGCATTATTTTTACCCAATACATCTAGATTCAAGTTATCCGATTTAAAATTACCCCAGCTTTTCAACAACGCACTGGTTTCAGCTTTTGCATTCACTGGGTATTCATAATTAACTTCAGCATACCACTTCTGTGATTCCGGACTCACCAGGAATTTTAAAAGTTTAAGAGCATTCTGCGGGTTCTTTGCGTGTTTGGTAATACCTGCACCACTAATATTCACATGTACACCCCTGTCCTGCTGATTGGGCCAGATGATACCCATTGCCTGGGCTGCTTTTACCTGAGCGGGGTCTTTCTTACTGTTTAACATCATGCCGTAGTAATAGGTATTGGCAATAGCAATATCACATTGCCCGGCAGCAGCGGCCTTGATCTGGTCGCGATCACCACCTTTCGGTGGGCGAGCCATATTTGCAACCAGTCCTTTCGCCCACGGCTCGGTTGCTTCTGGACCATCAGCGGCCAGCATTGCGGCTACCAGTGACTGATTATAGATATTACTGGAACCTCGAATACAGATCTTATGTTTCCATTTATCTGAAGCCAGGTCTTCATAACGCGATAGATCATCAGCTTGAACACGGTCTTTTACATAGAAAATCACTCGTGCACGCTGAGACAGACCTACCCAGTTACCATCAGGATCACGCAGATTTGATGGAACAGCAGCATTAAGAACGTCATCATTCACACTGGCAAATATGCCCGCTTTTTTGGCCCGATACAGACGACCTGCATCTACTGTAATAAAAACATCCGCTGGTGTATTACGCCCTTCACTCTTCAAGCGAGTCAGTAGCTTATCAGCTCCCGCTGTGACCAGATTCGTTTTAATGCCGGTTTCTGCCGTAAACCGATCAAGTAGCGGCTTGATTAAATTTTCCTTGCGACCAGAATAGACATTTACCTCTTCGGCCAGTGCATTAAAGGAAAACAATAGCGCAATAATGATGGCCAGATGTTTTAGTCTCACAGTATGGGCTCCTATATAATTGAGAAAGATAATTAAGGTTTGTGCAATATTAAACAAACACAACATTACTGTAAATAATAATCTTTCTCATTTGCAACAAAAAGGATTGGCCTATATGCATACTTTTGACACGCTGATCAGCCCTGACCTGTTCCACTGGGAACAGTTACAGCAGCAGTTGATCAACAGACAATGCTCGGATCCTGAATTTAATGAATCGATAAAAAAGCTCGCTCTCGGGAGTAACTATGCGACCGCTCAACTAGCCAAAAACCCACAATTTCTCGACAACCTGAAACACTGTCAACACTTTGAACTCAACTCTGAGCAGTTAGAGAATTGTCTGCAGCCCCTGCAGGATATTGATGAAATCAAAAAACAGCTGCGACTGTTTCGTCATCAGAAGCTGGTGGAGATTATCTATCTGGATATCTGCCAAAGAGAAAGCGTGGAAAATACCCTTTTGCATTTAACTCAGCTGGCTGATTATCTGCTTCAACAGACACAACACAAGGTCGAAGAATTACTCAGCGCCAAACACGGTCAGCCTGTACATGAGGATGGTGCACCAATGCAACTGAATATTATTGGTATGGGCAAGCTGGGAGGTGGTGAACTCAACTTTTCATCCGATATCGACCTGATATGCAGCTATAGTGAGGATGGACAGCTTAAAGGTTTTGGCCAGCTCAGCTATAACCAGTTTTTTACCAATGCCGTCAAATTAATCAAACAGCTACTCAATGATATGACCGCAGATGGTTTTGTTTACCGGGTAGATCTAAGACTGCGCCCCTGGGGTGACTCCGGCCCCATCGTTCTTAGTCATCATGCCTTTGAACATTATTATCAGTTACATGGTCGCGAATGGGAGCAATACGCGATGGTAAAGGCGCGCGTTATCACCGGGTCTGAAAGCGACAAAAAATATCTGCATTCAATTATCAAACCCTTTGTTTACCGGCGCTACCACGACTATCGGGTTTTTGAAGGGCTGGCACAGATGAAACATAAAATCGACCAGAAAGCCCAAAGAAGTAATCAGAAACTTAATGTTAAAACCGGCCACGGTGGTATACGCGAAATAGAGTTCTTTGTGCAGGCTTATCAAATTCTAAAAGGCGGTAGAAATCACCTGCTACAAACCCCTAGCCTGTACAAAGCCCTGCATGTACTGTCTGTTCAGGAAATTACCGATCAACCAACGATCGATATCATGCACGAAGCCTATGACTTTTTGCGTTTGCTGGAAAACCGCATACAGATGCTCAATGATCAACAGACACATGATATTCCCGACAAACAGAATTACCTGGATAGAATTAGTCTGCTAGCCGGATTCGACAACTGGGATGCCTTAAATTCCAGACTCGATAAGCACCAGAAAGCTGTTAGTTCAATATTTGCTTCGTTATTTATTCAGGATGAATCGCGGCCCTCTTCACTTGCCCCCGAAAGCCATCTGGATGAAATGGATGAGGATGAACACCTGACGGCAATTTCAAAACTCGGATTTCTAAACACTCAGGACATACACCAAAAGCTGACAGACTTCTATCAATCTAAAGCGCTGGTTTACATGTCTGATAAGGCCAAAAAGCGCTTCCGTAGTTTTTTCCCAGAACTACTTAAACTGGTTGCAGAGCACAAGCAGCAAAGTGAGCTATTAGATAAAATGCTAAATCTGTTATCTTCGATTGCAGGCCGTAGTGTTTATTTCGAACTGCTTTACCAAAACATTCCTTTATTAATAAAACTCGTGCATCTGTTTGATAGCAGTAACTGGATAGCCAGTGAAGTGACGCGTCACCCGATATTGCTAGAATCCCTGCTTTATCCTGACCATATAGATAAACGATTTGATATAGACATGCTCACACAGGCTCTGTCGGTGCAGTTAAGTAATGTAGCAGGCGATGAAGAGATGGAACTGGACGTGCTACGTCAGTTCAAACGAGAGCAAACCATCATCATAGCAACAGCCGAAATTGCACAACAGATCGATACAGAAGAGGTATCTCATCATCTCAGCAGGCTGGCCGAGATACTGCTTCAGGCAGTTTATGATTTATCGCTTGCCACATTGGTAAAGCAATATGGCTTACCACAATGCCTGGTTAATGATCAACCCACCACCCCAGCCCTCGGCATCATTGCCTACGGCAAACTGGGGGGCTTCGAACTGCATTATCAATCTGATCTGGATATTATTTTCCTGCATAACTCAACGGGGCAAAAGCAAATCACGACAGGCCCAAGAGAGATAGAGAATGCAACCTTCTTTTCCCGGCTGGCACAGAAAATTATCTCGAGGATCAGCCTGCTTACCGCAGCAGGTAAGCTTTACGAAATCGATACCAGGCTGCGCCCGGATGGAGCTTCTGGCATGCTGGTTTCTTCAGTTTCAGCCTATCATCATTATCAGATGGAAAAAGCCTGGGTTTGGGAGCATCAGGCCATCATTCGTGCCCGCTTTGTGGCTGGGGATCGCTGCATTGTGCAAAATTTTTCAGACACCCGCGCATCAGTTCTCACACAGAAACATGACCCAGCTGAACTGGCTCAGAGTATCAGTCAAATGCGCGATAAAATGTATCAGGCAAAAAATCCCCCAGAAGGAGAATACATCAATATCAAACATTCGCGAGGATGTATGGTAGATATTGAATTTATGGTGCAGTTTCTGGTGCTTTTATATGCAAATAAATTTGCCAGCCTGTGTGAAAGTACTGATAATGTCGGGCTGATAAATGAGTTGCATCAACTGGGATTAGTTGATGATAACTTTCTGCAACTAGGGCAAATTTATCAAACCTTCCACAAGTGGTTACACACTCGAGTGTTACAGAATCTGTCACCCGAAATCGCATCTCAGGAAGTGGAACAGGAGATCCTTCAGGTGAAGTCTTGCTGGAACAAAGTTTTTAACCGGTAACAAATTTTAAATAGCTATAGAAATTTCTCGGAGAATTAAAAAATGTCGATGTCTGATCGCGATGGTTTCATCTGGTTTGATGGCAAAATGGTGCCATGGAGAGAAGCACAGGTGCACGTACTCACCCATACTCTGCACTATGGCATGGGAGCCTTCGAAGGCGTTAGAGCCTATCATGCAGATCAGGGCACCGCTATTTTTGCATTAGAGGCACATACCAATCGACTGATCGATTCCTGCAAGATTCTGGGCATGCAACTGCCCTACAGCAAACAGGAATTGATGGATGCTCAGATAGCTGCTGTCAAAGATAACAACCTCGACAGTGCTTACATTCGCCCAATGGTGTTTTATGGATCTGAAGCAATGGGGCTACGAGCTGATGGATTAAAGGTACATGTGATAGTTGCCGCCTGGGAATGGGGTGCCTATCTGGGCGCTGAAGGTATGGAAAAAGGCATACGCATTAAAACCTCATCATTCACCCGCCACCATCCAAACATTGCCGTCACCAAGGCAAAAGCGAACGGCCAATACATCAATTCAATGATGGCACTGCAACAGGCGCTGAATGATGGCTATGATGAAGCCTTACTGCTCGATCCTGAAGGATACGTCGCTGAAGGCAGTGGAGAAAATATCTTCGTCATTAAAGACGGTCAGATTTATACCCCTGAAGTCACTTCCGCGTTAAACGGTATTACCCGGAAAACTATATTCGCACTTGCTGAAGATATGGGGCTAAGCATCAAAGAAAAACGTATCACGCGTGATGAAGTGTATATTGCAGATGAAGCATTCTTTACTGGAACAGCTGCTGAAGTCACGCCGATTCGTGAACTGGACAACCGTCCCATAGGGCAAGGTCGCGGCCCCATTACTGAAAAGTTACAAACCGCTTATTTCGATCTGGTCCATGGCCGCAATGATAAGCACCTGGACTTACTGACATTTATTAAATAATTTTCGTACAGCAACCCTGGATAACGATTATGGTAAACCCGAATACAGCAGCACACCAGAATGACTACTCAACACCTAATGCCAAAACCGCAGTTGAAGTAAAGGCCTCTGACTTACCGATTCACTGCCCTACTGAAGGCAGCAGCCTGTGGAATTCTCACCCTCGTGTTTATATTCCGGTTGCAGAAAATGGTGGTGAAGCAAAGTGCCCTTATTGCGGTGCAACCTTTAAATTACTTGGCTAAAACGGCTAGATAATTTTTATTAAGACATAAAAAAAGCCCTGCAATGCAGGGCTTCTTAAAAGATATTTGATGTATCTTTATTAGTTTGCTGGATGGACGTTAGCCGCCTGCAAACCTTTAGGACCATTCTCAACGTCAAATGTAACATTCTGGCCTTCGTTCAGAGTTTTGAAACCATCACCCTGAATTGAAGAAAAATGTACAAATACGTCAGCTGTGCCATCGGCTGGAGTAATAAAGCCGAAGCCTTTAGTTTCGTTAAACCACTTAACGGTTCCTGTAGTCATAATATTCACCTTTAAAAGAAATAAAAAGAATCAATTGCAAATCTGATAAAGGCGCATTTCTGCGATACCACCGGAACTGCGAGAAAACTTTGATCACGTGCAACTAATTGTATTTAAGACAGCAGATTACACATAAATTTCATGGTATAAACTTGCTATCTTCCTGCATTGTAAAACATTATTAAATCAAAAACTCGTTTTTTTTGATCACAATTACTCAGTTTCTCTATCACATAAATTTAATACATTAACCATTTACTGCTTTTATTAGTGCATAAAAAGCCCCGACAAGCGGGGCTTTCATTAACATCAGCAATGCTGGGCGGGTTACATCCACTGCTCTTGCGCATCCTTGCGCTCGCAGTATTCGTAAATCCCTTTACATCATACCGCCCATGCCACCCATGCCGCCCATGCCACCCATATCAGGTGCACCACCAGAGCCTTCTTTTGCTGGCATTTCAGCGATCATACACTCAGTAGTGATCAGCAGTCCTGCAACAGAAGCAGCGTTTTGCAGAGCTGAACGAGTTACCTTGGTTGGATCCAGGATACCCATTGCAATCATATCGCCGTATTCACCGTTCGCAGCGTTGTAACCATAGTTACCTTCACCAGCTTCAACGTTGTTAGTAACAACTGAGGCTTCATCACCAGCATTGGATACGATTTGACGTAGTGGCTCTTCCAAAGCACGACGTGCGATATCAACACCGATATTCTGATCAGCGTTATCGCCTTTCAGATCAGCAATAGCTGCACGTGCACGGATCAGAGCAACACCACCACCAGGTACTACACCTTCTTCTACAGCTGCGCGAGTTGCATGCAGAGCATCTTCAACACGGGCTTTCTTTTCTTTCATTTCAACTTCAGTGGCTGCACCAACCTTGATTACTGCAACACCGCCAGCCAGCTTGGCTACACGTTCCTGCATTTTTTCCTTATCGTAATCTGAAGTAGATTCTTCGATTTGTGCCTTGATCTGAGAGATACGGCCCTGAATTTCTTCACCGCTTCCAGCACCATCTACGATAGTAGTGTTTTCTTTGGAGATAGAAATCTTCTTAGCAGAACCCAGGTCGTCCAGAGTAGTCTTCTCAAGACTTAGGCCTACTTCTTCAGAGATAACCTGTCCACCAGTCAGGATAGCGATATCCTGCAGCATGGCTTTACGGCGATCGCCAAAACCAGGTGCTTTAACAGCACAAACCTTAACGATGCCACGCATACTGTTAACTACCAGAGTAGCCAGCGCTTCGCCTTCGATATCTTCAGCGATGATCAATAATGGCTTGCTAGCTTTAGCAACGGCTTCCAGTACTGGCAGCAATTCACGGATGTTTGAGATTTTCTTATCAAACAGCAGAATCAATGGATCTTCCAGTTCTGCAGTCATAGTTTGCTGATCATTTACGAAGTATGGAGACAGGTAACCACGGTCAAACTGCATACCTTCAACAACATCCAGTTCGTTATCGAATGAAGAACCTTCTTCAACAGTGATAACACCTTCTTTACCAACCTTTTCCATTGCTTCAGCAATGATGCCACCAACGCTTGAATCAGAGTTAGCAGAGATAGTTCCAACCTGAGCGATTGCATTGTTGTCAGTACAAGGAGTGGACATACCCTGCAGGAATTCAACAGAAGCCGATACCGCTTTGTCGATACCACGTTTCAGATCCATAGGGTTCATGCCAGCAGCAACAGCTTTCATGCCTTCACGTACTATAGCCTGAGCCAGCACGGTTGCAGTAGTTGTACCGTCACCAGCGATATCAGAAGTTTGTGAAGAAACTTCCTTAACCATCTGTGCACCCATGTTTTCGAACTTGTCTTCCAGTTCAACTTCTTTAGCTACTGAAACACCATCTTTAGTTACGGTAGGGGCACCGAAACTTTTTTCCAGAACAACATTACGACCTTTAGGACCTAATGTTACCTTTACTGCGTTAGCCAGAACGTTAACGCCATTGACCATGCGGCTGCGCGCATCATCACCAAATCTTACATCTTTTGCACTCATTGAAGTGATCCTCGTAATCTAATTAATTATTCAACAACAGCCATAATGTCGTCTTCGCGCATGATTAACAGTTCTTCACCGTCAACCTTCACTTCAGTACCGGAGTACTTGCCGAACATTACTTTGTCACCGACTTTTACGTCCATAGCGCAAACTTCGCCAGAATCAGCGATTTTGCCTTTACCTACAGCGATCACTTCACCTGTACTAGGTTTTTCTGTTGCGGAATCAGGGATGACGATACCACCTGCTGTAGTACGCTCCTCTTCCATACGTCTGACAACCACACGGTCATGCAAAGGACGAATATTCATTGATTGGAATCTCCTAAATTATTAGTTAAACGAGTGTTAGCACTCTACCTTGGCGAGTGCTAATCATAATCAGCAAAGCTGAGTAGTCAAGCTATATTGGGATAGTTTGTAGGGATTCAAGCGAGAAAATAAAAAAATCGGGATTTATCCCGATTATTCATCTTCCTTACGATAATTGACGCCATCAATCACATCTCCCGATTGATCGGATCTTGATTGATATTGTTGAGACTGGGTATTCACCACAAAACGACCAGATGTCTTAAGTCGAGAGATAATGACCTGCATCATCATCTTTCGAGTTGCTGGTATCAATAGCAGAAAACCAAACGCATCGGTAAAAAAACCGGGGGTTAATAAAAATGCGCCTGCCATCATTAATGCCATGCCCTCCAGTAATTCCTGAGCAGGCATCTCACCATGATTCATCTTATTCTGCGCCCTGGATAAGGTAGATAGTCCTTGCTGCTTTAATAACTGAACCCCGATCACGGCCGTAAGCACCACAAAGAACACCGTCCACAGGGCGCCAATTACCTGACCAACCTGGATCAGGATGTATATTTCAACGACGGGAACAACCAAAAAGATTACTGCGAGTACTGGAAACATATATTTGCCGGGAATAGAATGCGCGTTTTGTGAGTCTGTATAGTCTATATAGGGTCGATTGCATAGCAATCAACAAATAATTCATATTTTTGCTGGTATATTGATTGTTATGACAAATATCGTTTTGATACTGACAACCTGGCCAGATGAACATTTAGCCAGACAAGCTGCCGCTAAATGGCTGGAACTAAACCTCGTTGCCTGCGTCAATATCCTTCCTGAGATGACATCAATTTATCGCTGGGATGGTGAAATACAAACAGGCAGCGAACATCAAATGCTATTAAAAACCAGCGCTCATCGAGTTGATGAGTTGATGAAATCGATCGTGGATTTACACCCCTAAGAATGCCCGGAAATACTACAGCTACCAGTTACTGGTGGCTATGATGAATATATAAAGTGGATTAAAGGAAATACCGAATGAGAATAATGAAACAGTTTTTAGTCTTACTGGCCTGTCTGGGCATGCTACAAACATCCTTTGCTCAGGATGAAGAATTACTCGCACCTGAAAAAGCATTCAGTCTACAGGCCAGAGTTGAAAACAACTCAGTGGTTGCCGAATACACCATTGCTCCCGGTTATTATATGTATCGCGAGGCATTTCGCTTCGACATGGAAACCGATGGCGTCATCTTCGGTGAAGCCTCTGTTCCCGATGGAAAAATCAAACATGATGAATTTTTTGGTGATGTAGAGATATATCGAGACAGTGTAGCCATCAAGCTTCCGGTTCTTGCTGATGGTGCAGCAACGCCAGACTTGATTAAGATTAAAACTACCGGCCAGGGCTGTGCCGATATAGGTGTGTGCTATCCACCGCTATACCAGACATTGACCATGAATATGGCCAGTAGTGCTAGCGTCTTACCACAGCCCTATGAGTTCAAGCCTGTTAAGGTTGCTGCACAGGAAACGGTAGATAATAGCGTTGCTGAATTACAGAATCTGTTCGCACAGGCTACAGACAATACTGTCGCAGATAATACCAACACTAACTCCAATCCACTTGACCAATTACAGGCACTAGGTGCAGATATTGGTCTGGATGATGAAGAAGAAATTCCAGATCCTGACAAAGCCTTTCAACTTGCGGCTGTCATCGATAGCAACAATATCATTCAGGCAGACATCCAGCTTTATAAACATACCTATCTATATAAGAATAAAATGAAGTTCAAGATGCTTGATGGTGAAGGACATACTATCGGCGCTATCTCGCTACCCAAAGGCGATGAAAAGAACGATGAATTCTTTGGCCTGATGGAGGTTTATCACGACTTTTTCAAGGTTTCTGTACCCGTTATCAGCGATGCCAGTGCGAGCTCTCAATATGTTGTATCTATGGGCTATCAGGGCTGTGTAGAAGATAAAATCTGTTATCCACCAATCACCAAATACCTGAAGGTAGACTTAGCCAGCAAAACCCTGGAAATTCTGGATGATAAACCTGCACTGGACAATGCGACACCGACTGCCAGTGCGATAGCCTCGCCAGCCACTGAGGCATCACAACCCCCTGCAGCCGAGCAAAATGAACAGGATCGTTTTGCCAGTATCATCGCCAACGAAAGCCTGTTTATCATACTAGGCTCATTCTTCCTGGCTGGTCTGTTACTGACTTTCACGCCCTGTGTATTCCCCATGATCCCCATCCTGTCAGGCATTATCGCAGGTCAGGGCGATAACATCACAACACGCAAGGCATTCACCCTGTCTCTGGTGTATGTACTGGCCATGGCTTCAACCTATGCGGTGGCCGGAGCAGTGGTAGGACGCTTTGGCGCAGAATTCAATATCCAGGCCTGGTTCCAGGACCCCATTATTCTGAGTATTTTTGCCTCTATCTTTGTTTTATTAGCACTCTCCATGTTTGGATTTTATGACCTGCAAATGCCCTCTTTTATTCAGAGCCGCCTGACCGAATTCAGTAATAAGCAGGAAGGTGGAAATCTGGTTGGTGTGGGCATCATGGGACTGCTATCGGCATTAATCGTCGGGCCCTGTATCACTGCCCCGCTGGTTGGCGCATTGATCTTTATCTCACAAACACAGGACTGGCAACTGGGCGGCCTGGCATTGTTTGCTCTGGGTATGGGTATGGGCACGCCGCTACTGCTTATTGGTACCACTGCTGGTAACCTGCTTCCACGAGCAGGAACCTGGATGGATGCGGTTAAAGCGGTATTCGGTGTTGCCCTGATTGCTGTTGCGATCTGGCTGATGGAACGTGTACTACCAACCTCTATCACCATGCTGTTAATGGCGATTCTTATTATCACAACCTCTGTCTACATGGGTGCAATGACCAGCCTGCCAGAGACAGCCTCCGGCTGGCGTAAACTGTGGAAAGGCCTGGGTCTTGTATTACTCATCTATGGTCTGTTTTATCTGTATGGTGTTGCCGCTGGCAGCAAAGACCTGATCCAGCCTCTGAAAGGCATTACAGGTTCGGTGGTAACTGCTACAGGATCAGGACCCACTTCCGCTCATTTCACCTTCAAGCAGATCAAGGGTGAAGAAGGATTGAAACAGGCATTAAATAGCGCTAAAGGTAAACCGGTGATGCTGGATTTTTATGCTGACTGGTGCATCTCATGTAAGGAAATGGAAAAATATGCATTTCCTCATCCAGCTGTTCTCGCCGCATTATCTGGCTTTGAAACGCTACAAACTGATGTTACCGATAATGACAAAACTGATCAGTTATTCATGAAATCACTCGGCATCTACGGCCCACCAGCAATCCTGTTTTTTGACAGCAATGGCAAGGAAATTGAAGGTAGTCGAGTCGTAGGCCAGATGACGGGTGAAGAGTTTGCCGCACACATCAATAAACATTACGCAAAATAGTAAGCAGAAGTGAATCGCCAACTGTTAGCTGTTATTGGAGTTAGCATGCTGTCCGCACTGGCGGGCATCCTGCTATACCGTTATTTTATTTACCAGCCTCAGTTCGCCAGCGCTCCCGTGACTGCTGAGCAAGCACAAAAATCTCAACCGCAATCGTTGCTTAAATTTAGAGATATTACCCTTGCAGACGTTAACCAAAAGCAACAACCGTTAAATCAATGGGATCAAAAACAACTGCTGGTGGTTAATTTCTGGGCTCCCTGGTGCGCCCCCTGTCGGCGTGAGATTCCTGATTTGATTGAAATACAAAAAGCGCATGCCGAACAACTGCAGTTGGTTGGTTTATCTTTTGACAGCGTTGAAAATGTACGCGAGTTCAGTACTCAATTTGATTTTAATTACCCTTTGCTATTAGTTGACCAGCAGGCTCGACAACTCAATCAATTCTTTGGGAACAATAGCGGAGGGCTTCCATTTACCGTCATATTAAATGCCGAACGCGAGATCATCTATCGTCATAGTGGTGAAGTAGATAAGTCACAAATTGAATCTATTATTAAGCCTGAGCTTAAAATTTAAAAGTACAAAATTGCAACGAATGTCGTTAATTTAGTGAAAACTAGACACGATCTTGCAGGTATGTTTCAATTGCCAGCAAATTTTGATCAACCTATAAAAAATCGATAAAAATGCCAAACATCCTGGTTATCCACGGTCCAAATCTGAATCTTCTGGGTATTAGAGAACCCGGCCTCTACGGCGCAGATACTCTACAATCCATCAACCAGGAACTTACCGATCTAGCCCGGGACTATGAAGTGGGACTGACTACATTTCAGTCAAATCATGAAGGACAGATTGTAGACCGCTTACACCAGACAATAGATGATGGCACCGATTTTATAGTGATCAATCCCGCTGCTTTCACCCACACCAGTGTTGCCATTCGCGATGCTTTTCTCGGTTGTAAAACCCCCTTCATCGAAGTGCATCTTTCCAATGTACATGCGCGTGAAGAATTCAGGCAGCACTCATATTTATCGGATATTGCAGTCGGTGTCATCATGGGCCTGGGTAAAGACAGTTACCTGCTTGCCCTGCATGCTGCAATAGCCCGATGCAAATAATTTAATTCACCCTTTATTACGTAGTTAACAGGTACAGAGATCATCATGGATATTCGTAAAATAAAAAAACTAATAGAGCTGCTGGAAGAATCCGGCATTGCTGAACTGGAAATCAAGGAAGGCGAAGAATCCGTTCGAATCAGTCGTCAGACTAACCCTCAAACCTATGCACCGGCACCTGCTATGATGCAAGCTCCTGTTGCTGCAGCAGCTCCTGCTGAGGTAGTTGAAACTGCTGCTCCAGAAAAAACAGGGCACAGGATAAAATCTCCGATGGTAGGCACCTACTACGCTTCACCTTCACCCACTGCGCCGCCTTTTGTTAAGGTTGGTCAAAAAGTTAATATTGGTGATACCCTGTGTATCATCGAAGCCATGAAAATGATGAATCAGATCGAAGCTGATAAGTCTGGCACGATACGACAGGCCCTGCTGGAAAATGGCGAGCCTGTCGAATTTGACCAGGATTTATTTGTCATCGACTAGAGAATAATCATTATGTTAGAAAAAATAGTCATCGCAAATCGCGGTGAAATTGCGTTGAGGATACTCAGAGCCTGTCGTGAAATGGACATCCGCACTGTAGCCGTTCACTCAACAGCAGATCGAGACCTCAAACATGTTCGTCTGGCAGATGAATCGGTTTGCATTGGTCCTCCTTCTTCATTAGAAAGCTATCTGAACATTCCAGCTATCATCTGTGCTGCAGAAGTAACTAATGCCGCTGCAATACATCCCGGCTATGGATTCTTATCGGAAAATGCCGAGTTTGCCGAACAGGTGGAATCCAGTGGGTTCAAGTTTATCGGTCCCAGTGCTAAATCCATCCGCACCATGGGTGACAAGGTGGAAGCCATTAAAACCATGAAGGCGGCTGGTGTACCTACTGTTCCCGGTTCTGACGGACCTCTTAATGATGATAATGAGCGTAATATAAGACTCGCTCGTGAAATCGGCTATCCGGTTATCATCAAGGCGGCAGGCGGTGGCGGTGGACGTGGTATGCGTGTCGTTAATGCCGAAGGTAGTCTGTTAAATGCTATCCAGTTGACGAAATCAGAAGCTGGTGCAGCCTTTAATAACGACGTTGTATATATGGAAAAATTTCTGGAAAAGCCTCGTCATATCGAAATTCAGATTCTTGCAGATTCTCATGGTAATGCCATCCATCTGGCCGAGCGTGACTGTTCTATGCAACGTCGTCACCAGAAGGTTGTAGAAGAAGCCCCTGCTCCCGGTATTACCGAAGAACAACGTGAGTTTATCGGTAATCGCTGCGCTGAAGCCTGTCGTGCCATGGGTTATGAAGGTGCGGGTACTTTTGAATTTCTTTACGAGAATGGTGAATTTTATTTCATTGAAATGAATACCCGTGTTCAGGTAGAACATCCTGTCACTGAAATGATTACCGGTGTAGACATTATTCGTGAACAGATATCCATCGCTTCAGGTAATCCACTTAAGTATGCCCAGTCTGATATCAAGGTACGTGGTCATGCCATTGAGTGTCGTTTGAACGCAGAAGACTCTAAAACCTTCATGCCTTCACCCGGAACCATCACTCAATATCATGCCCCGGGTGGACCAGGTGTAAGGCTGGATACTCATATATACAATGGTTATGTAGTCCCTCCCTATTACGACTCTATGATTGGAAAGTTAATTACCTATGGTAATACACGTGAATCGGCTATTGCGCGCATGAATGGTGCTTTATCTGAGATCGTAATCGATGGCATCAAGACTAATATCCAGTTGCAACATGACATCATTACCGATGGAAATTTTGCTGCTGGTGGTGCTGATATCCATTATCTTGAAAAGAAACTGGGTATTCACTAAACCTTTCAATCTTTACTCCACAGGAACCTGACCTCAGGTTCCTGTATTTTTCTCTGCGGAGCCTGATATGCCCTGGTGGCAACTTACTGTCCAGTGCACAAAAGATGAACTGGAATACACCGAAAACCAGCTGCTAGAACTGGGAGCTTTAAGCATCAGCATAAGCGATGCTTTCGATGAACCTATCTATGAGCCTCTTCCTGGAGAACAACCTCTGTGGTCCCACTCCCGTATCACGGGGTTATTCGACCAAAGCCAGACACTGGAAGAACTCTACGATGCTCTGGTAGCAAGACTGCCCGAGCAGCAGGTTGCCAATATCAAGAAAGAGCTACTGGAAGACCAGCAATGGGAACGCGTGTTTCTGGATAGATACACCCCAATCCCGTTCGGTAAAAATATCTGGGTGTGCCCCAGCTGGCATGAACCTCCACAGCCTGATGCCTGTAACATTATTCTGGATCCGGGCATTGCCTTCGGTACAGGTAGTCATCCCACAACCGCTTTGTGTCTGGAATTTCTTGATCAGCATCCACCGACAAACAAAAGCGTGATGGATTATGGCTGCGGCTCAGGCATTCTGGCAATTGCGGCCCACAAACTGGGCGCCAGCGAAGTTCACTGTATCGATATTGATCCCCAGGCTCTGGAAGCGACGCGGCTGAATTTAATACGCAATGATATCGACCCACAACAGGTCAGTATCCAGCTACCCGATTTGAACGCAAAACCTGTAGTAGTGGACTATTTAATCGCAAACATCCTTTCCGGACCACTGATTCAGCTGGAACCACTGTTCAATCAGATGACCCGCCCCGGATCACAACTATTGCTCTCCGGTATTCTTGACACTCAGGCTGATGCAATTATGCAAGCCTATTCACAGCACTTTGAACTTGATAAAGTTACCATTCAGGATCAATGGTGCCGTGTAAGCGGTCTTAAAAGGTCATGAGGATATGAACAACAGAACCCATCTGGGTAATGAATTACAAACCACCTGCACTCACTGCAATAGTGTTTTTCGTATCAACATTGAACAACTCGATGCTGCTCGTGGCCAGGTTAGATGCAGTCAATGCATGCAGGTATTCAATGCCTTAATCAATCTCGAAAACTATTCCGGTCAGCCCATTCTGGAAACGCATGATGCTGAACAGGAGCTGGAAGTTAGCAGCGATCATAATACTGAACCTTCCCTGTTTTCTAAAGAAAAGATAAACAACGAAGAAACCAGTTTATCTTTGCGTGAGGCTATGTATGGTGATGATCACAAATCTGATCAATCATTAAAGCCGGTATTATGGGCTGTCGGCATTCTGCTATTGATCATTATCAGTACCATTCAGGTCATTTACTACCAACGCTATCAATTGATTTCCTCAAGTCAGTACCAACAACAAATACTCAATCTTTGTCAGCTATTACCCTGTGACAGCAATCGCTTTTCCAACCCATCTCAAATACGCATGGTTGAACGGAATGTGTTCTCGCACCCTACGCAGAAAAAAGCGCTAATGATTACGGGTTCTTTTATCAACGATGCCCCTTTTGAACAATCCATGCCAGATCTGCTGATCAGTCTTTCTGACGTCAAAGGCAATCTGATCGCTAATCGTCAGTTTACGGCTGAGGAGTATCTGATTGATAAATCCAGACATAGCCTGGCACCCGGAAGGTCAACACAGTTTAAGCTTGAAATAGTCGACCCTGGTACAGATGCCCTGACCTACGAGTTTGAGTTTGTATCGTGAGCTTTTGTATTGGCCCCTATCATTTTGACAACCCTCTGGTGTTGGCACCAATGGCGGGCGTAACCGATCGGCCTTTCAGACAGCTTTGCAGAACACTCGGTGCCGGTATGACGGTATCTGAAATGGTCAGCAGTAATCCCGACTTAAGAGATACCCGTAAATCTTTATTAAGACGAGACCATCAGGGGGAACCAGAACCCGTTATTGTGCAGATTGCTGGCTCGGAAGCTCAGATAATGGCAGAAGCCGCTCGATACAATGTTGACCAGGGCGCTCAAATCATTGATATCAACATGGGTTGTCCGGCAAAAAAAGTATGTCGTAAAGAAGCCGGATCTGCACTCATGCGGGATCCGGTCAAGGTCACTCAAATACTTCAGGCAGTAGTAAACGCCGTGGATGTACCCGTCACCCTGAAAACAAGGACCGGATGGTCTAGCGAAAATCGCAATATCCAGCAAATTGCCAGAATTGCAGAAGACAGCGGTATACAGGCCTTAACCATTCATGGGCGTACCCGTGACCAGAAATATGATGGTGAGGCAGAATATCAGAGCATTAGAAGCATAAAACAACAGCTAAATATACCGGTCATCGCAAATGGTGATGTAAACAATGCAAAAAAAGCCAAAATGGTCATGGACTTCACTGAAGCTGATGCTATTATGATCGGACGTGCGGCCCAGAGCAGACCCTGGATTTTTCGGCAGATAAACCAGTATCTGGAGAATGGGCTACTTAGCGAAGAGCCAGAACTAAAAACAATAAAAAAATGGCTGATACAGCACCTGGAAAACCTCTACCATTTTTATGGGGAATTTCAGGGAATACGCATAGCACGTAAACACATTATCTGGCAATTGGGTGATAGACCGGGATTTCTCACGGTAAAGACAAACCTTTTGGGTTGTGAAACCGCCAGTCGCCAGTTGGGGCTAATCAATGAATATTTTGATAGTTTACAATCCAGACAATTCGATAAAACCGGATAATAGACTGACACTGTTTTTTTTAGCCCTGTTAGAACATTTTGATGTTGGGCGAAAAAGTGACATCTCGGAATAAGGCTTTGAAAAGTAAAAACAACTCGTTGCAAAAATCGGTATCGTCCGCGCTTATTGATTACCTGAGCGATCTGGATGGTGAAGATCCGTGCAATTTATACGAAACGATACTCAGCGAAATTGAAAAACCCCTGTTATCAACAGTCATGAGCCATTGTGAAAACAATCAGTCTCGCGCTGCCAGTTGCCTGGGTATCAACCGTGGAACCCTTCGAAAAAAATTAAAACAGCACCAGATCACTCAATGACTTAACTCAAGAGAATGTAGTTAAAACAGACTATCGTGCTGCAGCTGTTTCATCGTTTAAAAACTCCATTGTTTCAGGCATTCAAAATATCCATAAGGATATACAGTAAATAAGCTTCATGTTGAAAATCGCATCCCTTATAATGCGCTGTTTTCAAATCTGGACAATACCATGACTGACTCCAACAACGCGGTGCGCCGCGCATTGATCAGTGTATCCGATAAAACCGGGATACTGGAATTCGCTCAATCACTGCATCAGATGGGAGTCGAATTACTCTCTACCGGTGGCACTGCAAAACTGATTGCAGAGAATAACATTCCAGTTACCGAAATTGCCGACTACACCGGCTTTCCAGAAATGATGGCCGGTAGAGTTAAAACTCTGCACCCAAAAGTACATGGGGGTATTCTTGGCCGACGTGGTATCGACGATGCGGTAATGGCCGAACACAACATTCAACCCATTGATCTGGTCGTGATCAACCTCTATCCGTTTCAACAGACTGTTGCTGCAGCCGATTGTACTTTTGATGATGCCATTGAAAATATCGATATCGGTGGCCCAGCTATGGTGCGAGCCGCTGCAAAAAATCATGCCAGCGTCACGATAGTGGTAGATCCAAACGATTACAGCCAGGTGCTACAGGAGATGAGTGATAACAACAACTGTGTCAGTCAGCCTACACGCTTTTCTCTGGCCATACGTGCCTATGAGCATACTGCCAGTTATGACGGTGCAATTGCTAATTACTTTGGCCGCATGGTGCAGTCAGAAGAAGATAAACGCTTTCCTCGTACGATTACTCTTCAGTATCACCATATGCAGGGTATGCGTTACGGAGAAAATCCTCATCAAAATGCAGCCTTCTATGTAGAAACCAATCTGCAGGAACCCTGTATCTCAACTGCAATCCAGCTATCTGGTAAAGAACTATCATTCAACAATATTGGTGATACCGATGCGGCTCTGGAATGTATTAAGCAGTTTGAGGAACCCAGCTGTGTCATCGTCAAACACGCTAACCCCTGCGGTGTTGCCACCACCGATAATCTGCTGACGGCTTATGATCGAGCCTATGCCACTGACCCTGAATCGGCCTTCGGCGGTATTATCGCCTTCAATCGTCAGCTAGATGCGGCAACTGCCCAGGCCATTATTGACCGTCAGTTCGTTGAAGTCATTATTGCGCCTTCTGTGGATGAGCAGGCTGCTGAAATCATCGCCAGTAAACCTAATGTGCGATTACTTTCCTGTGGTCAGTGGCTGGATCCTGCCTACCGCCTGGATACTAAACGCGTGAATGGTGGCTTACTGGTACAGGATGCCGATCAATCTTTATACAACGAGTTGAAGGTTGTTACCGAAATACAACCAGACGAGCAACAAATGCAGGATTTACTGTTCAGCTGGCGTGTGGCCAA
This sequence comes from Gammaproteobacteria bacterium, assembly GCA_050306135.1. Taxonomy (GTDB): domain Bacteria; phylum Pseudomonadota; class Gammaproteobacteria; genus JACNJF01. The sequence goes on from JBNLGQ010000087.1 coordinate 20,698, forward strand.
GTTCGTTAAATCCAACGCGATCATATACGCAAAAGATCTTATGACCATCGGTGTTGGCGCTGGACAAATGTCGAGGGTTAACTCAGCAAGAATCGCTGGCATCAAGGCAGAACACGCAGGTCTCACAGTGAAAGGTTCGGTGATGGCCTCTGATGCCTTCTTCCCTTTTAGAGATGGGATTGATGCCGCACATGAAGCAGGCATAGCAGCCGTAATCCAGCCTGGCGGTTCTATGCGTGATGAAGAAGTCATCGCAGCAGCCAATGAACATGGCATAGCGATGGTATTCACTGGCATGCGCCATTTCAGACACTAAAGTAAGCACCCTGTCAGGTAATTTCGAGTATTAGTTATTTGAAAACAATGTTTACTCATTATTCCTGGTGATCAACACACTCGAGTAAGGTTTAGAATTATGAAGGTTTTAATTATTGGTGGCGGCGGTCGCGAACATGCACTTGCCTGGAAAGCAGCTCAATCACCTAAAGTAAGCGAAGTGTTTGTTGCTCCTGGTAACGCGGGTACCGAGCTGGAAGAAAAGCTTTCCAATATCGATATAGCTGCAGATGATATTCAGGCGTTATGTGAATTTGCACGCAACAAGGAAATAGATCTGACTATTGTAGGCCCTGAAGCCCCGCTGGTGATTGGTATTGTTGACCTGTTCCAGCAACACGGTTTAAAGATCTTTGGCCCCAGTCAACAGGCTGCTCAGCTGGAAGGCTCAAAAACCTTTACTAAAGATTTTCTTGAACGACACAATATCCCAACTGCTGCCTATAGCAGTTTTACCGATATTGATGCTGCCGTCGATTACATTAACAAGGTAGGAGCTCCAATCGTAGTAAAAGCGGATGGACTGGCCGCCGGAAAAGGGGTCATACTAGCTGATACTGAGCAACAGGCGATCGAAGCTGTTAAAGATATGCTCGCAGGCAATGCCTTTGGAGAAGCTGGCCATCGAGTTGTGATCGAAGAGTTTCTACAAGGTGAAGAAGCCAGCTATATCTGCATGGTGGACGGTAAAAATATTCTACCCATGGCTACCTCACAGGATCATAAGGCACGCGATGATGGCGATAAAGGGCCAAACACCGGCGGAATGGGTGCATACAGCCCTGCCCCGATTGTTAGCGATGAGATAGCTCAACGTGTGATAGATGAAGTCATCCGCCCTACCGTTGATGGAATGGCTCAGGAAGGTAACCCCTATACCGGTTTTCTGTATGCCGGATTGATGATTGATAAGGATGGCACACCAAAAGTCCTCGAATACAACTGCCGCTTTGGTGACCCAGAAACTCAACCCATTATGATGAGAATGGAATCTGATCTGGTAGAACATTGCCTGGCCGCTCTGGAACAACAGCTAGATCAGCAAACTACCCAGTGGACTAGCAAGGTTTCTCTGGGTGTGGTTTTAGCTGCCAATGGATATCCAGATAAGTATGCGAAGGGCGAAGTCATTAAAGGCATTCCTTTTGAAACCGACCATAGCAAGGTTTTTCATGCTGGCACTGTGCTTGATGACTCCAGACAGGTACTCAGTAATGGGGGGCGAGTTTTATGTGTTGTGGCATTAGGTAATGACGTCAAACAGGCCCAGGATGAAGCCTATCTGCTGGTGAATCAGATTCAATGGCCTGGCGCTTATTTTAGAAACGACATAGGCTTTAAAGCACTAAGATAAAGCCTCTAAACTACCGCTTATCGGATCATAAAAGCATTGATCTCAGCGCTTATTTAATAAGTTACCTTAGCTATTTTAGATAAGTAATTGAATAACAGGCTTATTCAACTAAACCAGATAAAATCGCAGCAGATTTTTAACTTCAACAACATATAGTGGAGCAGGAAATTTCTAACCACTATATGTTGTGATTATTAAAAATACTCTTATACTTCTCGAAATTCCAGAATCATTACAAAGCTGAGGAGATGTCATGAAATGCCCGCACTGTAAGTCCCATATGGATAATTACGAATCATCTAACGATGATAAAATTGAAGTGTTGTTTTATCGATGTACGATCTGTGAGGCCCTGCACGTTTCTTCTGCCAAAATATCCGCTTATCATTTAAATTCAGATTTACCCTCCACAGCACTTTTTTCTAGTAATTCATCACAGAATCTGCACCTGCATCGAGTTTAAAGTACCCCCCTGTTAAGCAGTAAATTTATTGCAAACCATAGGGGGCAATTATGAAGATTTTCTCTGGCAAGGCAGAGCAAAGAAGACACAACAGATCCAGGCAGAGCCGTCTAGAATGGTTACTTTATCTACCAGGCGCAATTATTTTAAGTTATGGCCTGTGGTTATCTCTAACCACGTCACCTGTCAGCTAATATTTCAATTCAGGCCGGATTAAAGAAAAGCTCAACCTTTAATCCACCTAAGGTTGATGAGGTGAAATGCATTTTTATTTCGTATGCCTTAACTATGTCATCTACTACGGCTAGACCTATTCCCTGCCCCTCCAGTGTCTGATCAAGGCGTTTACCACGCTGGATTATTTCATTCAGTTCAGATTTATTTAATCCCTTGCCATCATCTTCAATACTCAGATTGATCATTTTTTTGTCATCGAGTATCTTTATCGTGATTCGCTGATGCCCATACTTGCAGGCGTTATCAATCAAATTACCCAAAATTTCCAATAGATCACTTTCATCCATTCGAATTAAAATTTCGTCTTTAATTTCAGGCTGTATCAAGATTTGTTTTTGTGGGTATACCTTACGCAAGGCATTAACTGTTTTGAGAAGTAGCTTATTTAAGTCCACGGGTTTTGTAATCAGATCACCACCTACCATTGCCGCTTTCTGTAGCTGATAGGTAACAATCTGATTCATGCGTTGATTCTGTTCCTGTAAAGTACTTCGATCTTCTTCCTGCCATTCTGGTTTTTGAGCGATACCATTTAGAACAGCCAGAGGTGTTTTCAGACTATGCGCCAAATCATCAAGTGCATGGCGATAGCGTTGCATCTGATGCTCTTCGCGTTGCAATAGCAGATTCAGATTCTGGGTTAAAGGTGTGATTTCTGTCGGATAGGTTGAATCAAAACGCAACTTATCACCATCCTCAAGCGCTTGTACTTCTTCACCGATCTGACGCAGGGGTCTCAGGCTCCACAGCATCACCAGCCACATTACCACCATCAATAAACTAATAGTAATCGCCAGCCACAACCAGAGCGTCTGACGAAAACGTTTAAACATCGCATAGTAATCACTGGCATCTTTCCATAGAACAACCTGATAAGGACTTAACTGGTCGTGTACATTTGGCCACTGGATTGAAAAGGCAAGCTGAAACCAGTTTCGCTCATCATACTTCTGCTGGCTAAACCGGAGCTCTTCCGGGGCCAGGTCCACTGGTTTTGGGTAAGATTGCAATGTCGATAATGAGTGCCAGATCTCTGCTTTTGAGTCATATATAAGCGCACGCAAACCAGATTCGCTATCGAATAAACCATTCTCAAATAAACGCGTATCTGACACCGTGATACTCAAGCCACTGCTATCTCTGTCTACAGCAGCCAGTATGCTATACATCAGGGCCAGCAGTTTATCCTCTTCGGCCTTTAACATACGTTTTTCGACCGCAGTTTCCAGTGCAAATGCAGTCAATACCATAAACCCCACCAGAACAATAAGACTGGTGATCATCACTCTCGATTTTATAGATTTCATACGAGCTCTACAGCAATTGTTACTTCTGTATAGCTCGCGCAGGAGGTAAGGTAAAGCGATAACCGCGACCGCGCAGGGTTTCGATTGGATTCAGTGTTTCATCAGCATCCAGCTTCTGGCGTAATCGACGGATAAAAACCTCAATAACATTACTATCGCGATCATCTTCATCATCGTATAGATGTTCAGTCAATACCGACTTGGAAACAACCTCACCAGCATGAAGGATCAGGTATTCCAGCACTTTGTATTCATAGGCAGTCAATTCAACTTCCTGTTCAGAAACCGTCACTCGTTGAGTTGAGGGGTCTAGTGCAACAGGACCACAGTGCATCGTAGAATCAGACCAGCCAGCGGCGCGACGAATGAGTACGCGGATCCGCGCCATTAACTCTTCATGATGGAAAGGCTTCACCAGATAATCATCCGCTCCGGCATCCAGCCCTTCCACCTTATCCTGCCAGCGCCCCCTGGCGGTTAAAATGAGAATGGGCAATCTTATCCCGTCAGCACGAACCTTTTTGATCACATCCAGACCTGACATCACAGGTAGCCCCAGATCGATGACAGCAACATCACTCGGATATTCGCGTAGCAAATACAGTCCATCTTCACCATTATCCGCACTATCGACTGCAAAACCTTCCTGCTTCAGGCGAGTGACGATTTGATCATTAATATCCTGGTCATCTTCAACGATGATTGCTCTCATACTTCTTCCAGCCCTTCAGAGTTTGGTTATTGTGTATCCACTTGTACTTTCAATTTAATACGGCTGCCAGGGTCATAAGGTAAATGTGTATTATACTTTTTACCCTCAAACAGATAGCTCACCTCATATCCATCCTGTACCGCTTCAAAACCATCTTCCTGTTCAGTGACTCGACACACATTGCGATAGGTTTCGTGAGTGGTATAGGTTCCTCTAGTTCCCGAATCATGACCAATCTGTGCACCTATAATGGTACCCAGCGCTGTGGAGATTGGACGATTATGCCCATGTCCAATCTGATGGCCGATAATGCCACCCAGTAATCCGCCAGCCAGGGTTGAACTCCCACTGTTGCCACGATAATAACGTTGCCTTGAAACGGGTTCCTCCCAGCACTCCTTGACGGGTCTCGTATTGCTCACATAGTGAAAAACGGGGCTCACCCGGACCACTCTGGCGTAAACAATCTTTTCAACGGTTTGAGGTGATTCTAATATAACCTCATGCTGTTGTTCAGCGAATGCAGTTCCAGATAAAGCTGACACCAAAACCGCAGCAAATAATTTGTGCTGAAACATTTTCATAACTGGCTCCTGTGTTTTCAATGTCACCATGATAAACGCACTAAACTTAACCGTTACTGAACTGAATACGGCAATATCAAGTTGTAAGAGTACAGTTTCAGACCCCAATACTACGTGATGGTTGACTCTAATCTCGGCGAAGTTTGTCACTAAGTGCAATCGGAGTCGGATAAACCATCACAACATAGGTGGAAGACACCACAAAGCTGAGTAATGTTGCGAATTGAATCAGGTAGCCCACCTGATCACTGATCAAATTCATTTCTACCGCCAGCACAGCCAATAGCAGGGAAAACTCACTCATCTGCCCTAGTCGTACCGCAACCTCGAATGACCTTCCCTTTGATTCTTTGGAAAAGCGCAGCAGAAAATGGTAGAGCAAGGGTTTGATAATCAGAGCTATCAAGGTTAAACCCAGAGCAGCTATCCAGATTTGATCGAGTACGCTCAAGTCGAAGTTTGCACCCAGAGCAACGAAAAAAATGATCAGGAAGAAGTCCCTCAAAGGCTTCAGACTCTCGGCAATAAACAGGGCAATCGGACTGGTTGCTATAGAGACACCCGCAATAAAAGCACCAATCTCATAGGATAAGCCCATCAATTCAGCTGCTTCAGCTACCCCCAGACACCAACCTATGGCTAATAGAAAGATATATTCCTGTATCCGGTCAAAGGCCCGGATCAAACGAATCAGCAGGTATTTTTCTATAGCCCAGGTAGCCACAGCCAGCAAGGGTAGTGCTATCAAGGGCTTCACCAGATTTACCCAGTTAAAGGTCTCACCTGCACTACCATCCAGTACCAGCAACAGAATAATGGCAATGATATCCTGCAGAAGTAACACACTAATGATTATTTCACCGGTATGCTGGTGATGCAGCACAGTTGTTGGAATCAGCTTTAGCCCGATAATGGTACTGGAAAATATAAGTGCAGAACCAATAATCAAAGATTCCACCAGAGAAAAACCAAACAGCTGACTAAACAGGTATCCCGTCAACACTAACAGGATTGAACTCACCCCGGTAACCACCGAGGTTTCACCCGCCATTCTGTATAGCTCTTTTGGATTAAGGTTTAGCCCTAGCAGAAACAACAGAAATATAATCCCCACATTGGCAATATTCTGTATCAATAAGGGATCATGTATCAGAGAAAATCCAGACGGACCTATCAATAACCCCACTATGATATAGGCAATAATCAGCGATTGACGCATCGTCATGGCGATAGTCGCTATCATCGCTGCACCGAAAAAAATCAGGAATAAGGAGAATACAATGGAGTCGTTTTCCATATAACAAACAGGTCCTGGAAACTAGTAAATCAATGATTATAACGGAAGCAGCTTTTCATTGTGGAAACTGAATAGATTAAGGATAAAACAGTAATCATTTAGTGCATAGCTGCACCAGCTAAGGGATTTGAATGCGGAGTTTAATCAGTGATAGTGAGTTTAGTGCTTGATCGCACTGGCACTGGATTCCAGCAACAACTCCTGAGCCTGTTGCTGTAACTCTGATCGCCCAGTTTGGGCGATTTCTGCCAACCTGGCGAGTGTCGCAGCTGACGATAGAAGCTGTAAATAATAAATAGCATCTATGGCAATTCGATCTTGCGGGTGATCAGCCAGTGCAATAAAGCGTGCTTCAAAACTGCTAAACACACCCTGTTCAGCTAAGGTCTCGATCACTGCTGACAGACCAATACGCACCATTAGCGGGGTATCAACATCCTCTAACAATTGCATGAGCGCTTCTCTTACCGCAGGCTGTTGTACCACTCTGTTTTCGACTTCATCTAACTGCCCTTCTGCCAGTTGTTCGGTAATCCATAGCTGAATATTTTCTACCTCCTCTGACTGTAACAGTTTAAGGATTTCAGATTGTGATTTCAGACCAGTAAAGGCGATACCATTAATCGTGTAGTAAGGCACTGATCGGATATTATATTGCTGTGCCAGCTCGGGGTGTTCATGGACATCAAAAACCTTCAGTTCAGAGATTTCACCTTTCAATTGTAAATCATGAAAAGTCCTTTCCATTTGCGGACAGACATGACAGCCCTGCATAACAAATAACTCGATAATTTTTTGCATTATTTAGGGCCTCTTAACACGTGTTGGTTGTCTCTGTTGCGGCTAAAAATGTGCCAATCTAGGCGCGAGGAACGAAGTTTGGTCATTCCAAATGAGCGACGAGCAAAGCTTCCGCTCCTGCTCACGCTCCTTACCTACGTCCATGCAGGCAACAACGAGTGGCACATTTTTAGCCACAACCCGAAGGGCTGGGACCATTTTTCCTCCAGCGGCGTTATCAGTCGCTTATGTAGAACGACTACACGTCGCTCCTTCTGCCTTGCTGGAAGAAAAAATGGTCTCCAGCAGTGTCAATCAACACGTGTTAACAGGCCCTAGTTCCTTGCCTATATCAGTAGTTTCAAATAGACTAAACAACTTAAGTTTATTTATCTTTGATTATCAAGGCAAAAATGACCAGTCGCCCAATATTTCATCTGTTTCTGACCTTGTCTGTAGTGATCATTTTACTTGGCATTATGATAGTAATATTCACACAATTTGACCGGGGATATGTGGTGGTTGATGGTGAAAATAATGTCAACACAAAACAGGCCGAGCTGATAAAAAAGATATCTCAGGCTGCGGACAAAATGACCCTCGATCAACCCGATAATAAAAGTGAAGATACGGCTGGGGATAGCGTTTTAACCTTAATCGAGCAGGTTAAACAGGACGATAGCAAGGCCGATATAATAACAGGCAGCAAGTCACCCAGCGCAACCGATCAGGAAATTGCCAGAATCAATCATCTGAATCAGCAAAATTACACCTCCCAACCAACAGCTTACCCCTATCCCTATTCAAGCAATTCCTACGATAATTACCAAAGTTACTGGTTGAGCAATAATCCATGGAGCCCTGATTACAACCCAAACAGGCGCTATTGAGTTCTTACAGCAGACTTAGAGCTGACTCGATCAACTGTTTAACAGATTTCACTTCAAAAGGCTTATCTACAATGGCCGAAACTCCGTCATGCTGAATCGCAGCTAATGTACTTTCATGACCTTCGGTCGTTACCATTAACACAGGAACCTCCTTCTGAGGACTTTTGATACGAATATATCGTAATAATTCATGTCCATCCATTTCTGGCATATTGTAGTCAGTGATAATTAAATCGTAGCGGTTGTTTTCGATCAAAGGAATCGCTTCACGCCCATTCTCTGCTTCCGTAATATTTTTGAGCCCCATCTTATCCAATGTACGTGTAATCATACGGCGAGCCAGATGACTATCATCAACAAGTAGAATTTTTAGATTTTCCGTATCTCTATCTTCTAACTGAACTTGCTCTGGATTTTCCCACTCCATTGTTGACACTAAGGCTCGTTTAAGATCTTTCGTTGTGAATGGCTTGGGTAGAACAGCCGATGCCCCCGCCTGCTTAATAGGATCTAGCTCGGCAAACGAAGTGACAGTTGATATCAGAATAAACGGCGTATCGACAGTTAACGGGTTTTCACGTAATTCAAGTACAAGATCCTTACCGGTCATATCTTCCAGAAACATTGAGCTAATAACCATTTCAGGTTGCTCAACTTCAATGATTTCAAGCGCCTGGGCACCTGTTTCAGCCGTTAAGTACTGCTCAATTCCCAGTTCATCGAATTGCTGGGTGATGATTTTTCTCTGAGCCGTCGAAGGTTCAACCAGAAGGATAAGTAAAGAGTTTAGGTAATACTGCATATGCGAATTCTGATAGAAAGAATTATGATTGATCAATTTATAGCACATCCCGAAGTTTTTATGCAGAGATTCAATTGATCGGTATCAGAAGATCGACTCAGATAGCAGTTGACGAGTATAATTCACCCTTTTGACAATCCATATGTACGCCCTCGAAATATCAAAACTCCGCAAAACCTATAGCAATGGCTTTGAAGCCCTTAAAGGCATTGACCTGAAGGTTGAACGCGGTGATTTTTTTGCTCTGCTTGGCCCTAATGGTGCCGGAAAATCAACCTGTATCGGCATCATCTCATCACTGGTCAATAAAACATCTGGTCAGGTAAAAATCTTTGGCCACGATCTGGATAATGATCTGATAGAAGCCAAATCCTGTCTCGGTATGATGCCACAGGAATTCAATTTTAATATCTTTGAGCCGGTTCAGGAGATCATCAGTAATCAGGGCGGCTACTATGGCGTACCATCCGCTGAAGTTAAAAAAAGAACTGAATACTACCTGAAACAATTAGGCTTATGGGATAAACGTAGCTTACAGGCCAGGGATCTCTCTGGTGGCATGAAAAGACGCCTGATGATTGCGCGTGCACTCATCCATCAGCCCGAACTGCTAATCCTTGACGAGCCTACAGCAGGCGTGGATATTGAACTACGCCGTTCTATGTGGGAGTTCATGCGAAAAATTAATGAGCAGGGCACAACGATTATCCTAACCACGCATTATCTCGAAGAAGCGGAACAGATGTGCCGTAACATCGCGATCATAGATAAAGGTAACATCATTAAAAACACCAGTATGAAAGCCCTGCTAAAAACCCTCAACACTGAAACCTTTGTGCTGTATACCAAAGACAGTATTCAGCAATTGCCAGAGATTAAAGGCAATTATCGACTCAGCCTGATTGACGATCATACACTGGAGGCTGAGATTCCAAATTCTGAAACCCTGAATGATTTAATGTTGCAATTAAACAGTGCCGATATCCAGATTGATAGTATGCGTAATAAGGTAAACCGGCTGGAGGAACTATTCCTTTCACTGACAGGAAACTCGGAGCAAGCAGCATGAGCCGAGCACAAAAGTACTGGATTGCCTACCTCACCATCGCACGCAAAGAAGTCCTGCGTTTCTCTCGTATCTGGGTACAAACCATTATCCCGCCTGTGATTACAGTGACGCTTTATTTCATCATCTTCGGCAACCTGATTGGAAACCGCATCGGTGAGATGGATGGTATGCTGTATATTGATTTCATCATGCCAGGTTTGATCATGATGTCTATCATCACCAACTCCTATGCCAATGTTGTATCGTCATTTTACGGTGCCAAGTTTTCCAAACATATTGAAGAGATGCTGGTATCGCCCATACCCAATATTATTATTCTGCTAGGATTTCTCACCGGAGGAATGGCTCGCGGTCTGACTGTTGGCTCCGCTGTTACACTGGTTTCACTGATATTTACCAACTTTAATATTGAACATCCATTAATCACCATCAGCATAGCGGTACTTACTGCACTGCTGTTTTCGCTGGCAGGATTAATCAATGGAGTGTATGCAAAAAGTTTCGATGACATTTCGATTATCCCCACCTTCATTTTGACCCCCCTCACCTATCTGGGAGGCATTTTTTACTCGATACAGTTACTCCCTGAATTCTGGCAAAGCGTATCTCTGGGCAACCCGATCCTGTATATGGTTAATGGTTTTCGTTATGGCTTTCTCGGTATTTCCGATATCAATATCGCAGTGGCATTCAGCGTGATCATTGCTTTCATCATCGTTCTGTTTCAGGTTTGCATGGGACTTCTCAATCGTGGTACCGGGATCAGGAACTGATGCAACTGATTGATATTGGCGTAAACCTGACCAATAAGCGGCTCAAAGTTAAGGTTGAACAAATTTTACAGCAGGCGCAGCAGGCTGGTGTTATCCAGCAGATAGTGACCGGGACTTCCATAGCTCATAGCAAGCAGGCAGTGGAACTCTGCCAACGCTACCCGGACCAGCTCTACTGCACTGCTGGCGTTCATCCGCATGATGCAAAAGAATGGACTGATGACTCGGTTGCTGAACTTAAAGCATTAATAAGCCATGATTGTGTTCGAGCTGTGGGCGAAACCGGGCTGGATTTTAATCGCAATTTTTCTCCACCAGAGAAACAGATTGAAGTCTTTCAACAGCAACTGGAAATTGCCTGTGAATACAACAAACCTGTGTTTTTACATCAACGCGACGCGATGGATACCTTTGGTGATTTGCTGAAAGCATATCGCAGTCGATTACAGAACGTGGTAGTTCATTGCTTTACCGACGACCAACAGGCTCTGTACAGCCTGTTAGACCTGGATTGCCATATCGGCATCACTGGATGGATATGTGATGAAAGACGCGGTCAGGAGCTGCAGCGGCTTGTCAGTCATATACCCAATAACCGTCTGATGCTGGAAACCGATGCCCCTTATCTGTTACCGCGTGATCTTAAGCCAATGCCAGCAGATAAAACCAATCTGCCTGAATACTTACCCCATATCCTGCATACGGTAGCCAGGCACCAACAGAAAGATGTAGAACTACTGGCACGGGAAGTTTTAAGCACCACTCAAAAATTCTTTGGAATCACAACATGAAGCTGACAATTCATTCTCTGCACGTCTATCCTATCAAATCCTGTCGGGGTATTGATCTGGAAACTGCCGAACTGGTCGCAACAGGCATCAAATATGACCGCCACTGGATGCTGGTGAATGAGCAGGGAGAGTTTCTAAGTCAACGACAATTGCCGCAAATGGCAGGTATCAGCTGTACATTCACTGATCAAAGCCTGATTGCCAGCGTGGACAATGAAACACCTCTTGAGATACCTCTTGAACAAACTGCAGAGGAAATCATTGCAGTCAATATCTGGAATGACCAATGCAATGCCGCCATAGTTTCCGCACAGGCCAATGCCTGGTTTAGCAAGGTTCTTGGGGTATCCTGTAAGCTGGTGTATCTACCTGAATCTGAGAACAGACAGGTTGACCCTAGATATGCTGAGCCCGGTCAGATTGTCGGCTTTGCCGATGGCTTTCCACTGTTGATAGTTTCTCTGGCTAGTATCGACCTGTTAAACGAAAAGCTGGAACAGAAGGTCAGCATCGATCGTTTTCGTCCCAATATCGTGATCGATGGTTGCAATGCACACGCAGAAGATGACTGGCACCAGATCGCTATAGCTGACATTACGATCCAGCTTGCCAAGCCCTGTTCACGCTGTGTCATCCCCAGCATAGACCAACATAGCAGTGAAAAACACCCTACAATCCTCAAGGCACTGGCTAGCTACAGAAGAAGTGAAAATAAGATTTATTTTGGACAAAACGGACTGCATAACAAAAATGGTGTGATAACAATAGGACAGGAGATCCAGCTGATAAATCAATAATCGGTTAACAGTTTCAGATAGGAGGCATGTTTTTTTAGGCAATTTTTCTTACAGTGGCTAAAATGTCTTAATGTAGGTTGCAAACTTACTGACTTATCCAACTACAATTGAACAGGGACAAGTTTATGTATACATTCCATATTAGATTGCCAGGGATTTGATACCAACATGGTCCTAACCAAATGAACGATCAGCATAGCTTACATTTTTACGCCTCCAGCCCCGAAGTATGCGGCTATCTGGGTGATAGAGAATCTGTCAGCGCCTTTGCTAATCCTTATATGGATATGGACCTGGAAACCTATAACGAGCTGATTCAGTTTGGTTTTCGTCGCTCAGGGGGCTATCTGTACAGACCCCACTGTCCTAACTGTAATGAATGTATTTCTATCAGGATCAAGGTCAATCAGTTCAAATTCAGCAGAAATGACAGGCGTATACTGAATAAAAATTCCGACCTGACCATTCATACTATGAATGGAAAGTTTCAGGATGAACACTTTGAGTTATACCGACACTACATCAACAGCCGTCACCCTGGTGGCAGTATGGAGAACCCAACCAGAGCCGATTATCATAGATTTTTGATTTGTGACTGGACTGACACCCAGTTCATAGAAATTCGTCAAGATAAAAAGTTACTCGGCGTTGCCGTAACAGATATCACCAGTACTGGATATTCGGCAGTCTACACATTCTTTGAGCCCGGCTTACAGAAACGTAGCCTGGGTCATTATGCGATTTTGAAGCAGGTTGAACTGTGTCGTGAAAATGACCTTCCCTACCTGTATCTGGGCTACTGGATTAAAGATTGCGAAAAAATGAAGTACAAATCCAGATACCAGCCTGCTGAAGGATTTGTACATGGTCACTGGGTAGATTTCTCGACCCTGTAAAAAAGCCCAAAAAATTATTCAGGCTTGCAAAACTAACCTCCCTTCTCGGACATAGACTGTCGTGATCTAAACAGCAAAGTCAGCTTAATCATCAGCAAACATCAGGCTACGCTAGTGAATACCAGGTCGAATATAACCAGAGGTTTAGCTAATTCAGTATTCTGCAGTATTCTTTGTTTTATAAAACAGATGAGGTCCAGGAAAGAAAGCTGCAAGAACCAGAAAAGACTAAGGGGTAATATATAGGCAATGGAGTGGAGTCGATCTTTTTTATCACTCCAGGGCCTGTTGACCGGTGTTAAATTTTTGAGTCTCAGACCCTGATAAGCTGCTTACCAATAGATACAGATAAACTTATCATTATCCCCCTGCTCATTCACAAAAATACCTATCTTTGGATAAGTACTTTTGTGTATCAATAGTTTCTGATCAATCGTGTATCAATGAATATACACTCTGGTACAACTTTTCATTATTGGTAGCCAATACTGAGGTGGTATCCAAAGTCAACGCCTGACCATCCAGGTCAGTGAACTTACCTCCTGCTTCATTTACTATTACCGATAATGCCGCCACATCCAGAATATTAACATTAGATTCAACAATCAATTCTATCTTTCCGCTTGCCAGTAAATGGTAGTGATAGAAGTCACCATAGCCACGAGTTCGATTCACCTGCTGAGCCAGTTTCCCCAGACCATTCCAGCGTTTTGGCTGGCTTGCCAGGGTTGCAATATTACCGGTAGAAAGCGCCGCATCGCGTAATTCATCGACCTCACTCACCTTAATGGGCTGATCGTTTAGAAAGGCACCTTCCCCTTTACTTGCCCAGGCCATTTCATTGAACAGCACCCCATTAGATACGCCCACAATAATCTCATCACGATGCATTAATGCTATCTGGGTTGAAAAGAAAGGATATTGACGCACAAAACTTTTAGTCCCATCTATCGGATCGATCAACCAATTATATTCGGCATCGGGATTAGTCTTGCCGGTTTCCTCACCATAAAATCCATGCTCAGGAAAAGCGCCCAGAATAATTTCCTTGATCTTCTTTTCGGTTTCAACATCCGCCACGGTGACAGGGGTGTAATCTTCCTTCATGGTGACTTTCACATTCGCATCATAATAATGACGAATGACTTCTTCACCGGCTTTGGCAGCCTGCAGGGCAATATCTAAAAATGGGTTACGACTCATGGGGGCACACATTACCATTCAAAAGCATTATTTTAAATTAATGCAGATTAACTTGCAGGAATAAATGCCTGCTGACCCAATCTTATAAATTAAGGCATAATCAAGCATATAAATAATCCAGGGAATTAGCATGAAACCATCAATCGTTATAATTGGTATGGGTGAAATGGCCAGTGTGTTTGCACGGGGATTTCTCAAATGCGGATACCCGGTTATTCCAGTGCGACGTGAGGATGATATGCAACAGATGGCTGCAGAAACAGGCACGCCTGCTTTAGTGCTGTTAGCAGTTGGTGAAAAGGATTTTGATTCAGCTCTGGAGCAGCTACCTGAACCCTGGCGAAACTGTCTGGTACTTTTACAAAACGAATTATTACCCAGCAACTGGCTAGCACATAAACTCAACGATCCTACAGTCATCTCAGTCTGGTTTGAAAAGAAACCGGGACAGGATTACAAAGTCGTCGTCACTTCCCCAGTGCATGGACCACTCTCAGGTAAAGTGATTGAAGCCCTGTCATCGCTGGCCATTCCAGTGCAACAGGTAAACAGCAAGGCAGATATGCTGTTCGAATTAATACGTAAAAACCTTTATATACTAACCACCAATATCTGCGGTCTGGAATGTGGTGGCAATGTCAGAGAGCTATGGGAATTTAATTCAATACTGATGAATAAGGTGTTTGATGACGTATTACACATTCAACAGGCACTTAGCGGTGTGAATTTTAATCGTGACCAGTTATTGAATGCTGTGCTCAAGGCATTTGAAGGAGACCCTGAACACGGCTGTATGGGGCGCAGTGCAGCGCAAAGATTACAGCGAGCATTGGACATTGCCGAACAATTTGATCTGGATGTACCTGAGCTTAAACGTATTCAGGCTTTATAATTAAGCAAACCGCTCAGCTCTCAATGTAGAAAACTTATAAATAGTATCAAAAGCAGCCACACAACCAGAGCACGCAGGATCAGGCCACGAGATTTTTTCACCATATCCATCGCCTGAGCCTGAGAACCAGCATCATCTACAGATAAGGAGTGGAAGCCGACTGATTGTAGAAACTCACAGTTTTGTTGATAAGCATTAATCGCCGTATATTGCATGCTGCGGTAGGCCTGCAACCCAGCATCAAAACTTCCACTCAGCATATAGGCAAACATGCTCAGACGCGTTGGGATCCAGTCTAGCCAGCCAGCAAGCATACCAATTTCTGAATGTATCGCTGACAGTGAGTCAGGCAAATAGGCGTTTCTATACCACTGATCAAGCAATCGATATACAACGGCAGCAACTGGCCCTAGTACTACAAACCAGAACAATACGGCATAAACCCGAATATTCGCTTCGATAAACAAAGATTTACAAACCTGAACGGCCTGTGCCGGTAATTCCCTGGCCGGGGTAGCAGTTGTCAATCGACTCGCACTTGCAAAACGTTGCTGCTCATCCCCTATATCTATTGCATCCAGATAATGGTCAATCTGTTTATCAAGATCACGCGGACCAAGACATAGGAAAAGCACAATCACATTAAACGCCAGCTCGAACAGCCCAAAAAGTGCATGCTCAAACATACCATTCAGAATCCACATAACCATCAACAAAGGTGCAAGCAGGATAGTAAATGTCATCCAGGAACCCAGTTTCTCTATATGCAGAACCTCTACCAGCCATTGTCCATAATCTCGCAACCACTGAAACCTGCGATATTCAACTAATTGAGGAGCGATACGTTCGATTAACAGAGCAATTAGAATACTGAGAAAAGTCATAATTATTGTTTGATCAGTTGATGAAGTTTAAGCCAGTCGAATAATGGGCCTGGATCCGTTTTGCGACCAGGCGCTATATCACTATGTCCGCAAATGGCCTCATCGCTGAGCGCAGGATACTGTTTCCGCAGGCTGATTACCAGCTTCGCCAGCTGCTTGTACTGGAAATCGGTATAAGCCTCCTCGTCGGTACCTTCCAGTTCGATACCGATTGAAAAGTCATTACAGTTATTCATACCCTGCCAACTGGAAACTCCGGCATGCCAGGCCCTGTCATTAAAGGATACAAACTGCGTTAATTTACCATCCCGCTCTATCAGGCAATGTGCTGACACTTTCAGACCTTCAATTTCAGCAAAAAACTCATGCTCATCAGGGCTCAGACGATTTGTGAATAGTTGCTGCACATACCCTCCCCCATAGCTACCAGGGGGTAAACTGATCCCATGCACTACCACTAACTGAATCTCTGCACCCTCTGCGCGCACATCAAAATTTGGAGAAGCGACATGCGAAATACCAGTAATCCAGCCATTCTCATCTATAGAAAAATTCGACGTATGCATATGAGCAGAAAGTTTCAAAAATATCTCCTGTGCGGGGTTTAACTTGTTCGCTGGCAAGATAGAATACCGCGCATGAATCTGCAACACTTGAATGAACCACAACAACTCGCGGTGAAGGCCGTCGAACAGC
Source organism: Gammaproteobacteria bacterium (assembly GCA_050306135.1). GTDB lineage: Bacteria > Pseudomonadota > Gammaproteobacteria > JACNJF01. The sequence goes on from JBNLGQ010000087.1 coordinate 37,461, forward strand.
CCTGCCTGGTGCTCGCTGGCGCCGGAAGTGGTAAGACCCGCGTAATTACTCAGAAAATCGCCTGGCTGATTCGTCAGCATGGTTATAAAGCCAGTCATATACGCGCAGTAACCTTTACCAATAAAGCCGCTCGTGAAATGAAACAGCGAGCCACCGAGCTACTTTCGAAGGCTGAGGCCAAAGGATTACATATATCCACCTTCCACACGCTGGGCCTGAATATCCTGCAACAGGAATATTCTGCTCTGGGTTACCGTAAGGGCTTCACCATACTGGATGGCAAGGATGTAGAAGACTGCATCGCAGAGTTGCAGCACAAAGATAGCCCCGAAAGTGACCTGATCAAGCAAACCCAGTACCAGATCAGCAACTGGAAGAATGATTTTGTTACCCCGGAGCAGGCGCTACAAATCTCTGACGATGCCTTGAGCAATCATCATGCACGTATCTACCTTGCCTATCAGGAACATATCCAGGCCTGTAATGCGGTAGATTTTGATGACCTCATCATGCTGCCGGTTTTACTATTCCGCCAGCAACAGGAGACTCTGGATAAATGGCGTGATCGTATCCATTATCTCTTGATCGATGAATATCAGGATACCAACACCAGCCAGTATGAATTGATCAAGCTCCTGTGCGATATTCGCCAGAAACTGACAGTGGTAGGGGACGATGACCAGTCGATCTACGCATGGCGTGGTGCACGCCCGGAAAACATTCAGCGGCTACAGGCAGACTTCCCTACCCTTCAAGTCGTCAAACTGGAACAAAATTATCGTTCCAGCGGTCGTATCCTGAAGGTTGCCAATCAGGTAATTTCAAATAACCCGCACCTGTTAGAGAAAAAGCTGTGGTCGGCATCCGGGCCGGGTGAGTTTATCCGGGTAATGCCCTGCAAGAACGATCAGGATGAAGCACGTCAGGTGGTTATCGACATCGTCGGTAAACATTACCAGAGTCGCGAAAGCTACGATAACTTCGCTATTTTATACCGTGGTAATCACCAATCGCGTTTATACGAAAAGGTGTTACGCGAGAACTCTGTCCCCTACCAGATTACTGGTGGCACTGCTTTCTTTGAGCGTAGCGAAATAAAAGACCTGACTGCCTATCTACGCATTATCGCAAACCCGGAAGATGACCGGGCCTTACTTCGCATCATCAATACTCCAAGAAGAGAGATAGGATCCACTACTTTAAAAGCTCTGGGTGAATACGCAGCCTGGCGGCAAAGCAGCTTAAGCTCGATCATGCACGAAGCGGGGCTGCAGGACAAACTCTCGCGTAAAGGCTGGGTTAGCATACAACGCTTCAGCGACTGGCTGCAGGAAAAAAGAATTCAGGCAGAGAACACTGATGCCATGGCTATGACCCGTATTCTGGTCAGCGACCTGGATTATGCCGACTGGCTAAGGAATACCAGCAATTCACAGAAACAGGCTGATGCACGTATGGAAAACGTAGAAGAGCTCATCAGCTGGATCGGCAACATGCAAAAGAATCAGGATGACCAGTCACTGCAGTCGATAGTGACACAATTGACCCTGATGTCGATTCTTGAAAACAGTGAAGAAAAAGATAAGGCACCGAGTGTGCAACTGATGACTTTCCACGCGGCTAAAGGGCTGGAATTTCCTTATGTTTATCTGGTGGGATTTGAAGAAGATAGCATCCCTCACTTTCAATGCCAGGATGAAGCCGGCGTTGAAGAAGAGCGGCGACTGGCTTATGTCGGTATCACTCGTGCAGAAAAAGTACTCACCATCAGCTATGCACAAACACGGCAAAAATATGGAGAAGTCATTACCTGTGAACCCAGCAGATTCATCAGTGAGATGCCCGCCGATGAACTGGAAGGCGCCGAACATTGCAGTGAAAAGCTGACCCCGGAGCAGAAGAAATCGAAAGGTATGGATCACCTGGCCAGTTTACAATCATTACTATCGAGTTAAGGCAGCTGTGAACCAGAGCTGCCTAAAAGCTATATAGACCTGAAAGAGTTACTAGCTAAGGTCTGTCAGATAACCAATAGAAATGTATCGGTGGTATAACCAGTTGGTCGTTAAACTTCGCAGGAGTTTCACCAGTCACCAGATCATGTAAATCAGATATTTCGAATTTCCATTGACGACCCAGGTCTGCAAGGTTTAGGTGCTGGGGTTTGCTATCGAAATTAGCCACTACCAGCACTGATTCCTGAAAACGACGATTGGTGCGGATAAATACGAACAGGTGTTCATTCGATACATCGATCAGTTCTCGATTATTAAAATCAGCAAATGCATAAATAGTCTTACGCACAGCAATCATATTGTTCAATCCATCAAAAATCCTTTGCTGTACTGTGCCTCTTTTATTACGTAGTTCCACATTATCCCAGTTGATACGGGGTCGGTGCATCCAGCGATTGTCATGCTTTCTGGAATCATATTCCAGATAGGAGTAATCATTCAGGGTACCGATTTCATCGCCATAGTAAATTAGCGGAATCCCGCCAAAAGACATAATCATGCCATGCAACATCAGAATTAAATCAACGCCAAGCTGTATAGCAGTTTCGTCTCCCGACTCCAGCGCTGCTTCAAGACCAATAAGTGAAGCCAGCGAGCCTGAAATACGAGCATCACCATTCTTTTCATTTTTTGCAAAGGGTTTACCACGTGCAGAGGACTCGGTAAATTCACCTGTATAGTAATCGATCAAAAAGCGCCGATGTGCTACTGGCTCGTATCCCGCCTTAACGATATCCAGATCATCAAAACCCAAACCAATATCATCGTGACAACGTATATAATTAAGCCAGGTTGCACGATCAAGCTTGTCAGGCAGGCTCTGAATACCGTGATTTAATAATTTGGTATTGTGTGTAGCGACCGCATCCCATAACAATGCCATAAAAGTTGCGTTGTAGGCGATTTCACATTCCTTGGCAATGACGGCATCTTCACCGAAGTATTTGATAATTTCCACAGGTGCCACGATGGCCTCTGCAATAAACAACACCCCAGGAGCAGTGACCTGACAACAATCCTTCATCATCTGCAATATCAAATGTGCTTCGCGCTCATTCTGGCAGGTAGTCCCTATCTTCTTCCATAGAAATGCCACTGCATCCAGCCGAACAATATCTGCCCCCTGATTGGCCCAGAACAGAATGATATCGACCATTTCAACAAACACAGCCGGGTTGCTATAGTTCAAATCCCACTGGTAATGATTGAACACCGTCATCACCCATTTGTTCATAGCGTCATCAAAGGTGAAATTACCCGGAGAATTTTCGGGGAACACCTCAGGCATGGTTTCCTCAAACATATCGGGCACGTCGCGGTTATCAAAAATATAATAATAATCCTGATACTTTTTATCACCTGCACGTGCCTGCTGAGCCCATGAATGATCTTCCGAGGTATGATTCACAACAACATCCAGCGTGAGTAGAATGTTGCGCTTATGCATATTCTCCGCGAGCACCTTAAGGTCCCCCAGTGAACCAATGCGCGAATCCACATTACGGAAATTACTTACTGCGTAGCCGCCATCATTATGCGTTTCCGGACATTCCAGAATTGGCATCACATGAACCATATTGACACCCAGTTCCTGAAAATAACTCAGCTTTTCATTCAAGCCCTGCAGGTTGCCCGCGAAACCATCGGTATACAGCGCCATACCAACCAGTTCCTGACTAAGAAACCAGTTGTAGTCATGTTCTCTTTCAATATCTAGCTGCTTAAGTCTTGAGTGGCGTTTAATGTATTGTCTAGCCATCACATTCACCAGACTTAGCATCTGATCTTCAAAATCATCGCGTTGTCCGTAAAGATGATGGAATAAGCTATAGATGGCGTAAAAATTTGCACCCAGGCGAGTATAAAAATGTCGTAGGTCGCGTCTACGTATCTCTGGCTTAAGCCGTTCGAGAATATTGTTGAGCAGTGAATGAGATTGTTGTTCGTACATAGCGACCTTTAATTACCTCTAAGACGCAATTGATGGTTAGTTATATAATGCTGCTTCTTCATATTTAGCCTGGTTGAGATAAGCCTTCTATCCAGTACTGGGTAAAGGGGTGATAATGTACAATACCTTCAAGCATTCCAGCACTGTAATTACCATTCAGCCCCATAAAATCTCCTTGTGCGACATACAGCCTGTCTTCGTTACCATTCACTGTAACGCTTTGCTGCGCAGTATCAAGCACTGATGACATACAATTAGCGACCAGTACCGAAGGTATAGGACTCACCAGTACTTCCAGGTCGTTTCCACTATCTCCGCAAAACACTGTCTGCTGGAGCTGAAAACCCGAAAGTGCCATCAGTGTTTCGATGGCTCGTAGCTTATTAGCTCCTGATGGCAGAATATCCAGCAACCCCACATTATTGATTTCATCGATACTGTGGATGATATTAGCACTAACTCCACTTTCATCAAGCCGATACCTGAGCCTTCCAATCAGTGCTTCTGTATCAGTATCCAGAGGCAGATAATAGCTAAGCTTGTACTGGCTTTGCTTCTCATCTTCCTGCATGCTCAGCTCCTCCATATCAAGCAACAATTTTGCTAATTCATCATGCGAATGCCCATGCCAGTCAGCACTAATCTGTTGCTGCCACTGAGGTAGTTGATGCCATTGCAGCTCATTATCCAGCTGATATATCGTAGTGCCTACATCACCAATAACATACTGCGGCAGAGGCAGATCCCATTCGCTAATAGCATTTTCAACCAGGCGTCGATCGCGCCCGCTCACATAGGCCAGGGTTATCTCAGGACGCTCTACCAGTTGTTTAAATATAGCCCGAGCCTGGGGCGACTCCGGTTGCGGTCCATTAGGTATCAGCGTTCGGTCCAGATCAGTGCAGATTAGCAGGCAATCATTCATCAGGCACTCTGCAAGCGTTGAAAAAATCGTAATGGTCTATGGCTTCGAGTATGCCATAAGCATGCGACTGGCCAGCAAAATAGATACTATCTATCTCCTCTAATTGAGATAGTTCTTCATGATGACGATTAGAAACCACTACTGACAGCATATTACCGCGCATCATATCCTCATCGTTGCCAGAGCCGCCAGCAACCAGAGTGTGCTCGAGTGGAATTTCAAGCAACTGTGCGACATAGCGTAGCGCCTGACCCTTGGAAGCTCGCGATGGGACAACATCAAGAAACTGACCAAATGAGAGCGTGACATTGGCATTGATTTCCTTCTCTCTAAGCAGGGTAATGATATCCTCAACAGAAGGAGCCAGCTCAGCGTCATAATAATAGGACACCTTAAATCTGGACTGCTCCTTTTTGGGTTGTATCTCCATTCCCGGCAATACGTCCAAAATCTTGCGTATACGCTGTGGTTTCCAGTCCTGGTCTATATGATCGGGCCAGAATTTGTCCTGGGTTAACTGTGAGCCATAATGAATATCCGTACCCAGGCTACTGATGAGGACATCCGGGCGTGGTATTCCATGTCGAGTCATCAAAGCCAGGGCGGAATCAATACGTCGACCTGTAGCAATACCAAAGGTGACACACTTGCGATTTGTTTTTAATACTTCTGCAAACTTTTGCATTGCTTCAGGGTTACCAATTAAATTCTGATCAAGATCAGAGAAAATGGCTCGATCTCGATAACGTGAAAGCTTGGTCGGCGCGATTTCTGGAAATGGCTTGTATTTACCCTGCAACAAACTTACCTGCTTAAGATATTTTTTGGCATGTGCTGGCCAGGAATAATGTTTGCACACACCCTTGAGACCTTTGGCAGAATAGCTTTGCCAGAGTTTTCGATCCTGCAGAATTTTTAGGCATGCTGTCGTTATTGCATCCTTATCCAGGGGATCAATAAGCTCTCCATTACGACAGTTGCCAATAATATCTACCGGACCACCATTCTCTGTAGCCACTAGAGGCAATCCACTGGCTGCAGCTTCCAATAGGGTCAGGCCGAATGGCTCTGTTAATGCCGGGTTGATGAATAAGCCTCTCGTCGCAGCGACCATACGATAAATTTTTGGTACATCTTCCGCTCGATGAAACTTGGGTACCGCTACAGAGCCGTATAAATCATAACTATCAATAATCAATAGTATATTAGTGATCACCGACTGCGCCCCCTTTTCGAGGTCTCTGATATCATCCCTGTTTCCAGCGACAATCAAAAGGTTGGCAATTTGTTGAAGTTGTTGTGATTCACCAAATGCCTCAATCAGCGTCAGTATGTTCTTACGCTCATCGGGACGAGATAATGCGAGTATTAGTGGTTTTTCAGGGTCAGATAAAAACCGTGCTACCTGGCTGGCAAACTCTGTTTCTTCAGGTTCATCGACAGGATGAAATTGCTTTAGATCGGTACCCGGAGGAATGACTGCCATACGCTCAGGATCATAAAAACTATACAAAGCATATTGCTCTTCAATTTCATTATGCGTACTGGTGATCACCAGATCAGCATTAGCAAGGATTTCTTCTTCAGCATCAATACGGCGAGCGATGTTATAAGTGTTTTCGATTTCTTCTCGTGTCAATCCTCGAGCAAGCAGGCGCTGACGTTTATCTCGCCCCAGTGAATGTCCTGTATGGACTAACGGTATACCGAGCAAGCTGGATAAACGTACCCCGACATAGCCTGCATCCGCATAATGGCTATGTATCAAATCAGGCATACGCGGCTGTTCATTCAACCAGTTGACGAGATTATCCATAAAACTGTCAAGATGGTCCCATAATTTTTCCTTGGGAAGATAGCCTTCAGGCCCTGCTACGATACGAACAATTCGTGCCTTATCCGAGATTTGTTCCTGAGCTTGCCGGTAATCGGCACTGACGGCAGGGGCATTTACCACCCGTGTCACCAGATCAACCTGTGCAACACCCGCTTGTTCACTCAAACTACGAGCCAGATCTACTACATATTTGGTTTGCCCACCGGTATCCGCATCACGACCTAGTTCAAGATCATGCCCACGAATCAATCCATGAATACTGATGAGTAAAATATAACGGCCGTCTCCTTCCGCTTTGCCTTTTTTCATATTTCCCTACTATGTATGTTAAGAATTGCCTATGTATGCTAATAGCTTGAAGAGCAGAATACAAATCAGAAACCTTACTCATCATTATTACTGATGGCTTAATTAACATTGTATTTATTAGGGGTCACAGCTGAATGGCACTTACTTAAACTGAAAACTGTCATCGCGAGTACCCAAAGGGCATAAACTACGCGCGGCGATCTCAAACCTTATCGTAGCCCCACTGACGAAGAGATTAGATCCCTTGCTTCCGTATACGCTACATCCCTGTAGCACTCCTGCCACGTCGCAAGCTCCTCGCAATGACGTCGTGTTAGCCTTAAGTAAGTGCCATTCGGGTCACAGCTAATAAATAAATTTGACCTGGCAGTTTGTAACTTTTCACTGATTGGCAAGGAATCAATCGAAAAACTATTTACTCACGCTTCCGGGCTATTACATCGCAATGTTTTTTTATTGTAGAAACGCTACAGCCAAAAATTGTAGTCTGCAATCAGCCCTAGCAGGACGGTTGGCGCAAAGGATCCTGGGATGGCTTTAGCAACAAATTCAGCAATCCTGCTCCATGGTATTTTCAATACCGTTCAAAGTTGGCTGAAATTGTTTACTGATAATAGCTTTAAATCACCTGAGATAATTGAGCCACTTTATTCAGAGACGCAAAAAGCAACATCAATTATCTTCATTGGACAAGCTCAGGAATAATCGTACAGGTGCACGATAAAATCTTTATGTACAGAGAAGATTACTATCCGTCTCACCTGCTTTAGCCATCTTTTCCAGATTATTCAACACACCCATACTGGCCGTTTCCATTAATGCGATATGAGAAAGGGCTGTAGTGAAATCACCCTGGTTATAATTTTCAACAGCTAATTTACCGTGTTGGTGGACATCCTTATGAGGCTCATCCATTTCGCTGTAGCCTGGCAAGTGAGAAAAACAATCTCGGCCATCCCCCTCAAAATACCATGTACCAAGCCTGCAATTTGTGTGACTAGTTAAACCTTCAACTTTTGTATGACTGTTACCCATTAAAATCTGATAAATATTGAATTTAAAAACCAGATGATCTGTCTTGGCTAATTCTACAAATCCACGAAGTGCACCAGCCGAGATAGTCCCTTCCATTTTCCTGGACAGTGCCAGCAACCTGAGAATACTATCGCCTGCCTTATGACCAATATCAGAAAGTCGCTCGGACTCTTCTGACATCTGGTTCATTTTCTCGGTAGTTTCCTGAGCACCTGTTTGAATCATTTTAACTTCTGATGAAATTTCATCAGTAGCTGAATTGGTTCTTGCTGATAGATTTCTTACCTCGTCTGCTACCACCGCAAAACCACGACCATGCTCACCTGCTCTAGCTGCTTCAATAGCCGCATTGAGTGCCAGCAAATTGGTTTGTTGAGAGACGCCATTAATCAGCGTAACTACATCATCAATCGCATTCACTCTGTCATTAAGGCTCGAAACGTTTGCAACGGCTTCCTCAACCGTGTGCTTGACCACACCTAGATTCTCTACCAGTTGTGTAGTCCCTTCATTCGCTAAAACAGACTCGTTGGCGGCATCAATTGCCGTCTGTTTTTCAGCAAGCAATAAGCCCGACAGGCTTTGTAAGGTGCCCTGCAGGGAAATCAGGCTTTCCGCAAAATGTTCAAAATGTTCGAATATACCTCTGGAAAGCAGGAGCTGATTATTTAGTTTTTCAGTCTCTGTCTTTAACTGAGAAATTTCAAGATCTCGACTCTGCAGTGCTTTTTCAAGCTCATCCAGTCGAGTGGTAAGTTTGGAAGATTTTTCCTTTTCCTCGGTCAGCTCCCTGCCAGTGTTATTAAAAGAAAACATGGCGAGTTCCGGAATACGTAAATTGGATAGTTAAAACAATCGGGTTCGTAAAAAACCTTTATCTATTGAGCTACTGATACAATTAAAGATCAGTAGCAAACTATGAGTATGCACCCTTTCAGAGCATTAGCAATCGATGGATATATAAATAGATCAACTACCTCGTATTTATAATCAAAGAAAGTTAAAAATTGTGATGCAAATACCCTTGTTATGCTAAAGCTGAAAAATATCCAGTAAGTTTTCATATACCCAACAGTGATATCCTGAGTATAGAGTCACTGACTCCAGCCCTGCGTAGAAATAGTGCATTAATTAGTAAAAGGATGTAATCTTTTAAAAAAGTTGGCAACTACCTTTAATTGTTTCACACGCCTTTGCTTTTCTTACTCCGTAGTAATTATCTAGTAGGCGTGCGAGTATCTTCCACTGGAAAATGCTCGGCTCTGGCTTCCTCGGCTCTAGCATCCTGCTTTGCCCTACCTCCTCCCTCCTTGGAGTCGTGCTTCGCCCTACCACCTAAATCCCTTTAGACGTCCTGCATTTCCTGCACTTCCACCATACCTGGCTGTCGTACTTATCTAAAAAAAGAGACGAAAAAACAAAATTGTCTGGAGTAATTTTGAACAGCTTTGCTGGCCCGAAGGGTGGAGTGGAGGGCAGGACGCCCGGAATAACGACATCACACTGAAGCTGCCTGCAACTTCACCCAAAAGACCTCTGTTCTTAATACTTCCACAATTAGCGTGAAAATGGCTGATAGAAGTCCATGAAGTAAATCCAATTACCAATATCCTGGAAAATTGAGTTAATATTACAACGCTGTTCAACGCAGTAGACAGATTGAAATCGATATAACTCACTGAAATATAACAAATAAACTAACCTTACTCTGCTATTTGATAGGGATAATGTTTTAAGTATATGACGCAAATTGAGTCTTTTTCACAAGCCTGAACGCTGAGAAACCTGACCCAGAATCTTCTTAAACCACTGACTTAAAGGGAAATAATATGAAAGAACAGGAAAGAAACCGGAATTTACCCTTGCGCGATATGACTCAACTTGAGGTATATTCCTACTGTTAGGGACTCACATTGATGAATTTATTATTTCTTATAACGAAAATTTCATTCTGGATTCTTGTTTCTTCAATACCTTTGTTGCTTTTTTTAATGTTTAACGAAACTGAGAATATGATGGAATGCAGGCTATCTGATGATTGCATTAACATAGACGATAGAACACTGGTTTTGCCTCTTTTGTTTTACTATGCAGCACTACTATTGTGGCCGCTATCACTTATCAAAATAGCTTTAAATATACACAATGCCTATAAACAACGTAAATACAATCCCTAACAATACGCTTCTACGGAAAATTTGTTCGCTAGCGCTCACACATTCCCGCAGAGCACGGCGTTAGGTGAACGAAATTATGCTAAAGAAAGCAACCTTACTAAAAAATATTCCTAGTGATAGAGCTCGGTACATATCAGGAAGCAAAAATACATTCCCACAACTCGGAAATAAAGTGCAATTAGATCAGGGGTTCACCGATGAAAATGGTAAAGCAATGGTGCTGGCCTACAAAATTGACTCAGTCGGAAATCATGAGTGGGAAATTGAAGTCTATGAATCCGAACTTAGTCCTGAGATATAGCAAAAGGGAATCTAAATGCAATCAAAAATCAGTGATAAATTTGAAGTATTAATTAGCGATCAACTTGTCAATCACCTAACAAGTACAGGCAAGGGAAGTCAAAAAGCTCTCCTTCGTCGCTTCACTTTTTGCCTCCCCTGCTGTAGGCGTTATAGCTAATGAGCATCATGCATAGAATACTGGGGATTGTGATTGTAGGTATTACGTTATTAAGCTTGGTTACCCAAAAAACTATTGGCTCTGGATCTTGTGGATTGATGGCCGTCGGGCAAACTATGCAAAGTCACGATGTAACTGATATAACGCAGTACTTCAATTACATATTTATTATTGTACTTTTGGTATTCGGCCTATTTTTGTTATTTGGAAAACCACCTAGAGTGGGATATCTTCTGGCATATAGTACGTCACTTTTATTTTATTGGTGCTTGCTAATAGTATTTGAGCAGTATTCTCACTATATTGTTTCGGGGCCTAATGAATTAGAGTTCAATATCGGTTTGTCTATGACCCTTTTTGGTCATTCCCCTTTATACAAGACTGGGGTGTTTGTCTGGGCTCCGGCAGTATTGTGCTTTTTATCTAGTCGCGCTATAACAAGGCAAGTCACCTGACAGCTTTTCCGTCGCTTGAATTTATGGCAGAAAAGACTGCCACAAATCAATCAACTACAAAGCTGCAGCTGTTTGCGGCGTTAGCAGCGAATAAAGAAGAAGCATGAAGCAAGAATACAGTAGAGACGGGTACTATTTAATTCAGAGTGCTTTTAGTGGTGAAAATATAACCACCATGTGTAATGAACTGTCTAATTTTGAGGGTAAGCTAAATAGCTATGGGATAAGAAATTTGATGAATAAGGTACCTTACATCAAAAGGTTAGCGTCATCTTCTCCATTAATTGATATCACTAAAGAAATATTAGGAAATAATGCACGCCCAGTTAGGTCAGTCTTGTTTGATAAAGTAGAAGGTGCAAACTGGAATGTAGCATGGCATCAAGATACATCCATAGCACTAAAAGCTAAACATGAAATTAGTGGTTTTGACCCTTGGAGCGAAAAACAGGGCGTGGTCCATGCTGAGCCTCCTGCTGAATATTTAGCCAGTACTTTAACATTAAGAATTCATCTTGATAAATCCAACGCTGAAACAGGAGCACTTCGGGTTGTACCAGGCACACACAGAGATGGAAGAATCAAATCTAACGAAATATTAAAAATAGTCGAGGAGTCGAACGTAGTAGAGTGCGAAGCTAATCCTGGCGATATTCTGTTAATGAACCCTCTGCTATTCCACTCATCTCGAAAGGCAACCCATCCACACCATAGAAGGATAATTCATATAGAGTATTCTGCTATGGCATTACCGCATCCACTGGAGTGGTTTGAATGTACGTAAATACTTCTAATAAAATAAGTGCCATTCGGGACAGGCCGTAGATAATAGCACTGGCTTGTTCACCTCTTGTCGTGCGAGAAAAAAATCAATATTTGCGACCTACCATGAAGGATTTTATTGCCCATTCAGCCCGGCTTTTATTGAGTCGAGACTTCCTCCTTACATATAACAGATCAGCTTCTGAGACTGCCTCAAGTGCTAAAAATGGGCAAAATTGATGCATTATCCTATCGATTATCCAGATATTATTCACATCACAGAAATATTTTGAAAAATAATCTCGCATTAAAAGTGTCTTTTTCGAGTTTTCCAGCTTGCCTTATTGCGACTCCAAGCACTCTGGGTGAGACTTTTTTATACACGCGCTTCTTATTAATTCTCTATCCGATAATAATTTATCATTTTTTTATATTTAGCTGGTGGATATTTATTGAAGCGAAAGAATTTTGTTCCCATAGAAAAGTTGATCATTGAGTCGGCTAGAGATAGCATACATGGCGTCAATACATTGGCATGTGTACACAATATATGGTTTTTGTCCTGAGTGGTGAGCTTCGGTGACTTAGCTACCTTTATTGGATAACACCTCTATTTTGGCAGTTAGAAAAGGCAGATAGTAGAAAGTTAATGACAAAAACAACTACTTCTGACCTCAAGTTATAATCAAACTATAGGGTGGTATATGAGTTCTAAGAATGATAAATACAATATAGAAAATACAGATTATTCAGTCGGGCAGGATAATGTACAGAAATGGGGATTTGATATCCACAATCCTGTATTTGCTGTGAGTGCGGGACTGGTAGTAATTTTTCTGGTCGCGACATTGGTGAGCGATCCCACGAAAGCCAAGGAACTACTTGATGGCTTAAAGTGGGACATTATCGGCACCTTTGATGCATTATTCATGTGGTCGGCGAATATTTTCGTCATATTTTGCTTAGCATTAGTTTTCTCTCCATACGGGAAAATCCGTCTTGGCGGTGTCAATGCAAAGCCGGAACACTCGACGATTTCGTGGCTATCAATGTTATTCGCAGCCGGTATGGGTATCGGCCTGATGTTCTGGGGGGTTGCCGAACCAGTCGCCTATTTGACCGGATGGTACAAAACACCACTTGATGTTGCGGCTAATACACCCGAGGCTGCCAGAATGGCCATGGGCGCG
>JBNLGQ010000088.1:0-50742 GCA_050306135.1 Gammaproteobacteria bacterium
ATTGGCCACCATGATTAAGTGTCCCGGCAGTTGCGGGATCAAATCGAGCAGGGCCTCGCGTTCATCAGCCAGGCGCCCGGGGTCTTCGTTGAGTAACAGGTTGGTTAACCACAGGGTCAGGCAGTCAACCAGCAAACAGCGCTCGTCGCTGGCATGGCTGCGCAGGGTGTCAGCCAGCGCGAAGGGTTCTTCTACCAGATCCCAGTGCGCAGGGCGTTGAGCGCGATGATGATCAACACGATCCTGCATCTCCTGATCTTCTACCGTGGCAGTGGCGATATAGGTCACCGGCATCCCCGACTGCTGGGCAAGCCGCTCGGCCAGACTGCTCTTACCGGAGCGCATACCGCCCAGAATGAGTTCTTTCATTGCTTTCATTGCTTCGCTCCCTCTTCATTTGAGGTATCAAGCTCAAGCAGTGCGGAGATTGCGTTCATATCAAGATACTGCTCCAGCATATCCGCCAGGCGCTCAATCTCGGTCTCGCGCTGTACCTTATGATCATGTGTTTCGGGGGCATCCAGCCCTGCCCAGCGTAGCAGGCTGGACAGGGCTTCGGGTTGCTCGAACAGGCCATGCAGGTAGCTGCCAGCTACCTGTCCATCTTCAGATATTGCCCCATCCTGGGCTCCATCCGGGGCTCCATCCTGGGCACCATCGTGAGCGTGATCGAGGATCACCGCAGGGTTTAGCAATGCCCTGCCCTGAGTGACGCCACAATGGATTTCGTAACCGCTAACGACCGTATCATCAAGCCACAGGCGCCCCGTTACGTTGCGCAAATGCTTGCCAGGCTGCAGCTCGGTAACCATAGACAACAGGCCCAGACCTGGCTCACTGCCCGCGACACCTTCAATACCCTGCGGGTCATCGATACACTCACCGAGCATCTGGTAACCACCGCAGATACCGAGCAGTTTTCCGCCATAGCGTAAATGACGCTGAATAGCCTCTTCCCAACCGTTCTTACGTAACCAGCGCAGATCTTCGCGCACATTCTTACTACCAGGAATCACGATAAGGTCGGCAGGCGGAATCGGGCTATCGGTAGGTACATAAATCAATTCGACCTGCGGGTGCAGGCGTAGTGGATCGAAGTCGGTATGGTTACTGATGCGTGGCAGTACCGGGACGACCACGCGTAGTCTTTCCCCTTCTCCCAGCACCTGCTTGGCCTGTATGGCATCCTCGGCATCGAGGTGCAAATCATGCAGATAAGGCAGCACACCAAACACCGGCTTGCCGGTTTCCTGTTCCAACCATTCAAGCCCCGATTCGAGCAGCGCAATATCCCCGCGAAAACGGTTAATCACAAAGCCCGCGACACGAGCCTGCTCACTACTGCTTAATAGAGCCAGAGTGCCCACCAGATGAGCAAACACACCACCACGATCAATATCTGCGACCAGAATAACCGGGCAATCAGCCTCTTCGGCAAACCCCATGTTGGCGATATCACCTTCACGCAGATTGATTTCTGCAGGACTGCCAGCGCCTTCTACAACCACCAGTTGATACTGTTCGCCAAGACGATGGTAAGACTCGAATACCGCCTGTTTGGCGCGTTTCTTATAGCCATGGTAATCCTGTGCATCCATGGTGCTCAGTGCATGCCCCTGGATGATGACCTGGGCACAACGGTCAGAGCTGGGCTTAAGCAGCACAGGATTCATGTCGGTATGCGGCTCGAGGCGGCAGGCAGCGGCCTGCAATGCCTGTGCTCGCCCAATTTCTCCGCCATCAGCAGATACGGCACTGTTCAAAGCCATGTTCTGCGGTTTAAACGGTGCCACAGCAATCCCCTGGCGTAGAAAAACCCGGCACAGGCCTGTGACCAGAATACTTTTACCAGCATCCGATGTGGTGCCCTGCACCATCAACGTTTTGATTTTCATGAGTCTCCTCCGTTGCTGCGCCGCACCTCATCAAGTGCTCGACATAGCTGTTCTGCACCATCCAGCAGGCGCGATGTTGGTCGCTGTAGCAAGTCGGGCGGGATATAAAACAGGTGTTGCGCCGATACTGCTGTCAGTTGCGGCCAGTGACGCCAGTCATCAAGCCACTCAGGGCGCTCCTTATCCATCCCACTGGCGATGATGGCATCTGGATTCCGTGCCAGCACCGCCTCCAGGCTGATGGTGGGATTAAGCGTTGGCAACTGATCAAATACATTGTGACCACCACAGAGCTCAATGACGCGGTTGATCAGATGATCACCATTGACCGTCATCAATGGCGAGTTCCAGATCTGATAAAACACAGAAATCCTGGCGCTTGTGGCATATTGCTGTGTCAGCCTGTGCAGTCGTTGACGAAATCTCTGAGCTGCTTCATGCCCCTGCTGGCTGCCTGTCAGCCTGCCAATATCTTCAAGGGTTGTAGCTATATCCTCGAGATTTTTTGGTTCGCTAACATAGACCGTAAGCCCAAGCCCGCGTAATTGCTCAAGCAAGTCTGCGCCATCGCCACTGAAGCCAACCACAACCAGATCCGGTTTGAGCGTTAAAATATGTTCCAGATCAACCGCGAGGTAACCACCGATACGAGGAATTTTGAGGGCGGCAGCAGGATAATCGCTGTACTCTACGGTACCCACAATACGGTCTCCGGCACCAGCGGCAAATAACAGTTCCGTAGTGTGTGGGGCCAGGCTGATAATACGTTTTGCCGGTTGCTCTAGCGTCACATTAAAGCCATAGGCATCCTTCACATGAATGTCGGCTTCGACAGCAGCTGAGCTTAAGGCTAGCACAACCATTAGGTGGCAGAATATTTGCAGCAGTGTGCGTGCAATCCGGGTAGACGGCGTAACTGATCCGCTTGCGCCTGAACGCCTGTGTAAAATAATGGACTTGCTAAACAAGGTATTTCCGCTGTCTGGTTATTGAATAAGGGTCACGCCATAAAGCGTGAATACCAAGCGGAAAAGGAGGCGGAGCGGCCTGATGATGAAATGCTGCCCGTAGTACCGCCCTCCGCAACACAGTTATTCGCTTCGGGCCGGTCTCCGGGCTTGCGGACAGGATCGTTATGATCCGGACGAATCACCTTCCCGCGTTTGATGCGCAGTGGCCTGTTAATTCGTCTGTATCCGCCTACCGTTGCGGGGGCAGCGTCGGAATTGTGCCGTTATCCAGTCACGCACCGACTTCCCGTTTCATTCCTGAGACAAAATGTCTGTGGAACACCTGAAACGCGGCGCTATGGTGCGCGAATCGATAGTCAGTGTCAATGCTCTTGGGATGCAGAGTTAAAAATTAGAAAGTAGCGGGATAATCAAACAGGCAGGTAAAAATCACCACTTTCAGTGCTCACTCGCCGGAGTGGATGGCCATATAATTCACTCAGTCTGGCT
This sequence comes from Gammaproteobacteria bacterium, assembly GCA_050306135.1. Classification (GTDB taxonomy): domain Bacteria; phylum Pseudomonadota; class Gammaproteobacteria; genus JACNJF01. The sequence continues at coordinate 3,356 of JBNLGQ010000088.1, forward strand.
TCTTCAAGCAGGCTTTCGCTGCTTCCAGCCGCCCACTGTCCATCACCAAACAGCATCAATACCTGATCGCAGTAGCGTGCAGCCTGGTTCACATCGTGCAGCACCATGAGCGCAGCGTGACCCTGCAGGGTCAGGCTACGGATATGCTCCAGTACCGCCACCTGATGTCGCAGATCAAGGTGATTGGTGGGTTCATCGAGCAATAGCAGGGGTGTTTGCTGGGCCAGCAGTGTTGCAATCGACAGGCGCCGGCGTTCGCCACCCGACAGGGTATCAGTGGTGCGTTGCGCCAGGTCAGCGAGATCCAGTTGCGCCAGTGCTGCGCGCGCGATCTCAAAATCGTTTTCATTCTCCTGCGACCAGCGCCCTAGATGTGGATGGCGGCCGGTGAGTACTGTATCCCACACCGTGCTCGGAAAAATATCGCTGGAATCCTGTAACAGCAACCCCAGCTGGCAGGCAATCTGGCGTCGAGAAAGCTCTGTCATGCTTTGCGCCTGCAGATGCAGCTGTCCGCTCTCTGGATTACGCAGGCCTGCCAGGGTGTGCAACAAGGTGGTTTTGCCGGTACCGTTCGCTCCCAGTATGGCCCAGCATTGTCCCTTGCAGATATCGAGATTCAACTCGTCTGCAACCTTCAGCTTGCCGACCTGTATATCGAGCTTATTGGCTTGCAGCAAAGTGCTCATAGGGATTTTCCCGAGGCATTGCGTTGCAACAAAAACAGGAATACCGGTACTCCGAGCAGTGCGGTTAATACCCCAACCGGTAGCTGTTGCGGAGCGAGCATGGTACGCGCCAGGGTATCGGCAAGCACCAGTAAGGTAGCGCCAGCAAGGCTTGCGGCTGGCAGCAGCAGGCGATGGTCACTCCCCACCAACAGGCGCATCAGGTGCGGGATAATCAAACCGACAAAGCCGATACTACCGCCAATGGTCACTGCAGTGGCGGTCAACAACGACGCAAGCAGGTAGAGTTGCAAACGCAGTCGCTTAACATCTACACCAAGGGAGGCAGCCTGCATCTCACCACGCGCCAGCAGATTGAGACTGCGCGCCAGCGGCATACTCAGCATCAGCCCAAGCGCCAGTACCAGCAACCCGGCCCAGGGGGTAGCGGCATGTTGCAGATCACCCATGAGCCAGAACAGCATACTGCGCAGGTGTTGCTGTGGTGCCACGCTAAGCAGGAAACTGATCAATGCACCCCAGCCTGCAGCAATGACGACACCGGTCAGCAGCAGGCGCGTCGGCGACCAGTTACCTTTTCCGTGCGCCAGGCCAAATACCAGCACCATTGACAATAAAGCGCCTGCGAAAGCACTGCCTCCAACAGCCATACCTCCCAGGCCAACCATAATCGCCAGTAACGCCATCACCGCCGAGCCACCAGAGATACCGAGGATATAAGGATCAGCCAGCGGGTTACCGAGCAACACCTGAAGTTGAGTACCAGCCAGGGCCAGCATGCCACCAACCGCCAGTGCGGATAATACGCGAGGTAAGCGCAGCTCCAGCACCACTGCACGTAACATGGGTTCACCCTGCCCCAGCATTATCTGCCATAACTCCATCAATGAAATATGGACACTACCGACGGCAATGCTCCAAAAGCTGATAAATATCAACAGCAGGGTTAGCAGGATGAGTAGCGGAATCGGGCGCATTGGTGTTGCAGGACAGGCTCAACGGTTATTCGAGGTTTGGCATTTTGCTGGCGGTTGCATCTATGATCCAGCATGATTTAAGGCAATACCATCTCAGTTTTTAGTTAGTGGATCAGCTTAATGCTCACTCATGGGAAACAGGGATCCAATTAACATCAGCAAACTGATAATGAGCAGTGTTGGAAAAAACACAGACAGTGCTTCTGCCATGCTCACACCAAATGGCATCAGAGGCGTATAGCCACAGGATTCCATAACACCAAATACAGCCGGAAACCATTGATCAAGGGCAAACCATGAAGGCAGGCCAGAATCCACCCCACATTCAGTAAGCACAAAGCCTCTTTCGGTACCCAGTAACATATAGGTACGTTCACACAGCCACACCATGATACCCGTATTGAGAATATGAAACAGACGCAGCATAGGCAATGCTCGAATTATCAGGGCTGCACAAGCCACCAGTATAAAGGCCAGCACCAGGATTCGCGTATGGATACATAATGGACAGGGGCCGTATTCAAGCACGTGCTGATAAAATAGCGCCACACCTTCAGAGAAAAGTCCCAGAAGTATCAACATCCACCAGAACAGAACCCCGCGTGACTGAGCTTTAAAAAAAGAGAACATGATTTTTTATATATCCGACCAAAAAAGCGAGAATATCATACTGGGACAACAGGGATTAAATGAATAGTAATAATATTATGAATGCTGAGTTCCCTACTGCCAGACATCAGGTTCACGTATACATCAAAACAGTTCAGGTCACATTTCTGATTAAAATGGATGGTTTTATCGCACCTTTTGATGTACCTTATCAAATCCCGAACCCGTGTAATTCTGGCGTTATTATAAATCCCAACTATAATCATAAGTGTTTGAATTTAAATTATTTTTGTAATTAAAACGGTTCGTAATCTATTAAGTTTGATCTGTCTGGTATTGTGTTATGACTTATTGTGTTGCAGTTTCCACTAACAATGGCCTGGTATTCTGTTCTGACTCTCGCACCAATGCGGGCCCGGACATGTTATCCAGCTATAGTAAGATGCATAATTTTGCACCCGCTGAAGATCGCGTTTTTGTCATGCTGTCCGCTGGTAACCTTTCTACTACTCAGGCCATCGTCAATCGTATTGAACAGGATCTGGAAACCCCTGATGCAGTAAACAGCCTCAGGCATGCGACCAAAATGGTTGAAGCCGCTCGCTATATTGCCCAGATAACTCGCGAAGAGCTGGATCAGGCACAGGCGACCACCGCTTCTACCGGTGTTGATGCCAGTGTTTCGCTAATATTTGGCGGCCAGATCATGGGCGGCCCTGCTGGCATTTATATGGTTTATTCAGCCGGTAACTTCATTACCGACTCAGATGAAAACCCCTTTCTACAGATTGGCGAAAGCAAATACGGTAAACCAATTCTGGATCGAATCCTCAACCGTGAAACTACACTGGAAGATGCCGCCAGGTGCTGTATCGTCTCTATGGATTCAACCATCAAGTCGAATGCTACGGTTGGCCCGCCGATTGAAGTACTGGTCTACGAAAAAGATTCCTTCACCACCAGTCACTACATCAAACTGGAAGAGGATGATCCTTATCTGCATGATATCAAGCAGGCCTGGAATGAAGCGATGAATAATGCATTCAGACAATTGCCGTCTTTCCAGTGGGAAAACCGTCCATCCGTCAACCTGCAGGTTGTTCAGGAACAGATGCAGGAGTAATTCAGGCTTTACTTGTGGTGGGATCGAATAGGTACCCACCACATGAACAACCACTTCTATTTATTCTTCGGGATACTGAGCAACTCATCAGCCACTGTCATTAATACTGGTACTCGCTAGTTAGCTAACTGAGTTGCATCCCCCCCAATCTTACTCCCTATAGTTTTTTTCTGATTTTATCGATTCCAGAAAGCCGACGTAAATAAAATCAAAAAGGTATAAAACTCCAGACGCCCGGCAATCATGCAAAAGGAAAGCAGCCATTTCGCAAACTGGCTAAGCTCTCCATAGTTCTCTACCGGTCCAACCATCCCTAAACCAGGTCCTATATTAAACTGACAGGCAATCACACTGGATACAGCAGTGACCAGATCTACACCACTGGCAGATATCAGCAGGCTGGCTACTACCATGACCAGTAAGGCGAGAAAAATCAGGTTAAGCAACTCGCTGATCGCAGGTTCTGGTAACACCTCATCTCCCCCCCGTACACGGAAAACACCCTGAGGTTCTGCCATTTGCCTGAAATCGCGATATACCGTGCGTAACATCAGTACGATACGAGCAACCTTTAACCCACCCGCAGTCGAGCCAGTACAGCCACCGACAAACATCAGTACCAGTAATGAAATCTGTAATACCGGTGGCCACAATCCATAGTCTGCAGTCACAAAGCCTGTTGTCGACATGATGGAGACTACCTGGAACATGGCAGCTCTAATGGTTGGCTCGTAAGCAGCATCGCCGTCACTCAGCAGAATGAATGAAAACAATGCAGTCGCCAGCACAATGATGAAAAAATAGGCTCTGAACTCATAATCGCGCAACACTGAGCCAGCCTGACCTTTCATCCAGAAACGATAGTGCTGGATAAAACTAATCCCGGCCAGAAACATAAATAGAATAATAATATATTCAATCACAGGGTTGTGAAATCCGGCTATGCTTTCGGTTCTGGTAGAAAAACCGCCGGTTCCCAGGGTCGAGAATGCATGACATACCGCTTCAAAAATATTCATTCCTGCAAGCATCAGCAAGATGATTTCGGCCAGTGTGAACAGCACATATAAACGCCATAAAGCACGTGCAGTTTCTACGATTCGTGGCTGCATGCGTTCGGATGATGCACCGGAAAATTCTGCTCGATACAGAGCATTCCCACTCTGTCCCAATAATGGCAGTATCGCCAGCCCCAGCAAGACTATACCCATTCCGCCTAGCCAGTGACTGAAACAACGCCACAGATGGATGGGTTTTGAAAGTCCATCTATATCTGAGATCACCGTCGCTCCGGTAGTCGTAAAACCAGAGGTTGATTCAAAAAAGGCATCTGTAATGCCTGCATAGCTGTTAGAAAAATAGAAAGGCAAGGCACCAAATACACAGATGACTATCCATATCAGTGAAACCATCAGTATGCCTTCCCGATGATACAGATCTCTGCGCTCGCGCCCTCTTCCCAGCACCATCAAAATACCGGCTACCGATCCGGTTATCAGAGCAGCGTCTAACATAGAGGCTTGATCGACATGATCCGTGGCCAATGCATACAGGTATGGCACCATCATACTCGCGCCCAGATAGGCCAGAAAACTACCCAGCACCCAGGCGATGGTGCGTAGATTGACCACATGTGAACTCATCAATAACACATTAAATTACCGGTTTGCCGAGAGTATTTTTTTCTGTAGTTCCTTAAGGGCATCCACATGGCTGAAGATGATCAGAGTATCCAGGGCATTTACCCTGGTTTCAGTATCAGGAATAACCACCGTGCCTTCCGATTGAGCTACGGCCCCTATCAGACAGTCTTCAGGCAGCTTTATATCTTTTAGTGATAATCCGATGTATTCAGAATCTGGGGCTACTTCAAGCTCAATCACTTCCACCTTATTCTCACCAAGTGTGCGCACAGAATGCACTCCGCCTTTACGGATAAACTCAAGCAGTGCATCCGCCGCTTTGATACGAGGATTAACAGTAGTGTTAATGCCAAGGCGTTGCGCGAGCTCGATATAGTTCATACTGGTTACCAATGGTATGACCTTATCAACCTCCATGCGTCGAGCTAACAGGCAGGAGATCAGGTTTGCATCCTCATCACCGGTCAATGAAATAAAGGCATCAATGCCTTCGACATTGGTTTCCCGCAAAACCTCCTGACTGGTGCCATCAGCATGAATCACCACGGTATGTTCAAGCTCGCGTGATAGATATTCACAGCGCTGTGCATCCTTTTCAAACAACTTAACTGGAACTTTTCTCTGTTCCAGTGCACGAGAAAGCTCCAGCCCAACCTCACCACCACCGGCTATAAAAACCTGCCGAATCTGGTGACGTTTTACAATCCCCACCTGTTCCAGCACAATATCCAGATGTTCTGCACTGGTCACAATATAAACATGATCCCCCGTTTTCAAAACCTGGTCCTGGTGCGGAATAATGGCTTCATCCCCACGTAGCACAACCCCGATGATGGCTACACCAGTACCAACCAGCAAGTCAAAATCACCTACCTTAGTACCTACTAACTGACTATTGGGACGTAGACTCATACTGAACAGCTTGATACGTTCACCAGCAAAATTACGGATATCGGCAACACCGGGGATGGCGATCACGCGCAAGATACGATTCACCACATCACTTTCAGGGTGAACCACTCTATCAACACGCAAATTCAGACGATCAAAGGTTTGTTTCCATTGCAGATATTCTGGCGTGCGTAAGCGGATTGCCTTTAATGCTTCAGGCACAACATCATCGGCGATCATGCAGGCCAGTACATTCCTCTCATCACTATGCGTACAGGCCATGAACATGTCTGCTTCGGCCAGACCGGCCTTCTTCCAGTCAGCTATACAGGACACATCGCCCATAATGACACGAGCATCGAGTTTTTCATTCAAATACTGGCAGCGCTCTTCATCCTGTTCCAGCATCACCACATCATTCCCTTCGCGGATAAGCCGTCTGGCTATGTATTCGACACATTGGCCACCGCCTGCAAAAAAGATACGCATCGTTATTGTTTCCTCTTGATGTCACTCTTGAGTTGAATCCTTACAGTAATAGAGGGGGTTTACAAGTCTGAAAATAGCAAATGCAATTAAAACAGCAAATATTTGTTGTGAGTGTCATAAAACCAGAACAATAGCGAATAAACGGGTCATCCTCCCAGACAAGAACGCTATTTATTTATAATTTCTTTGGGGGGATAATTACCCCTTAAAACAAAAACAACTCTTGATCATGTCCATGTAGTCCTGGAATCAAGGTTAACCGGATTGGTGATCTAGTAGCATAGCTGGCTGCACACGAGTATTTCATCCATCTTAAACTTTGGGAAAATAATGGGAGAAATACGATGGAAATTACAAATCTTGCCTTTATCGCAGGTGTGATACTGGGAAGCCTGGCAATTGTATCGGTCTGCTGGGTCTGGTTGAGCAAACAGATGCTTGGCTTAGGTGGTGGAGTGCTGAGCTTTGTAGGTGTCGTTCTGGTTGGTCTTTCTCTTTGGAGCAAGGCCAGTGTTGAGGTCAGTCCGGATGGATTTCGCGCAGAGTTTGAGCGACTGGAGAACGAAGTCAGAAAAGTATCAGTCAGAAGTGAACAGATTAGTAACGATGTTATAGCTGTTGCAGAATCGAACAAGGCACTAAGTAATGAGGTCAAGGTAGTTGCTGAAAATATCGATATCAACAAAGCTCAGTTTCTGCACCTCACCTCGGTTTTAAAGAGTAAACAGACGCTAAGTGTAGATCAGGTAAAAATGATCGATGAGCCAATCAAGAGAGCCCCAAGAATTAATCGGCAACTATTAGATTCGACGACTATCAGGCTCCCGACAAGATAATAGAAAATCCGATACCGTCATGCATTTTTAACGACCGGGCTCTGACTATTGCTGGATCACACCCTTTTGAAAACGCTCACGATAAGCTGTAGGTGAACAACCAAACATCTGTCGAAATCGCCGGCTAAAATGACTCAGATCGGTATAGCCCAGCTCGTAACAGGTATGACTGATGGTGTGTCCCTGCTCTATTTTTATGGCCGCCTGCTTCAATCGCATCTGCTGATATAACTCTGCAGGCGTACAGTCAAAATGTTTTTTAAACTCCTGATACAGCCTGCTACGGCTCATACATGCCTGCTTCGCCAATTGCTCGATGCACAGCGGCTGTGACAGATTGTTACGCAGATAGGTTAGCGCTGCATACAGGCCATTGCGGTCCGGCTCACGACTGCAATGAGCCAGTACAAACTCTCGGTCCTGATGGCGTAACATACGCACAATCAACTCAGTTAATCCCAGGTCGATCAGCATATCCCGGTCTGGATCATTATCCACAAACACGCGCACCAGCCTGTCTAGCAGGCGTTGCGTTTCAGCACCATGCGGAGTGTGTAATACGGTGGACAAGCCATTGGTAGGTGACTGTTTTAAAGAGCCCAGGTCACGCATGCGCTCCACCACCTGGCACACCTTTTCCCGCGAGATTTCTACCGTAAGGCAGGTAGTGGGGGCAGACTGAGTAGCTTCGGGAAAGTCGATTTCTACCCATTCTCCCGGCGCCATGATAAATGACTCATGCGGCAGGAAAGACTGTGGTGTTGTCAAATGCTGGCTGTGCATCACCTTACGGCCAGACACCATACCGCAGAACAGCAACTGATCTGCGCCCAGAGGTACCCGCTGGGCACTGGCATAGGTATCGTAGATACTCAGTTCAGAATCCTGACCACTGAAACAGACCTGATTTTCCACCATTTTCAGTGGTTTACGTTGTTTGTTAATAACTGTGGCAAAAGGCATCGTCTCATCTCGTGTGAGCTTCAAGTCAGTCATACTGCACCGAGTCTGGACGCTCAGTCAAGTCATTGGGAATGACAGTCAAGTGATCTGGATTCTGGATCAAGTCATTCACATCTTGATACCACTGTCACTCATCGGTTCATCGTTAGCATGCGCGTTCCAATAAAAAACTGATTACGAGGAATTACCTATGATATACGCGAATCCCGGTGAGACAGGCTCAGTCGTTTCATTCAACAGCCGTTACGAAAACTATATTGGTGGCAAATGGGTCGCCCCGGTACAGGGTCGTTACTTCAATAATACTAGCCCTGTTAACGGTACAAAAATCTGCGAAGTCCCACAGTCATCGGCAGAAGATATTGAACTGGCAATAGATGCTGCCCATCAAGCACAGGCAAGCTGGGGGTCCACCTCAGTGACTTATCGTTCCAATATCCTGCTCAAGATTGCTGACCGCATCGAACAGAACCTGGAAATGCTGGCGGTTGCAGAAACCTGGGACAACGGCAAGGCAGTACGCGAAACACTGGCTGCTGACATACCCCTTTCAGCCGATCATTTCCGTTACTTCGCTGGATGTATCCGTGCGCAGGAAGGCAGTATAGGAGAGATTGATGAACAGACAGTTGCCTATCACTTTCACGAACCACTAGGCGTAGTCGGTCAAATCATTCCATGGAATTTCCCATTATTAATGGCCGCATGGAAAATCGCACCCGCTCTTGCTGCTGGTAACTCCATCGTACTTAAACCAGCCGAGCAAACCCCGGTATCCATCCTGAAACTGATGGAAGTCATAGGCGACCTGTTACCACCTGGCGTATTAAATATCGTCAATGGCTACGGCGCAGAAGCCGGTCAGGCGTTAGCGGGAAATACCCGTATAGCGAAAATCGCCTTTACCGGATCAACGCCAACCGGTTCAAAGATCATGCAAAATGCAGCTGAAAATATCATCCCCTCCACCGTAGAGCTAGGCGGCAAGTCACCCAACATCTACTTCGATGATGTACTGGCACAGGAAGATGAATACATCAGTAAATGCATCGAAGGCGCAGTGTTAGCATTTTTTAATCAGGGCGAGGTCTGCACCTGTCCTTCACGTCTGCTGGTACAGGAATCCATGTATGACGATTTTATCGCCAGAGTCATCGAGCGTTCACAGCAGATCAAACGCGGTAACCCACTAGATACTGAAACAATGGTCGGTGCTCAAGCCTCAAAACAACAGTTCGACAAGATACTGGGGTATGTAGAAATCGGCAAAGCAGAAGGCGCCGAAGTATTAATCGGTGGTGACATTGATAAAGTAGGCAGTGGATTTGATGAAGGCTATTACATCCAGCCAACGCTATTAAAAGGCACCAATGAAATGCGCGTATTTCAGGAAGAAATCTTCGGCCCCGTTGTATCAGTAACCACTTTTAAAGACGAAGCCGAAGCGCTCGCCATAGCCAACGACACCGAATTCGGACTCGGCGCAGGACTATGGACAAGAGACATGAACCGAGCCTACCGCATGGGCCGTAAGATACAGGCTGGCCGCGTGTGGACCAACTGTTACCATCATTACCCTGCACATGCCGCATTTGGTGGATACAAAAAATCCGGCATCGGACGTGAAACGCATAAAATGATGCTAGATCATTATCAGCAAACCAAAAACATGCTGGTTAGTTATGACATCAGCCCGCTGGGTTTCTTCTAAACCTACATAACCAACGGGCGTTCAAAGAACGCCCGTTTTGTTTCTCTCCCAAAAAATACTTGCTCAAGTAGTTCTGTTTGCCTATTGTATGGTGAACACCCCCAAATAGCATGGACAATGGATTCTGGAAAATAATAAGAACAAAAGAAATCAGATCTATCCACTCCGATTATCTGTATCGATTTAGATTTTAATTATGTATAAACACACGTTTAGGGAATTTTAAATAGCAGGAGAATGAAGTGTCCTTTAAAACAGCATCTATATTAATATTTTTATTACTTTCATCCACAGCTAATGCGGCAGATGAGTCAGACTACTTTAAGTTTTTTGAAAAATATCAGACACTTGGTGATAGCTTCGATACTTCAGTAGTCAATCTTTATGCGGATGATGCTGAGATTACCAGTATTAGAAAAATGCCTGATGGTATTGAGCAATTGATGAAAATTGAAGGTAGAAAATGGAAAGAAATGATCGTCGATACTATGGATATTGGAAAACAACGCGGAGATACAAGCAGGTTCACCGATATCAAAATAGCTATTGATAGCGATCGAGCCAAGATATCTGCAAACAGATATGCCACAATCAAGTGTTTCGATGATAAAAATTACTACATGGTAGTTGAAGAAAGAGCAAATAATGAATTAAGAATTGTGGAAGAGTTTTATGAGACTCCTATACAATCAAAATGCATTAGCACCCCGAAAAATGATTTATCACTTTTACTTAAAGCAACTGTAAAAGTAGTGAACAAGCAACTACCAGTTATGATTGATGGAGAAACTAAGCTGGAAAAAACGTCTTCTGAAGATAAGACTCTTATCTACCACTATGTCCTAATCAACTACTTGTCAACCGAAGTGAATGAAGATGCAATTGATCAAAATATTCGGGCATCAATCATTGAAAATATTTGTACAAAACCGAGTTTAAAGCCAGTCGTGGACAAAGGTGGAACAATTTCATTTAGATATAGCGGAAAGGACAAAAAGCATATTTTTTCAATCGATGTTGACAAGAGCTCATGCTCATAAATCATAGAAGAGCTAAAAGAACAAGGGCTCTATTTGGCTGAACGTAGGGAAGACTGAAATCAATCTCATAATAAATGCATACACCCGACTTTACCCGCCGTTTAGTTCGCTACGCTCACTACACTCTGGGCAAAGCGGGTTATCCTGGCGTTATACGTAAATCATGAATGCGAAAATTGCCGTAAAAGGAACCATGACTATTGAGTTTCCTAAAGGTAAACGAACAGTCGTTTACGGGGATATTATTGAGGGAGACGCAAAGAAAGGAATGTCTCTATTTATTCCGTTCAACTCATCCTTCTCAATGTCTCAGGAAATTGAATCAATAGAGTTCGTTGATATCAAAATCGGTCGAGAATCATATGTTGGGTTAGTGCTAAAGCCAGAAGAAAGTCCTGAAGAAGAATTGTACTTTTATAAGGGTTTAAACTTTTCTAATGAGGTTCTTATAATTGGCTACGCATAACGTTAAGGCTATGAAAAACACTGCTCTTCGAAAAATAGTTAGAGAAAAATTAGATTCTCATCCGTTGTACGGGGTCATCTTAAATGAGTCAAATGACTATCTACTGATTGCCAGGGAATATGACTTTTATATTGATGGTTTTCAAGTTCTTAGAAAACAAGACATAACATCGTCTATAAGTAACAAAAGCAATAAGTACGTTTATAGTATTTTAAAATCAGAGGGAAAGTTAAAATCCATTGATGTTCCTATAATCGATCTTACTAATTGGGAGACAATCTTTAGATCTCTTGGCAGAGGTGTTTTTGTTAGTGTTGAGGACGAAGTGGCTGGGGATCTGATTATAGGCCCGATTATACGGGTAAATAAGAAATCAATGGTCTTAAGGTATTTTGATGGTGCTGGCATATGGTGTGATAACGAAAGTATTCGATACGAGGATATTACATCCCTTCAGTTCAAAACAAATTATATCAATTATCATGCTAAATATATCAAGCCTTAACAATCAGCCCCAATGGAATCGCTCATTTCGTTCGCATTCCATTGAGCTAGGCCGTTAACTAAATTTACTCACAGAAAGCAATACGGAAAATTAATGAAAAAACTAGTACTATTATTTATCCCTATATTTGTCTGCGCGTGTTCATCGTCAGATTCCGACGTTCTTTATGATAAGTGTGTCAAAACTGGTATGAAAGAGCAAATGGTGGGAATGGAAGAAAATGATCGATATTCAGTAAAAGTAGGTGTAGAGCAGGCATGTAAACAGCTATTAAAGGAATGCAAAGAAAACCCCAATGGTGAGTGGTGCGCTGCTTTCAAAAGTAAATTTATCAATTAAGAAAGAGGAATATACATGTTAAAGATTATTGCATTTGTTTTTATTCTAATGCCAGCAATGGCACTTGGCAGTTCAGTCACTGAAGATAGTATCGTTGGTGAATGGGAGTGGTTGGGAGGATCACTTACTCAGTCTCCTAATCTTAAGGGTTTAATGAGCGCTGGGCCAAATATTGCGAAGTTTCATGCTGATGGTAAATATGAATATATTTCTACGGATAATGGTAAGCAGAGCAAACCAGTAATAGGGAACTGGGTTTTTCAGAATAATATATTATCCATAACACGACCGGATAATGGAACGATCAATTATAAATTTATAAGCTTTCAAAGTGGCGTTCTTGAAACGCAAGACGACTACATTGAAGCCTATAGATATATGAAGAAAAAATAGTTAACAAAGCAAATCACTCAGATGACAAACCGCCACTTACGTAGCTCAAATTTTCCAGTGATTTTGGGCGTTATATGAATATAAAATGACCAAGATTTTATACAAATTCAGATGGGTTCTCTTGGCTGGTTTCCTAGGGTTCGTGGCTATATTTTCAGGAACTATCCATTTCAATTTTGAGTCTGGAGAACAAATAGAAAAGCCAGATATGTATAAGCTTTTAAGCTATTGGTGGATTGCTCTAACTTGCCTCTATTTTTATTGGATCGCTGAAACGTACCAAGGAAAAACAAAGGTGAGCACTAAATTGAAAAGATTACTTATAATGGCTATTCCTACCATTTTTGTACTATTGGCAGCTTATGCCACTAGCAAGTTTATTACCGGTACATAATCGGGTAGCAGAGCTTATTCTGGGAACACAATACTTATTTGTTAAAGTTTTATGAACGCAGGTATTGCCATGAGTCTGAAGATCCCTACAACTTTTCAGGAATATCCGCTTCGGACAGTAATCTGATATCATTAAATAAAATTGAAGATGCCGTTATTCCTTATATAGAAAAGTACAGACTTAACTTTTATAGTCAGGCTTTCTGATCAGGATTTTGATCCGAATAACCTGCTTCATGATATCGTTATTACCTATCTGCTTTTGTATCAATAATGCCCTTGCGCAAGGGAATGCCATGTTGCAGCAAAACACTCCCTCGGAAACAAAACAACAGATTCGACCGGAATGCATGAGAAAAGATATACTGAGATCCATGTCAGAACAGAATAGAACCATAGGCTTTCTGCTCAGGTCTTTGACCAGAAGAATCTGTTTCATAATACCCTTATCGCTTGCCTGCTTATGTATCAATAATGTCCTTGCACAAGAGAATGCCATGTTGCAGCAAAGCACTCCCACGGAAACAAAACAACAGATCGTTGGCAAATGGGACTACGTGGACTGTCGCATAAAGAATACGGCTGTCAAAGGCATACTTAGCTTCACAGAAGATTGGGTAAGTTTCGAAGGCCGCGTGCGGCAAGACTACCCAAGCGAAGCAAGTAAAGTGTCAGCGCCCTATTCCATCATCGACAATCGCCTAATAATTGACACAGATAAAATCGAAGTCGACTATCCCAGGGACAAAGCCCGGCTATATAGATTTATCCCGATGGACGAGTATTTTGTTCTGCACAACGGACAACTTTATTTTTTTAAATCGCCGGACGATATACCAGAAAAAAAATTGGAGTCTGGAGAACTCGATGCGCCATGGATATACCATCTCAAAAAATTGAACGACAGGCCTTAACACTCAAGTTGCTTTCACAAACAAGCTCTCTCGTTTATAGACGATAGTTTCGAACACCAAAACAACATCGAAAACCCGGGTCAGAGAGTAATATTTTCAAAATTGCGAGGACGCCTACACGGATGTAGGTGGTAGGGCGAAGCACGACTCCAGGGAGGGAGGAGGTACGAGCTCAAGGATGAGCGAAGGTAGGACAATGCAGGAGCTATTGTCGAGGGCGAAGCAGGATGCAAGAGCCGAGGAAGCCAGAGCCGAGCTTGCGACGTGGCAGGAGTGCTACAAGGATGTAGCGTTTACGGAAGCAAGGGATCTAATCCCTTTCGGCAGATGGTCTCAGCACTGTGTAGATATTCCATCCTTAGGTCCGTAAACGGCACATCCTTGTGCCACTCCTGCCGCGCGTAGTTTATGCCCTTTGGGTACTCGCGAAGACAGTTTTCAACTTAAGTAAGTGCCATTCGGGTCAGAGAGTAATGCTTTCAAATATTAGCGAATATTATTCTCTGACCCAGGTTTTCCATGATTCAAAAATTCTGCTTTGAGATCCGCGTAGTTATAAACAGATGGGTATTGCGGAAACTCTTCGATGATGTTCTGAGGCGCGCGAAACAGGATGCCGGCATCAGCTTCAGCCAGCATGCTTAGATCGTTATAGGAGTCTCCGGCGGCGATACAACGAAAGTTCAAGCTATGAAACGCTTTGATCGACTGTCGCTTAGGGTCTGGCTGACGCAGGATGTAATCACTGACGCGCCCGGAGTCTTCAACCCGTAGTTGATGACAGAGTATTGTGGGGTTACCCAGTTGTGTGATCAGCGGCATCGCAAATTCGTAAAAGGTATCTGATAAAATCACCACCTGAAAACGTTCGCGCAACCAGTCGAGAAACTCACGAGCACCTTCTAGCGGCTTAAGCGTAGCAATGGTTTCCTGTATTTCATTTAGCCCCAGTCGGTGTTGATCAAGAATACTTAATCTTTGCTTCATCAACACATCGTAATCGGGAACATCACGGGTGGTGGCTTTCAATTCGTCAATACCTGTTTTTTCTGCAAACTCAATCCATATTTCAGGGACCAGAACACCTTCCAGGTCAAGACACGCTATTTCCACAAGTTACTCCATTCAAATTTTTTACCGGAAGCGGAATTTACTGATTTCCAGGGTAAAGCGCCAGAGTTGTCTAACCTCATTAAAAGGAATTCAGTCCCACATGCACCCATCAAGCTCGTATTGAGTCCGTACAGACACATTCTCAGCAATGATTTTGAGGATTGGCATTACTCTCACAAACAACAGCCCTCTGCGTATTGACACAGCTACAGTGTTTGTATAGTTTGCTCGCTTCTGCTTCAGGTGTCCTGAGGGTATCCACCCAAGGGATGAAACGGGAAGCCGGTGCGTCCTGGCATTGAGCCCAGTCACAATCCCGGCACTGCCCCCGCAACGGTAAGTGTATTGCGGTAGATCATTCAGCCACTGCTATCGTGCGCGGGAAGGCGATCTACCCGGTCATTATAAGACCATCCACGAGTCCGGAGACCGGCCCGAAGTCGTTAATTGGCATTGCGGAGGGCGATGCTGCGGTAGCGGATCGTATTTTCGTTCTGGTCTCTGTCAGGCTTGTTTTCCTCCGTAGTCTATTTTGTATTACCGACCGGTGCACGGGTGATTGCGCTGGGGAGAACCGCTATTGATGTATAAACAGCTTTACACCGGAACCAGTATCAATCGTTTGAGCGCAAGCGCAGCAACACACGGTTGTGGGTTCGCATTGAACGACTTCCAGCCTTCTGTCTATGCGACTGTTTTTCATCTATTCCACAGGCAGTAGCTAGCATGAGCAAGTATTCAAAAACCGAAATCGATGCGATTTACCGCACCATACGCGAACGTCGCGATATGCGTCATTTTCAACCTGGAAAGGTAGAGCCTGAAGTGCTCTCACGCTTGTTGGAAGCCGCCCACCAGGCACCTAGTGTTGGACTAATACAACCCTGGCGATTCATCCACATTACCGACTCTGATTTGCGAGAAAAGATCCACCAACTGGTTGACGAGGAACGTATGTGTACTGCAGAGGCACTGGGAGAACGCAAAAGCGAATTCATGAAGCTCAAGGTTGAAGGCATTCGAGAATGCGGTGAGCTGTTCGTCGCCGCTCTCATGGAAGGGCGTGAACAGCATCTATTTGGTCGACGTACCCTGCCCGAGATGGACCTGGCTTCGGTGGCCTGTGCAATTCAGAACCTGTGGCTGGCTGCGCGTGCAGAAGGCCTGGGTCTAGGCTGGGTGTCGATTTTTGATCCACATGCTCTCGCACAGCTACTAGACATGCCGGATGGTGCTGCACCTGTGGCAATCCTCTGCCTTGGACATGTCGACGCGTTTTATCCAGAGCCCATGCTGGAGATGCAGGGATGGACAAAGCGACGCCCGTGGCAGGAATTTGTTTACAATAATAGTTGGGATAATACCGAGGATAGCCCGTGTTAAGCCTGGCATTAACTGCACTAGCAGCCGTGGTATTGGACTGGATCCTGGGTGAACCACGGCATTGGCATCCTCTGGTCGGCTTTGGACGACTGGCCTCGTATGTAGAAAAGATCAGTTATGGCACTAACCAGAGCTCAAAGGTTAAGCGTCGCATACGCGGGGCCCTGGCACTATTGTTACTGTTGCTGCCCTTTACCATGATCGCTGCAATGCTCAGCAGGTTGCCGGACATTGGCCCGATTATCAGCACTTTGCTACTGTATTTCACGTTGGGGCATAAAAGCCTGCATCAGCATGCGCAACCGATTGCCGATGCGTTACGCAGTCATGATGAGACCGAAGCCAGGCGCCTGGCTGGACGCATGGTCAGCCGCGATCCCAAAGAAATGAACATCGCTGCTGCCGCAACAGAGTCGGTGCTGGAAAACGGTAACGATGGCGTATTTGCTGCATTGTTCTGGTTTGTCATTGCTGGCCCTGCGGGCGCGGTGTTTTACCGCATGGCAAACACTCTGGACGCAATGTGGGGTTATCGCAATATGCGCTATCTACATTTCGGCTGGGCTGCAGCTCGTCTTGATGATCTGCTTAACTATATCCCGGCACGGCTCACTGCACTTACCTATGCCTTGCTTGGTACAGCCGGATCGGCTCTCGCCTGCTGGCGCACACAGGCCGCCGCCTGGGATAGCCCCAATGCAGGCCCGGTAATGGCCTCTGGCGCCGGTGCGCTAGGCGTCACCCTTGGTGGCCCTGCCTGCTATGGTGGTGAATGGCATCAGCGGCCCTGCCTTGGCCTCGGCGAACCAGCAACAGCAAGCGATATCGAACGCGCTCTGCGCCTGGTACAACATGGTCTGTTGCTTTGGTTAGGCCTGCTGCTCATCATAGGAGGTATCAGTTATGCTTGAACATGGTGGCAAACTTCGTCAGGCGGTACAGCAATATGGCATCCCACTGGAGAACTGGCTTGACCTTTCGACTGGCATCAACCCCAATGGCTGGCCGTTACCCCCACTCGACCCTTCACTTTGGGTGCGTCTGCCAGAGGAAAACGATGGACTGGAGCAAGCCGCGCGAGACTATTATTCGGCTCAACATATTCTGCCGGTAGCAGGATCACAGGCAGCAATACAGGCACTACCTCGTTTGCGCTCTCAGTCACGGGTGAGCGTACTTGCACCCGGGTATGCCGAGCATGCCGCCGCATGGCGACGCGCGGGTCATGCTGTAACTGCCTGTGGTGCACAACAGATCGACGAGGCAATAGTCGATTCTGACGTGGTTGTTTTGATCAACCCCAACAATCCAACCGGTGTTCGCTTCACACAGGATCAATTGCTAGCATGGCACCAACAACTCGCCGCGCGCGGTGGCTGGCTGGTAATCGACGAGGCCTTCATGGATATCACACCACAGAAGAGTCTTAGCGCCTATAGCACGAAACAGGGGCTTATCATATTACGCTCACTAGGCAAATTTTTTGGTCTTGCAGGTGCACGGGTAGGTTTTGTTTGCGCGCATCCAGAGTTGCTCCATCAACTACAAAACCTGCTGGGTCCCTGGTGTATTAGCGCTCCAGCTCGTGAGGTTGCTACAGCCGCGCTCAATGATCGCCACTGGCAGGCACAGGCACGACAACAGCTGGAAGCCGCCAGTAGTCGCTTACATGATTTACTCACACGACATAAGCTATCCCCCAGCGGTGGCTGTGCCCTGTTTCAGTGGGTATGCACCCCTGACGCCCGTGACCTGCATGAATCGTTGGCACGCCAGGGTATACTGACCCGCCTGTTCGACGAACCATCCAGTCTACGCTTTGCCCTGCCCAATAGTGAAAGTGGATGGTTACGCCTGAGCGACGCATTGCCCTGATCAGCTAACCAGCTACAGCCAGTGCTAAGTGTCATAAATATAGATAAATGGGCAGCCGGGTATTGCTTTTATTATTTTCGCTGTAGTATTAGTTTTCATAAACCGAAAATGGGTTAAGAGTATGGCGCAAAAACATAGCAAGCGGGTCAAAAACGGTACGCAATAAAACGCATTTTACCTAATCGTTAAAAATCGAGGAGATCATGGAAGATATTTTATTCTATATATTTTATTTATTTTTTATGGAAATTGCATTCTGGGGCCTGATTTACGGCGCTGGATATTTGTTAACACCAATACTCTCATTCGGCAAATGGCTACCAGATCGTCTTATTAAAAATGAAGAAACTGGAAGGTTCTTAAGGGCTCAATCGGGGGTAAAGCTGATAGATCGCTCTGGTAAAACCTACCTTGGTGTCTGGGGCGTCAGTCTTTTAGGGTTTTGTTTCTGGGTTTTAGTGATCTTGCTGAGCGTATACATATGACAGAGTTTAGGACATATTACCTGAGCTATTAATACTCCTCTATTCCGTCAAGCCAGATAACTTTCATACCATTTCTATCTTCACAGCTTGAACAAGCTTTATGTTTAAAAAAATCATTCAATTCATCAAGTATTTAGCAGGCAAGACGTCTGAGTTAGGTGACCTTGAAACCAAGGATGCTCTGTTAGCAAAAACAGTTCTCAGCATTCACCGTAAAAGAGCACATTCAGAAATATTACTGGTACCTCTTTTTTCTCTTAAACAGATTCACGCCATAGATCGTGAAAATGCAATCAAGGCCACCGAAGAAAGGGTCAAACAACTACAGAAGGTAAAAATTAGCTTACTTGAAAAAAAGGATCTTACCCAGGAGGTTCTTGCAGATTACTTACCTTCCGTATCAGGAATAAAGGTAGTCAAGGACACAGAGAGTAGCTATATTTCATACGAAGGTAACGGCAGGTTAGTAGCCATGCAAAAAGTATTCTCTCCTGATGATGGTATAAACGTTGAGGTTGAAGAATACCATTTTAAAAATCCTGAAAAAATACTGAAGCTAATGGCCAGAGTACGAAAACTGAATGGTTTGATCAGTTAGGGCCTGTTAACAGCTGTTAACAGGCCCTAAAATGATTTATGCTGTTAAACTCATATAGGCACAATCAACTCAAATACTACTGAGAGACAATTTATAGTAGCTCTTAAACATGGATGACCTTTTCGATCTTTTACTCAAACCCTTTGTATTTATCTTTGGCTGGATTTTCAGGATTGTATTCTACCTGTCAGTAGAGATAGTGCATGAATACATAGCATGGTCTGTAGGCTGGGCCTTTTGCAGAACTCTGTCATTTGGCAATTATCCAGCTCAAGGAATTTGGGATGATAATAAGGCATCCATTTTAACCAATATTTTCGTTTCTTTAACAGGTTACTTTATTATCACCCTGCTACTGATTCTAGCCTTTTTTATGTAATTTAATTCAATAAGAACTTGAAAAATTTAACCGGATAACACTGTGAAGAATTTTAAAATGAAACAAATTATTCTAATAGCTGCTTTCACATTAGTTTCAACTTCAGCTCTGTCAGCGCCGGAATTAAAAGGAACCCCAGAGGAGCTTAGAGGTTTTTTGCATCCTGCCGATAAAGTAGTGTCTATACATACTCTGGCAGAGGAGAAAGCCTATTCTGATATCGCTATCGTCAGCCTGGTTGTTACTACAGAAGATAAACTACTATCTGACGCCATATCAAAAAACACTACACTGAGGGCAAAGATTACTCAGTCACTGGTTGCTTCTGGCATCCATGAAAACTTGATTAAAAGTTCGAAATTTTCATCTTCTCCTCAGTATGGCTGGTTTGGCAGTAAACCAAGTAGTTTCAAAATAGTCAATCGAATGGCTATCTCCATAACTGATGACACTCATCTTAAAGAAATCGCTGTTATTTCAGACCAGTATCAGGAGGTTGATCTTTCCGATACTGAGTTTGAACATTCTGCAAAAGATGAATATAAGCAAAAGGTTAAAGCTAAAGCCATAGATAAAATTTTAAAACAAAAATTATTTTACGAAAAATCACTTGGACTGAAGCTCACAGCCATAGGAATACGAGAGAGTCATATCCGTCAGATTGCTACTCGAGGTGCACGGGTTTTGGAAGGAGCAGTTATATCGAATCGTAAACAGGAAAGTGACAGCTTCACTTCCATAGCTAAATTTAAGGAACAGGCCCCATCTACTTCCTTTGATGAAGTTAAATACGAAGCTGATATTACTGTTGATTTTAAAATTGAGGATTAATCATCTTTGTACATATATTTAATCCAGTGCCTATCCTGAAAAGCGGTAATTATCAATATCGCTAAACTGAATGCCAGATTGACTCAGTAATAAACACTAAGGTATTCTTAAACCCGTTTCGGGCCAACAGGAAAGTTACGGAACTGGAATTACAATCGTTGCTGGATTTAACAATATACGCGGATATATCTCCTAAACTGGCTATCCTGAACCTCCTTTTACCTTCTTCATAATAAATGGATCAATTCAAAACCTTATTAAACTCATTTGTCAAAGGCGAAGCTGATCTCAGCGATTTGACCCATGCAATCAACCGCCTGGACATAGAGGATCCCGCTGCAGCAGAGGAGGCGCGACTGAACTGTGAATCATTATTCGAAAAAGTGGATGCGGCGACCAGGGTTGATAGCCGGTTTAAACAGAAAATAGCACCAGATGAGGCTGAGACAGTCGTATCTAGCTCTACTCCTACCCTTATTCAAAAAACTGTTCAGGTTGATCCTACCGTTACTCAGCAGAAAACACGCATAAGAACTCAATCAGACAACTCGCAGACCATACTTTCCAGCGAAGGAAAAAAAAGGAAAGCCAGAAACATACTTGAAATCGGATCCAAACTAAAAGACCGATTTATTCTGGTAGAAGAATTAGGCCGAGGTGGTATGGGAGTGGTCTATAAGGCACGAGATTTTCGCAAGGAAGAAACACTGGATAATGAACCCTTTGTAGCCATTAAAGTCCTGTCGAAAGAGTTTCAGGAAATAAAAATGTCTGTTATTGCGCTACAACGAGAAACTAAAAAGGCACAGAAACTCGCACACCCAAACATTATTACAGTTTTTGATTTTGATCGTGATGGCAATAATGTTTTCATGACCATGGAATATCTTGAAGGACAGCCGCTGGATGCCATCATCAAGAAAACACCGGGCAAGCCTGTTGACCAGAAATTAGCACTATCAATTATTGAACAGATGGGTAGAGCACTTTCCTATGCTCATAAGGGGGGCATAGTCCATTCAGATTTAAAACCGGGCAATGTATTCCTGACAAAATCCGGCGTGGTCAAGGTACTCGATTTTGGTATTGCTAGAGCAGCAAAACTGGATGACCCACAGCATAAACAGGACAAGGTATTTGATGCCGGCGATTTTCAGGCGCTAACACCGGTGTATGCGAGTAAGGAGATGCTTGAGGGAAAGGATCCTGATCCAAGAGACGATATTTATGGTCTGGCTATCGTAGCTTCACTACTATTAACAGGTCATCACCCTTTTCACAGATTCCCTGCTACCAAAGCACATGCTGCAGGGTTTAAACCCCATCATATTGATAAATTACCCCGATCGATCAGATATGCTTTATCACATGCCCTGGAGTTTGAGCGAGATAAACGAACTGCCAGTGCCAATGAGTTTCTTCAGGAACTCAACCTTAGACCGCGTAGAAAAAGAAGTCTAAAGCGTCGTCTATTTGAATTTACGATCATTTCCTTAATCATCATTGCCTCCGTATTTACAGTAGTGCGACTTTCAGATAGTGGAAAACCCGTCGTTGTACTCGAAGACACAACAACTATAAGCGACCCCAATATTCGTCAAAAAGTTGAAAACCTGCTTGAAATTGCTGATGTGCATATGATGGTTAATCGCCTGATGGATCCTCCAGGTAGTAGTGCTTTTTATGCCTATCAGCAGATTCTTGAGCTTCATAGCAATAACAAACAGGCTATGGATGGTTTACGACATATAGCTGATTACTATGAGAAGCAGGCGCGGGAAAGTTTTATTAAAGGTGATAATCAAAAAGCCTTGCTATTGGTAGAAAAAGGGTTACAGGCTTTTCCTTCGCATGAAGGACTGGAAATCCTTAAAGATGAAATACCAAAGCAACAGTAGCTTCACATCAACCTTTAGCTGCAATAAGTTTCAAGACAATTTAGAAATTCCTGCCAGATATTTTCCCAGCAACAGGCGTGATCAAATCCATCCCACATCAACACTCGGGCACTGGATTGGTTCTGTATGACCGTTTCAACTATCTGGTAAGGTATATTTTTGTCATCTTTTCCGATCAGGTGGTACTGATGGATATCAGCATCCAGAGCCGGTCGGTTAGCTGGATTCAATGAAGCATCAAGGGCTGAGTAGCCATGATAACGAGTCCATGCATCTATATCCAGATTGCCTGCAATAGTAACAACAGCCCTGATTGAGCGAACACGCTCTGCCAGTAACATAGCCAAAGTTCCTCCACCACTATGACCGATCAGAACTACTTCCTGGTATCCGCCACTGGCAATATAGTCTCGTAGTACTCGCTCCATACTACTCACAACTTGCAATGAATACCGGGCAGAAGTCCAGAGTTCTGCAGCGCAGGGGGGCGTCTTTGCAAACCCATGATAGCAGGGTCTGCCAAGATAAATGCTGGGAGCCTTATCCAATGCCATTAGATTAAACATCAATGGATTAACCGGCGTGGGATCTGCAGCTATCAGGTGATGCTTTATCCAGGGCTTTCCATCGCCATCCAGATAGACATGAAGCGTTTCATTATTTTTTCCTCCATCCTTTGTGAAAATGACGTGTTGAAATCCATCTCCATCTACAGTTAGTCTGTTGAAACCCTGCTTTTCTGCCTCTATATCCAGCAATCTGGATTGAGATGTACAGGCTTGTAATAGGATAAGAACTAACAATCCAGTCAATTTAATGGCATTCATCCATTGCAACATGTGTAAAGTAACCTTGAAATTTGCGATGATAAACATTTGTTGAAGCGGTTTACACTCAGCTGTGAAATAGTTCTACTACCCAGTTGTTATATTGCATGATACTGCACTATCAGTTAAGATTTTTTCCGCCTCCCAACCCGGCACAAATTAAGGATGAACGATGTCTTATAATCAATCAGTTAGTTCACTTTTGTCACAAAGCAGCCGTTTTCTAGTTGCAGCCTCTGTTTTGCTTCTGGTTTTAATCAGCGGTTGCCAGACTCAGCCAGGCACAAATAAATCCCTGAATCTGGTAGAAGAAGGAAAAAAAGACCCTGATAAACTACTCGTAGTAGATTGCCTGCTGCCTGCCCAGATCCGTAAATTAGGGTCTAAAATGACTTACCTGGCCCAACGTAGACCCATCAAAACCTCAGCTCTGGATTGTGAAATACGAGGTGGAGAGTACGTGGCATACGATCGTGCTGATTACAGAACAGCGTTAAATGTCTGGTTACCACGTGCCAAAGAAGGAGACAGTGAGGCACAAACCTATGTCGGTGAGATTTTTGAAAAAGGCCTGGGTATTCAGGCAGATTACCAATCCGCCGCTGCCTGGTACAGGAAAGCCGCTGAACAGAACAACTCAAGAGCACAGATTAATCTTGGATTTCTGTATGAGAAAGGTCTGGGCGTCGAAAAGGATGTATCTAAAGCACTGAACCTGTACCGCATGGCATCAGGACTAGCCGATGATTCATTACAGTTTAACTCAACCATACTGGCTTCCGCTGAAACCATACAACAGGTTGAAACCCTTAAAAAAGAAGTCGCGCAGAAAAGTCTTGAATCGGAAAAGCTAAAAGCACAGCTTCAAAACACTCGCTCACAATTAAAAACTCAGAAAAAGGATTTATCCACAGCTGAAAAGCGACTGCTTAGTTTGCGCAAGGAAATCGAAAGTAAATCATCACAAATCCCAACTCCAACCGGGGATGTAAATATCGCGAAGCTATCAGTAGAGTTTGCGCAACAGGAAAAAAAGGTTAAGGCCCAGCGCGATAAAATCGCTCATCTTGAAAACAACCTCAAGTCACAGCGAACAACACTGGATAAGCAACTGATTGCTGAACGTAAAAAGAATGAATCCCTGATGTCTGATCTTAAATCACAGAAAGAACAGGTATCAACACTCAATAAGAAACTTGAAAAAGCACTCAAAACTCAGCAGATTGAGAAAGAGATAGATGGACCTACTATAGAAATCCTGGATCCCCCCATCGCACTGATGCGCGGACTCCCGAGCATCCGCTTAAGGTCCGCCACAAGAGAGAGAGCCATTGTCGGTAAGGTGGATGCACCAGCCGGTCTGCTCTCGTTTACAGTAAACGACAATTCTGAAGAAATAGATCGATATGGCGTCTTTAATGTCACCATCCCCGTTGAACGCGATCAGGTTCCCGTAAAAATGGTTGCTGTCGACAACTATGGCAAAAAAGCGACTATTGAATTTATGATCATCCCTCAAAACAGGAATATTTCTATTAAAAGTGCCAAAGTAACCACTCCTGCGCCAGCCTTTAACAAAACGCTTGCAGGAGAAGTAGATTTCGGTACCTACCATGCCCTGATCATCGGTAACAATACTTACAAAAACTTCCCTGGTCTGGACACTGCAGTTAATGATGCCCGAGATGCTGAAAAGCTATTACGTGAAAAGTATGGCTTCTCAACCAGATTGCTTATTGATGCAAATCGCTATGAGATACTTTCTGTGCTTAATGAATTGAGAGACCAGCTGACCGAGAAAGATAATCTGCTTATTTATTACGCCGGTCACGGGGAACTCGACCGTCCTAACACACGTGGACACTGGATACCTGTAGATGCCGATCGTGATAACTCTGCAAACTGGATATCTAATATTTCTATTACCGACATTCTAAATGCAATGAAAGCAAAGCATATTCTGGTTGTCGCCGACTCCTGCTATTCAGGTTCCATGTCCCTCGCCTCCGTCCCACGACTTGATTCAGAACCCGAAAACATTGACGAAAAAATTAAACTCAAATGGTTAAAAGTCATGGCAAAAGTGCGCTCACGTACTGTGCTGACATCAGGAGGACTGCAACCTGTGTTAGATGAGGGCAGTGGTAACCATTCTGTATTTGCTAATGCGTTTCTCTCCACGTTAAAGAATAACGACGGTGTGCTTGAAGCCTACAAACTCTACCGTGATGTATTTACTGAGGTACGTGAATCAGCAAGTAAATATGGCGTAGACCAGCAACCTGAATATTCAGCCATCAAGCATGGCGGTCACGAAGCGGGTGAATTTATTTTTGTGCCAGTGATTTAACTACTGCATTTACAGTAGTTTTCACAATTATAAATCAAAAACTAATCAGGAAACCTACAGGTTTTGTAGTATTAAGGAGCTTATATGAATACTTTAGATAAGAGGTTATGGAGTGATCACAAAATCACTTCACAATTATGGAAAGCGCAACGATTAACCTTGTTTATTTTATTGTTGTCTGGATTCTGGATTAGCTGTGCTGAAGCTAACCTGAACGTCTTGAGTATCACTCAGACCCCCACTAATCCGACTGTCGGTGAATCCATAACCTATGAGGTAACTGTTACCTATTCTGATCCGAATGCCTTTCGTTCAATAGCAGAGTCTGATGTTGCTTTTACCGGAGGTGGGGGAGATGAAACCGCCGCCATTACGATCATAAACACTCAAAGTGACAATCTGAATATAACTTCATATTTCAGTTCTACTGACTGTACTTTTGATCAAAGTTTTTCTTGTAATTCTACTTCGAATCTTGCCACATTTAGATTCACGTGGACGCCACCACTATCAGGCACATATAACATGAGACTTAATTTAGCATGTTTACCCGATTGCTCTGGTGACTCAATGGCGTTTTCTACTATTGTAGCCCCCCAAAAACCTATAGCTGATGCTGGTATTGACAGAAACATCATTGATGAAAACAATGATGGCTCTGAAGTTGTCTCCCTGGATGCCAGCGGCACCGTTGATCCATTCCAAAATATCGCCAATTTTCAATGGTATGAAGGAAGTAATTATCTCGGTTCTGGTGAAACTCTAACTGTAGACCTGGAACTCGGCACCCACCTAATAACTCTGGAGGCATGGGATGGATCTGATGGGGCAGATGTGCCTATATCTACCGATAACGTAACTATCACAGTGCAAAAACCGACCAGCTCGAATAGCGAACCAGGCATAGTAATATTATCTGGTGCGAACCAGCGCCTGTCTGAGGGTAGCACTTCAGACCCACTTTCAATACGAGCCATAGGGCCAGATGGGCAACCATTAGAAGGTGTTACTGTTACCTGGACAGTTATACCGACTGATGCAGCAACAATAACTAACGACACAAGCACAACCGATACCAATGGTGAATCAAGTAACATCGTTACACTTGCAACTTCAAGAATACCAGGCACATTCCAGGTTCGAGCGGCACTTCCCTCAGGGACATCTGCACGATTCCAGGTTAACCCTCTTGCCGGTATAAGCGGTTTAACAGCAGCTCAACGCTCTGTGGCTAATGCGCTTGATAATGCCTGTCCGTCACTACAACAGTTGATTAATAATCAGGAAGGCGGGACTACTCAACAGGAAAGTTTACTAGATACCTGTAATGATCTTGCATCAGCATCAGACCAGGAAATCATCTCAGCACTACAACAATTTTTACCGGTTGAAATTGCTGCGCAAGGTAGGAATTCAATCTCTCTCGCCCGTATCCGAAATAAAAACATCCTTCTGCGTCTTGATGCTTTACGCAGTGGTGCGAGCGGTCCCAGTTTTGAAAACATCTCTGTATCGATTCAAGGCGAACAGTTACCCTCTATAGTCATTAGCGAACTCACTAAATCTAAAAAGGGAGGAGCAGCGTCAGCCGATTCGATAGCCAGTCCTCTTGGTGTATTTGTCAATGGTAATATCAGTATTGGAGACACAGAAACAACTGAGAATGAGGCCGGATTTGACTTCGAAACCAATGGCCTCACAATGGGGGTAGATTACAGATATTCAGACCAGTTTGTACTTGGCGGGGCGTTAAATTATATTTCCACCAATTCCGATTACTTAAGTAGATCAAGCACACTGGATATTGATGGTTACAGCCTGTCATTATATGGCAGCTACTATCAGTCGGAGCAGGTATTCATCGATAGTATATTGAGCATTGGTTTGAATAATTACGACAGCCAGCGTGAATTTACAACCGGTGGTATTAATCATGATTTAAAAGGAGATACCGACGGTGCGGAATATGCATTTAGCCTTGGTGGTGGATATGAATTTAATTACCAGAATCTCAGCTTCGTACCTCAGGCACGAGTTAATTATTTACGTATTAAGGTAGATAGTTACGATGAAACCTCGTCAGGTTCTGGCCTGAACCTGAGCATTGATGATCAGGATATTGAATCATTGATAACCTCTATTAGTGGAAACCTTTCACTGGCATACAGCACCCAATACGGCGTTTTTATTCCATACCTGTCTATAGAATGGGCGCATGAGTTTGAAAATGATAGCAGGGCCATCATTGCCCACTTTGTCAATGACCCCACCAAAACCAATTTCTCTGTTTTGACAGATGACCCTGATCAGGATTATTTCTTTCTGGGATTGGGTGTTAGTGCTGCAATGGCAAATGGAAAATCTGCTTTCCTGCATTACGAACAAATGCTGGATCACGCAGATACCAGTCAATACACTGTAACCGCTGGTTTCCGACTTGAGTTTTAGTGCATAATTTTTAAACTTTTTTCTGATACTAATCTGGGGAGGGCTTTAAAGTTTAACTTTATAGCCCTCAGACAAGCCTTTTCTTTTTTTATAATTTTGGCCGTTTAGATTTACATAAAATCTAATGGCCGCTTTAAGAGATAAGGCTTAAGTTTCAGGTCACTGCCAATTACGTGATCTACAAGCCAGCTGCGAACCAGTGAGATTAAGGGTTCTAAATCATGCTCACTGACTGAATGCTCATCTTCGTCATCGGACAGTAACATGTTAATTTCATCGTCGGTAACTTCTTCATTGGTATCAGGTTCAATAATCACCTGATCGTTGCCCAGAACTGCATCCAGTTTGTTTTTAATGGCATATAAATTCTGCATTAGCTTTTTATGCTCAAGCTTGTGCGCTTCCAGTTCTGGGTAGCTGATTTTACGTTGAATCGCCTCTTCGTGATCAAAGTGCGTTTTTGTATAACCAACCAGATGATCTAGCGTTTCTACAAGGATATCGTGGTTATCCCTGGTATTTAACGCAACCTCCAGCGCATTAATCTGATCGATCAGGTACTTATGTTCATTATCGATAAGCGTGTTCGCAACACTCATTTGTTCGCGCCAGACCAGACTCATTTTCACACCTTTGATTAAAAATAAGAAATCATAACTGTGCTATTACATATAGCCCATAAATAGACAACTTTCGACATAATTAAGGCTCTGCTAACGGGATGATGATTTGAAAATAGCCGGGATATCAGGTTAAGTTGCATTTTCTTAGGATATACCTGATCAATGTATGTAATCTGCTCCGATATCTCGACTCAATTTATCATGATAATATTTATACTTAATCTGTGTTTCTATGCCGTGACAATCGACGCAGAAGGTGTTCTTAACATCCTTTAGGCGTAAAAAGCTGTTTAACACATTGCCCTGTTTATTTTTTTCTTCTGGATTTAACCGAGAATTTCTGGGCCCATCTTCTCCAGCTTGCCAGTGATGTGGCTCATGGCAGGTGATGCAGGCAATGGCTCCAAATTCTGAGATTTTTTCTTCATCATCCAGTAACGGCATCACTTCTGGATCAGATCTTAAAACCAGATCCTTAGCCGGGTGCGAAAAATGTTCCACAACCATCTTATCCGCCACACCCTTTTCCAGATGACAATCTAGACAGAGTTGATCGCGCTGGAATACCTTTTCTTTTCCAGCATAGGCTGATATTTCTCCGGAAAACAGGAAGGGAGCCTCTCCTTCTCCTCGATGCATGCTATGGCAGCTACCACAGGCTCCACTTTGTTCGGCGGTCTGCTCAAACCTATTCATGCTTTTTTCTGCTGTAATGCGTAAATCATGATCACTATTTACAATGGCATTATTTCCTTTGTGGCAGTGGCTACATAACTCACCATTCTTATCGTCTTCGCGTAATGCGGCTGTCTCAGGTTTTCCAGCATGTACGCTATGACAGCTCAGACAGGTCATTGTGGTGATTTCTTCACCATCTATCTTAACGGCCTCTTCGAGTTTCATATTCACCGCATGCACACCTTTTTTACGCGCATCCCTTTCGTTTGTCGCATGTTGTCGTGGATGGCAGCTAGCGCATAACTTTTCGATATTTGCTGTAGCACGAGTTAACAGCTTTGAGTTTTCTCGACCGCTGTGTGCTGAATGACAAACCAGACAGGTTACCTGCTTAAGCTTTACACCATTGAGCTCCACCTCCTCTTCCATTTCAATATCTACCGGATGAATACCTTTGTGATGCACCTGTTTTTTATCCTTGCTGTGTAATTCTTGATGGCAGCTTTCGCACAACTCATTGCTGTCAAAACCCGCTGGCAAAAGCTGTTCTCCAGATGCTCCATGTATCTGGTGGCAACTCTGACAGATCAACTGCTGATCAGAGCCTACACTGGCCCCTACACGCTTTAGTTCATGGGGTAATCCTTTTTGAAGGCTTTCAGTTCGTGCATAGCGTTCAGGATCATTTGCCGGCTCTGGCGCTGTTAAATAGAGTCCTACTGGATGGTTGATACCGCGTACAGGGTGTTGATCATCCAGCGTACTATCCAGTTTGGATTCATGACATTGCTGGCATAAATCACCTTCCTTATTCAATATTCTCAGCCAGGGGTTAGCATGAGATTCATACAGGGTATCTGACTCTTTAATCTCTGAGGTATGTGGGGTGTGGCAACTGCCGCAGTAAAGTTGATCATCCGCTATCAAGGGAAACTCAGCAGGTACCGTATCCTGTTCATCAGTTTGTGCTTTTCTGGAAGGATCTCGTTGATGATGAATATCCGGGTGCTGCTTGCCACTACCAATGCTTACACGCGAATCAATCACTGCGCCGTGGTGACAGCTATAGCACATTTTCTGTGATGCTACGGGAAGCACGCCATCCTGATCTTTCTGCTCGCTGCGTGAGGATACAGCCCAGGAGTAGTGACAGGTATCGCAGTTTTTACGCGAGGTTTTAATGTTACCTGAGCCAGACTTTTTATCGAGCAGTATGCCTTTATCATCATCGCCAGATTTAAATACTTCCACGCGATTACTAATCGCATCCACCACATATAGTTTATCGTTACGCCATGCAAGTCCAACGGGGGCTTCAAATTTCCTGGCAGTATTACCATCAACCGAGAGATAACCGCTGAATCGGCCATCAATAAAAATAGATACCTTCCCCAGATAGCTATCGCTGATAAACATTCTCCCATCATCGGCAAATGCAATCCCGTTGGGTCGGTATAATTCACCCTCGGCGATGCCAAAATGCGCAATCTTTAAATAAAGTCTTCCTTTTGGGTTAAATGCTTTAATCCGTGCATTTAAAACATCAACAACATACAGATAAGCATCCCGGTCTGCGGCGATGTGGAATGGAAATTGAAATTCTGCATCACCCTCTCCTCGCTTACCCCAGCACTGAGTGGTGGTATCTATAGTTAATCGAGTCTGGCACAGAGAATGATTTTTTCTGTCACTCCAACTGATGACATCATCTTTAACACTCAATCCCACCGGCTCTGGTGGCTGTGCTGGAAATTGTTGATTGACCAGTGCAATGTTTATTATGAATTTCCCTTTTTGATCAAATACTGCAATTCTATGATTCGTAGTATCGGCAATGAAGACTTTATCATCCGCTATCGTTATCGCCATCGGCAGATTCAATTCACCAGAACCACGCCCCTGTTTACCAAAGGTAAATAATCGTCTGCCTTTGGCTGAAAGTACAACAACCCGATGCTGAGCCCCATCCAGAATATAGAGCTGTCCCTTATCAGAAACTGCAATATCCGAGGGTTGATCCAAACCAGAACGATAACTTGCTATTTGACTCGTGTGCTGACTAACCGCTTCAACATTTTGTACTACGAGATTCAGAACACAAAAAGCTATCGATAAAAAAGTGCATCTGCTAACTGGCATGTTTATCTCAACAGATCACTCATTTTTAATCGATTACCTTTCTTTTTATAGCGCGTAAAAAAATGTGCGATGCTGTTATTGGTAATTGAGTGGGTCAATTTATCACTGGCACCCAGATAGGAATAATCCAGTAGCGTCTGTTTCTCATCATGACAATGCTGGCAATTAATCCCCTTTTCATTCAGGGGAGCATGCAGTTTTACCTTGAGTTTAGCTTTCTCTTCATCCGCCGAATTTTTCCACTGCTGTTTCACTTCAGAGGAAAAGGTATCATCCTTAAAAACAACCAGAACCTGTCCCTGGTAAACCGGTGCAATTTTCAATCCTGGTCTAGGTAATAACGAGGTTTTAGACTTGTCAACCTGGGTATGAATTGAATTAGATACATCGATAATTTTTCCGGTATTGGGATAATCATAAGCCAGCCATTCATATTCCATATCTAAGCCCTCGGTATTAAAGTGACAGGTTTCGCAGCTTATGTAATTGCTGTGCATATTCAAAAAGCTTCGATTCAACTCGTTAGCCTGATGAGGCTTACCCAGATGACAATTTAAACAAAAATTCTGTTTCGGTAATGCATGATTTTCGACGCGATGGTGAAAGGGATTTACATTCAGATCAGTTTTAAGCTGTATATCCTTGTGCGCTTTTAGTTGTTTGCTGGCATCAGCCAGTTCCTTATCGGTAACCTGATGTGAATTAACACGATCGATAAACAGGTTATCGGCCAAACCGGGTATACAAAAGCAAAGCATTGAAACGACAAAACAAAACCTAGTCATTTTTCTTATCTCCCTCTTTGTTATCCTTTTGATTACTTTCTGGAGTAGATTTTGTACCGCTTTTATCTGGATTATTAGGCGGCTTTTTATTCACGGGCGGCTTCCCCTTACGTGGTGCACGACCCAAAACCTTTTTCTGAAAATGATCACCCCCAACCACTGCAAAGATAACCGACTTTTTCTTACCGAATATTTTCCATAGCAAGGAACCACCACCCAGAATCAGAATAACGGGCAATAAGGCAATAAGTGCCTTAACCCAGCTTGATTCCATGCGTGACTGGTCGATTGGGGAATCAGGGTCGAGAATAGGAATGATATCGATATCGTGTAGATCGGTTTTAACAAAACCCTCATTCAGAGGGTTAGTGGCAAAGCCATGGCATTGCGATGCGGCACAGGTTTCTGCAAGATTCTGTGGATGCGTTGCCGCATCGGTTTCAGTATGACGCTTAATGCCATGTTTAAAACCATCAGGAGCATGACAGTCTATGCAGGATGCGCCCTCCTCTACACCTGTTTTTAACAAGCGTCCATGCAGACTCATTTCATAGCTATCACTGGCGAGAATAAATTTCGAGCCTGCTTTATGTTTCTCTCCGCTGATCGTGTCTTCAATCTCAACCCTAGCCATGCGCTTATGATCCGCATGGCATGCATTACACATTTCATTCTTGTCGGACTTATTCCAGCGTGAGCCAATAAAACGTCTTAATATATGGCCGCCAAATTGATTCAACCATACTTCGCCCTGATGACAGCTGCCACACTCTGTTTCCAGATGAGCGAAAGAATCCTTAAATTTAGGGATGTCTTTTTCATTGATATATAACTCATTATCGTGACAGGCGCGGCAGGAAGGGTTTACATCCAGAGACTCTTGAAGACGATTTCCGCCAGTCAAACCTTTCGTCCAGCCGTTGCCATGTGCAGATTCCTTAAACTCATCAACTACTTCTTTATGTGTGTACGCGCCTTCACCAGAGGGTTCTTCGACATGGCATGATTCAGCACAATCTACCTCCCCGTTTTCAACCTTATGTGGATATTGATCTATCTTACGATGGCAATCTTTACAGGGCACACTACCATGCAATGAACTGAAGTAATGCGATTCATCAATACTTGCATCACGTAACACGCCATTTTCATCGATATACGATAACCCCTTTAAAGCGTGGCAGGAAAAACAGCCATCAGGATCTGGATGTCGTTCGGAGGCAAAAACCTGTGTTACCACGATAACCATTAAAATAAAACCAAAAAACACACCTACCGCAACGCGCTGCCAGCTACTCACCTTCCATAGCTGTTTTTCTATGCTATGAACAGCTTTCCAGTCTGGATGAGGAAAGTATTCCACACCCTTCTTTTTTCGTTTGGGTTCAACTGATCGGGGCACCGAAACCCAGTCTATAGCGTGCCAGTCACAGACATCGACACACTCATGACAGGACATGCAGGAATGCTGATCGACCACTGCGATTTTATCAATCATGGTAATTGCACCGGTCATACATTTTCGTGCACAGATATTGCACCCGGTACAACGGCTACGCTCAACTCGAATATGCCGCGTAAACCTAAACGATGAGCCCAGGCGATTGACCAGGCCATCGATTGCACCAATGGGACATAGAAACTGACAATATCCACGCCCTTTTACCGCAAAAAAACCAAGCAGAAATAAAAGTGCCAGATTCACCAGACCGACGGCTGACAGGATAAAGGCAATCCCCATCAAGTCACCACTGAACGCCTGAAAGATGCGAGGTACCGTTACAAAGTTACATAAGGTACAGGCACTCACCCCGAACATTGGCATCACAACCAGATATACGCTGAAATAACCATAACGGATGGGAACCTGCGGCAGGCCACGATATTCTATTTTCCAGCGATCAGGGATCATGCGACTGATGATTTCAGGCAGCCCGCCCATTGGACAAAGATACCCACACCACATGCGACCAAAAAAGAAACTGCTTAACAGAATAATGCTCAGAGCAATCACTCCAATCCAGGCCACGCTCATCTGGTTACCCAGATCTTCCAGAGACATACCTGGGAAATACAGGAAAAAACGCCGCACACAGACCTTACCGCAAAGATCAGGGTTACCAACGATACTGGGTAATAAAGCCCACGGAGCGAGAATGACACAGCTTGCGAGAATGATCAGAAAAAATCGGTATTTCTGCCCGTTCGGTATTGCCTTGATGTTTTCGAAGAGATTCATAGTTCTATTGATCAAATTGGTGACAGGCCAGACAAAGCGTTCCATCCTTAGCGGGTAGACGGAGTAACACTTCAAACTCGAGGCGCTGGTAGGAAATAGTCAGGTTCTGATCCCTATCCTTATTCAGCTCATCCAGACGTTTTTGCTTATCCCTTTGCACAACTTCGTTCCAGTCATGATCCTGATAACCGATACCCTTTACCAAATCCCTGTCCTGAACCTGGTGGGATGCCTGCGTAGTTTCTATGACACCTTTTTCGTGACTGCTATGACAGGTAACACAGAGTATTTTCCTGCCATCCAGTGGCAATACAAGCTGCTGCTTCTGCTCAGTCTCATGCAGCTGTTGCAACATATCGTCATCTACTTCAACCAGATGATTGAAAGCATTCAGATGAGGTGACTTCAGGTGGCAACCAATACATAACTTCTGTGGAGGGAGACGCAAATCCAGTTCTTCGAGTGTATAGGATCGGTCTCGCTCAGGCGTTTTGACATGACAAAACTGACATTGGTCTTCTTTAATATCACCCTGCTCATCCAGTAGAATATGGATGTTATTACGCTGGTACTGTTTTTCGTCATGACACTGGTAACAAAAATCACTTAGCTCTGTATAAGGCCCCTGAATAAAGAAGTTCGCATCTTTTTTATCCACTTCTTCATATGGAATATCTGCAATATCCTTCATGCCATGACAGGTCTTACAATCTATCTGACCTTTATCATTGAGTAGGAAATTTTCCGGGATAGTCATAGCATCGGGGACATCAACCCGTACAACATGATGCAACGGTGGCAGCTTATTTTCGGCAGATACAGCCAGGGGCAAGAGTAATGCGAGTAATATCAGTAGCTTCATCATCACATCCCTGCCTGTATGGCTTCACCATGACTATGGCATTGCTTACAATCGCCGGTAATCTGATGCAACCCAGACAATCCATTACCGGTATCCAGATCGGACTGATCGGCGATTACTGACATCTGATGGCACATCACACACAGCTGTGCATTATTGGCTGCGGTATTATCTATGCTATAGGGTTTATTCCTGATTGCAGGATCAAGTTGACTCAAACCCTTTTCTGAACTATCAATGACCAGAGCTACATTATTAGTCCCATGCATTGCATGACAATCGGTACATTCAACCACGGTCTGATATTCATAGCCTTCACGCAATCCTGAGAAACTATGGCTACCGGTACCTGAGGTTTCGCCATGCTTATCAACATACTTAAAGTAATCTTCACTACCAATCAGTGCACTGGCGTAGTCAGCTGTAATATTAAAATCTGTCTGCTGATGATCGCGGTTATGACAACGTAAACAAAATTCAGAAACCGAGCTGTATTCTGAATACAGTCCATGCGCATCGGGATAGCGAGTTAAATCTCGATTATTATCGAATACACCATTCATATCCGAAGCCAGATGGCAGTCTATACATGCTTCATCCTTCATCTGTGCATCATTGCCAGTGATAAAATTATGCGTATGCAGCCCTGTCTGTATTGGCGAAGCTGGCAGATCTGAATTGTTATGGCAAATTAAACACTGACGTGCTTCTGAGCTACCGTTGTTACCATGGCAGCCAGTACAGCTTGCATAGCCTTTGCTTTGTACGATTGAGCGAATATCATCTGCCTGTTGATGAATCAGATTCAAACCGTGGCAACTATCACACTCGGAAAGTCCCCAGGCCAGGCCGCTGCCTCCATGTGATGAAGTTAATATTAGATTGCCACTTTGAGACGAGACCGTTTCTGTCTTATCTGAATCCGCACACCCCGCTAGCAATAAAATACTCAG
Organism: Gammaproteobacteria bacterium; assembly: GCA_050306135.1. Lineage (GTDB taxonomy): Bacteria > Pseudomonadota > Gammaproteobacteria > JACNJF01. The sequence continues at coordinate 39,803 of JBNLGQ010000088.1, forward strand.
CAAAAGAATTCTCATGGTTTTGCTCTCCGGTGACAATCGGAGCAATACGACACATTGTGACAACGTCCGCAGGACTGGGTATTGATGCGCGCATCTAAGCCATGAGCATTCAGGTAACCCGGTTGATGCTTGTTGTATTTCGTCGTGTCACGCTTGAAATGACAGTCAGTACAGAATGACATATCGAGGTGACAGGTCTGACACTGCCCATCATCCAGACGGGAATCTTCTGCATGCTGATTGATGTAATCGAAGTCATGATCAGTCGGCCAGATAGCAGTCTTATCGACATGACAAAGGTCGCACTTGAAAGCTGCTTTCTGTTTATCAACGTGACAATCGTGACAGATCGCTTCCAGAGGTTCGTTAGAGATGGTAGTAATTAATTTTATATCATCGGGCTTAACAACCCTGTTAGTCCCAAAGGAATGGCATAACAAACAGGGATCACCTTCCTGCTCCATCGCTTTGAAATGAATCTTATGCGGATAGAATATATCAGGGCGATCATGTCGTTTTTGCCACCAGCTATCTTTTTTAGATGAGTCATTCTCGCTATCAGTTGGAATGTCTGCGGCAGATACCCATGCTGTGAACAGGATGACTACAGTGGCAAGCACTCCAGTCAGCATAAACAGTAATCTATTCATCAGACCACCATTTGTTGGATGCATCGAACTGGTAACTGAGTTTTAATCCAAACTGATATTCATCGTGTAAATGTGTATTCCAGATGCTAGACATTGAACAAGTAAAATAAAGTCCCGAACCCAGCATGCGCTCTACATTGGCTTCTACTCCCACAGCCTGATTACTACCAGTTAACCACTTATATTGAGATTGAACAGCAGCACCGAAGCGGGATTTCACCAGTGGTGAAAATGAGTAGTTACTGTTTGCATAGAGTGAGATAAATTCATCTTGATCCAGCTGCAAATAGTCTATCTGTAACTGATACTCTCCACCTGTATATTCATGCACCTGAGATGCGAGAGATAATCCATAACCGCGTTTCCCATACTCACGTAATACCGTGCGCGCTTTTGCTATCCATTGCGTACTGGCGTTTTGTTTAAAGTAATAACTGCCCGTAAAAGCACTCTGGCGACCCAATTCATATACCGAATAGAACTGTTGTGTGAAAGATAATGCTGGCTCAGTTAAGGTAAAGGTTTCATAGTCAAACTGAACTCTATCGGTTTCAGTAATATCACTGTAAATCTTGAGCTGAACCTGTTCTGCATACTCTTCACTCAACAGATAAGTCGCATTAAGGCCCACAGCAAAATCATAGCTGGACGAATTGTGGATTTTTCCATCACCCGTAAAACCCAGGTTTAAACGTGTTTCATCATCTGCTTCATCGTTAATTTTCTGCACACCAAATCTGGCAATAGCTGTATCAAAATAGACGACAGAAAATAATGGAGAAATGTTTATCTCCGACAAGTGAAGATCCAGGCCATATAGAGCATCACCATGAATCGTACTGTAATCATCTACACGAGAAGGCTGACCGGCATATAAATTCAGTAGCACATTATCGTTTTTGGCTTTGATCAAAGCGCCATCCAGTGTGTATATGCCCAGACTGTCATAACGCTCCATGCGCCCAATGCGATATGATTTAACTAAACCATCCAGCTGCTTTTCAAAGTACAGCTGATACAGGTTTTCTTCATTATCGTCACCCTGCCGTAGTGCAAAACTCAAACCAGATTCAATGCCTCTTTGCTGATCAATGATTCTTATGTCTGCATATTCTTCGATAAAACCATTCTCATCAACCAGTCGATTTCCAGCCTGCACTCGGCTTTCTAGTCGCCCATAGAAACCAGCCTGTACCCTGTTCAGGGTGAGCAACAACATGAGTATTAATAACGTGCTAAAAAGGTTTTTCAAAGCCTTTTATTGCTATGGGAATCCGCTGCGAATTGTTGTTTGTCACCCTTTCTCATAACAGCCCATGACACCAGCGCTATCAGAGCAACTGCACAGCTACCACAGGTATTACAGCGACCCTCCCTGGTCACTGTACAGTTTGTCGACATGGCTATATGGGTCACAGCGAGAGAAGCACCCGCAACCCATGGTGCCAGCAGTTTCAGCTGTTTTGTGGCTTTTGACTGTTTGCTTTCTGGTCTGTCCATGCTCAACCTCTAAATGGACTCAGTCTATTTTTCCCGTGCAGTGTCAGTAACATGATATTTAGCAGGATAAAGAACAGCCCCATACTGCCACCACCACTACGACTCACCGCTGAACCACTAGCCCCTGAAGTCGCCGCCGTTGATCCAGCAGTTTTAGCCGCAACCTCAGTTGTTGTGTAGTAGCTAAAGTGGCTGGTTTTAAACACGATATAACCATCCTGCATATCTGTTGCTGCTCGCACTAGCTGGATATCTGCAGGATCAACTTTTGCCCAGGCCTCACCATCTATCGAGGTAATAACGTTAACCTGATCAGCCGAGCTACTACTGCCTCTATAAGGTAGTTTTACCCAAACCGGAGCAGCAAATGTTGCTAATGTCGAGCCAGACTGCTTTTTGATTTTCAGTGCAAAAACTTCTGCTCCTGTCGATAAACTACCAAACCCGGCTGCAGCGGCTTTGGTTATTTCAGGGGTATCTCCCAGCTCGACCTGTAGTACATAACCGGCGAAATCATCATCACCGGATATGACCGCAACCTGTCGAATAGACTCATCACCCTGTCTAACCTGAAACATATGAGCCTTACTATTCCTGAACTGATCTGCCAGCTGAGCAGCATCATCAGCATTCGAAATGCCTAAGCCGGACATACCCTCTTCAATAGTCGCAACATTGGTATAGGTTTTTGCTATTGAGGTAGCTTCTACAGCGATTGCAGAACGTAGCGCAGACATAGAGGGATTAACAATACTATCGGCCAGAATATCGGAGACATTGGCTGTTACCACTCCCGTTTCAGCATCCATTTTCATATAAGGCGCATCAAACGTTACAATGCCCTCAGTAACCAGACGCGGGTCAGGAACTGTGGTAACCACATAGCTGTTATTTTTTCCGAAGATTCCATCATCAGATACCAGCGCACTAATGGTTGTTCCATCGGCCTTATAGTTATGACATTGCTCACATTGCACCGATGATACTGCGGGTCTTGTATTGTGTGATAACAGGTATTGATTGATTTCTGACCACACCAGAATAGCATCGGCATTTTCTATGCCGCTGATTTTAAACACCTTGTCATAAGCCTGTTTCAGACCTTTAAAACCTTCATAGCTATCCGGGTCATTAAACCTGACACTACCATGTGAAAATCCCGCAGTCACTTCACCGAGTACAGCCCCTGTTTCAGGGTCAACTATCTGGCCTCCGGTCACGGTGCCATGGCTATCCTTAACCGGTTGAAAAACACTATTTCGTTGAGCTCTATTGAGTACGGTTCCACTATTTTTATCTTTCCACAAATAACGAGCTTTAGGCTTGTAAGGCACGATAGTTAGGTCACCATTTTCGGCTTCACGGTAACGATATACAGGATCGAAAGATACTCCTTTTATTGCCTTGCCTGTGATATGGCAGGCCTGACAACTCACCACGTCCAGATGCGTTTGAGTAATCTGTTCCAAAGTGCTTTCAGGATAACCGGACATATCACCATTTAAAGTCCAGACCTTCTTATGCGCAGTCAACATGTCTGCATCACCGGATGGATTTGCCAATTCTGCAGCCTGTGGCGATTGCTCGTGACAGTATTCACAGGATTTTGCATTAGGGTTGTAATCCATATCATTATGCACATCCATATCAGAATTCCCTTTTAGAAAATCATGACTGGCATCTACATCTGCACTGGCTGAAGGTGGATTAAAATAATTGCGGGAATGACAGGCATTACAGTTTTCTATGGTGCGCTCTTCTCCATTATCTTCACGCCAGATTTTCCCTTTATGTACATCGTCCTGATAATCCTCTACCAACACACCTGTTTCTTCTTCTGCAATGGCTTCAGCCCCTTCACCAAAACCATAAAATCCTCGACGTGAGTTACTGGTCCTATGACACATCATACAGTTGTCATTTGCAGGGAAACGTAACATGGGAACCTCAGCTTTTCCATCTGCATTAAAAGCCTCTGCATTCCAGGTGACATGGGGTTTTAAATTTCCATTTTTATCTTCCTTATAAGCAAGCTCTTCAGGTGTAATGATTCCATCGGCAGGCTCTACAGCCCCAGTCATATGGTTGATAGTCGTCTTGTCTTCACGATCAAATGACAGCAGGGTTTTGTCCAGTGACTCATCATCGCTAAGATTTAGATTCAATATTTCAAGGATGGTGGAATTCGCTTCACGAAAATGCCCCTGATTGATTAACGCTGTTATACGCATAGTCCTCAACATCGTAGAGGCAGCTCCTGTTACCTCAAGCTCTGGGTCTACAACCTTCAAAGCCGTGATATCAACATGACATAACAAGCAGTCATTTTCGACGACACCGGATTTTTTCCAGTCCCACTGACTGACTACAGAGCTTGCGGCGGCATTATTATTCTCATCAGTACCACGATTGAAATACTCTCCATCAAACTCAGCAACTGTTGTTGGATCAACTTCATCGAATCGATTTCCATTACGATCTTTTTCCATCCAGCCACCGCCTGAATGACAATAGGCGCAGCCCTTAACCATACCGGGAGTGCCCAAATCAGCAAAATCATGAGGATTACTATTTGATTTTTTTGCCTGCCAGGATGGGTTATTACCCCCCATACAGTTGTAACCACCCGCATAACCAGGAGAAATTAATAATGAGATGCCATGCTTTTCTCCATAGTCATCGCTCATTTCATCGCGACCAGCTTCTATATGGAAAGCATGAGTGATGACATCGTAATCATGACAACCGCCACAGGTTTGTTTTGAGCTATAGGGCTGACCACTGTCCAGAACGTTATTGCCTTCTTCATCCAGAATAGGAAATGCGGGTTCATGAATATAAGGTTCATCATAAACATTTGCCTGTACAGATCCTGAAAATGCCAAAAACAAAGAAACGGTAATAATCCGTAGCAGAGTATTGTTAATAGCTTTAAATACTGCGTCATGGGTTGGTAAAGTCATTTTTATTAGCCCTATAATTATTAGTACGCGTGAAGCTGATTTATAAAAACAACCAGCATTTAATATTCAGGCGAGCATTATCATTAATAAATAAACGGCGTGAATGTGACAAATTGACACAGTTTGTAGGGTTATTAATTCTTTAAAGTTTGCTGAAGCTAAGCAAATTAAGGCTTGCAGGAGTATTTAAATGGTATTGATCATAAATTGATCCAGATCAGGTCAAGCGATGTTAGGGCCTGTTACCCCTAAAGCACGCAACTATTGAAAATTCATTAGTTATTAAACTTGTAAACCTGCCCTGAACTGCTAAATTACTGTCATACATTACGGTCTTAACCAGGCAAGATTAATCTCTTTGCTAGTCTAACCATGCGGATTTTTTTGAAACCTGAAAACGATTATCAATACCTTTCATCAGACTCAGACTTGCGAAAACTCTGGTTAAGCAAAAACATCCAACACTTTTTCACAACAGAATTTTTTTCAGGTAGTTGATTGTGGTAGACAATTTTGACATACGAACTAAAGAAGCATTGATCAGAGGAACAGTTTGGGCCTTTATCGGAAGCCTTTACGGCATAATATTCATTTTTTTCTACAGCCTGTCTAATCACTACTCACTCCCTGTCAGTCCTTTTCTCATCGCCGGCACCCTGGCCGGCACCCTGGCAGCCTTAATCTACAGCAGCATGAGTCTTGCTGTGATAATCGCTTCTGTTTCATCGGTTACCAGCTTGATCGTTGCAGTTTCCAACGACGGCAATATCAATCTACTGAGTCTGGTATTAATTACAGCATTGGTTGGGGCCCTGGTCGGGGCCTGGTATGGCGTATTTGCAAAACATTCACGGGTGTTTCGAGCAGATGCAAAAACCCTGACCGGTATCTGTTCAGGCGGACTGGTATCCCTGTGCATCTTCATCGTTAATTTCCTGATACCATCTACCCCTTTGATGTTGACCATTGGTGCGAGCTGTCTTCTTACAGGCTCCTTGTATGTTGTCCTGGTTCCCATTTTTGTGCAGCGCTATGACGAAATTCTTCCTGCCGTAGGCGATGGCGCTATGGTGGGAGCAGGAACCAGTGTATTTATTGCTCTACTTTTTTTCGTCATGATCAGCGGGGTAACACCAGAAGCAGCTGGCGAACTAAAAGAACTCACCGACTATATCAGAAACAATTTTCTGCAAGCTTCCGCAGGCGGTATGCTAGGCGGCGGAATTGCCGGTTTTGCTTCTGGAATGATGTTAAAAGAATGGCAGGATTTGTAATCACAGGGTTTAAAACCTTTCTACCACTGAGCGCACAGAGAACACGGAGACTGAAGTTTTTACTTGATAACTTCCTTTGATGCCTAAAGTTTCAACTAAGAAATCAATTTTAATATTATAATCTTCAGACTAACGGATCCCCTCTGAGTCCTTTGTGAGCTCAGTGGTGAGTAACCTTTTCTATCAAATAACCGTGCTGGCATTTAATAATCATGGCTCTCAAATCAACCATTTTCAAAGCAACTGTCCAAATAGCCGATATGAATCGTGATTATTATGCTGAACATGTGTTAACACTTGCACGGCATCCATCCGAAACAGACCGACGCATGATGTTGCGATTGCTCGCCTTTTGTATCGATGCAAACGAGGCTCTTACCTTTTGCAAAGGCATTTCAACTGATGATGAGCCTGATATATGGCAGCATGAATTGCACGGTGACATCAATAAGTGGATAGAGCTCGGACAACCCGATGAGAAACGAATCCGTAAAGCCAGTAACCAGGCCGAACAGGTAATAATTTATACCTACAATGATCGCAGCGTTGATATCTGGTGGGACCAGATCAAAACTAAAATAACCCGTTTTGAAAATCTTACCATTGCCAAAATCTCCGATACTGAATTAGACACTTTAGAAGCCTTAGCCAAAAGATCTATGCAGTTACAATGCACCATCCAGGATGCAGATATCTGGCTGAGCGATAATGAACATAGTGCGCATATCAATTTAAAATATTTAATCCGCATCTAATTGAGCAGCTTTATTTGGGCAGCACGACAAGATGGAATATCAGAGATAAACTTACCCAACACCTAATTTCAGGGACTGAACACTCATGAAACCAGTTTTTTTTATTTTACTATCACTGCTGTTGATGGCCTGCACATCTGGCAGTCAAAAATCCCTACGGGAAGACGAAACGGTAGAGATTTATATCTCCCCACAGATTGACAACTATAAATCCCTGAATGCAGCCCATGAAGCCACACTATTTACCAGCATTACCGATAATGATGGCAATATCTACAATACCTTCTGGCGAAAATCATCACTGGGTAACGAAGCCTTTATACAAGCCGCTGATCATTGCAGGGAAAAGTTGCGTGGTCAGCGATATTTCCCGGGACAGGTTGATATCTCTAAAGCACTGGTGAGTGATTTTCAGCCTGTGCTTTATAAACCCTATGTCAGTTGCATTTACGACTATGGATTTGAGCTTGCCAGCAGAGAGGCTTTTACACCGCTTAAATTTCATGTATCCATGCATCGAACTGCATCCTTAACAGATATTTATATGCCGGTGGGCGCAGTGCTCGAGGCCAGCCGACCCCGAACAGAATTACTGGCACTTTATTTAGACGTAAAGGCATGCCGACAACAGCTACTCTCTCAGGGTAAATCAACAATGCTAGAGACCTACTTCAAAGGTGCAACCTATGTGAATATAGAACCTTTTGCGCAAGCTATGCTTGAATGCCTTGAGCAAAAATTTTATTCCGTATCAGTATTGCCACCCGCTGCCTCAAATGGAAAATCTCCAAAAGCAAACAACCATCATGTTGATTCCGGCGAAACTACAGAAAACGTCGATTTAAAATTAAAACAAAAGACCATTGAGTTACCTGAATCAAATCTCAATATCATTAACTAGACGCGACTTTTTTAGCCTCAACATAGTCTTTTTTACCTGAGCCAAGCCTGGGCAAATTATCCACAGTAATAATCTCTGCAGGTATCAACAAAGGATTGATACCCTTTTCCAGCATAGACTGTTTCAACACCGTGGACTCTATTGATTGCTCTGTGAGCAACACCACTCTTTCCCCTTTTTTATCGTCGGGTAGATTGATGGCTATCACCTCGGCATCATGGTTATCGAGACTATGCGCAACAACCTGCTCGACCTCGCCCAGACTGATCATTTCACCTCCTATTTTGGCAAAACGTGAATAACGATCAACGATAGTTAGATAGCCGTCTACATCCAGGTGACCTTTGTCTCCGGTTGCGTACCAACGAATACCTTCGAACTGATGTATGGCTGCGGCTGTTTTTTCAGCATTCTCGAGATAGCCCTGCATCACCTGAGGCCCACCGATCAACACCAGACCATCACTACCGGTTTCCAGTTCCTGCAACGTTTGAGGGTCAACAACCTTGAAGCTGGTGCCAGGCAATGGCAGTCCCACAGTACCCGGCTTATGTCCCTGAAGCTGTTTCCAGTTTGAGCGATCAATATTATCCGGTAGATTAACACTGGCCACTGGAGCGGTTTCGGTGGCGCCATAACCTTCATAGATATCCTTGCCAAACTTTAACTTGAAGGCATCGCGAACCTCCGGATTCAGACGCTCAGCACCGGACACCACCAGTCGTAGACTATCCATCATTAGGGGTTTAACTTTACTATCCCGTGTATACAGACGTAGAAAGGTCGACGTTGCACACATAATCGTTGCCTTATATTGAGCGACGGCTTTTGCAACGCCCAGGCTATCAGTAGGGTCGGTATGACAGATCACCGGTAAACCTTCGATCAAGGGCAGAAATTGCGTCACCGTCAATCCAAAGGCATGGAATAAAGGTAGCGAAGCCAGAACACGATCACCACTTTCAGCATTCAAAACCTCGGCTACCTGTTTCAGATTAGCAATCACATTATGATGAGTAAGCTGAATACCTTTGGGTAAACCTTCACTTCCACTTGAAAACAGAATAGCAGCTGTTTGCTCTGCATCATGATTGGTTGAAAATAGTGCTCTCAACAACCAGCTGGGTAATACTCGGGCACTTATCCACGTAGTAAACATTTCTAGCTTGCCGATAGACTGTTTCAGATCTTCCAGAAACACCACTTCAACCGATTGCAGCAACTCAGTAAAATCCAGTCCACGTTTGGACAACTTGTCCAGAAAACGCTTTGAAGTATAAATCGTTCGTATACCAGCCTGTTCCAGTGCAGATAGCAAGGCCTGGCTGCTGGCAGTGTAGTTCAGGTTTACCAGAGTCTTGCCAGCCAATAAGCCTGCCATATTGGTGATAATGCCAGCACTACTGGTCGGAAGTAGCAATCCAATATTCTGTTCTTTAGACTGGCGGCGTATACGTCTGGTAAAGACAATGGCTGCAGTTAATAACTTATATGAAGACAGAGTCTGTCCCATGGTATCAGCCAACGCCATTTTTAATGGGTTGCGCTTGATGGTTTCAATCCAGCTATCAGCTAATGTAGGCTGTTCACTGACGAATGACTGCCAGGCCTGAATCGATAAATCGAACACGCGTCGTTTGAGAACTTCCGCACCGGTATTACGATCCAGCGTATCGCCAAAACTGACAGACAGATCACGTCTTTGACCCGTTTTACGCATGTTCTTGAAATGAGGATTAGCCCGCGAAAACTGACTACCCCATAAGCCATGCAGATAAAAAGGTACGATCACAACATCATCATTGGCGGCCTTAGCAGCCTTTTCATAACCATGTTTGAATTCAGATAACTGGCCGTTACGACTGATAGTGCCTTCTGGGAACAGGCACACCACCTCTCCACCGTTGAGTAATTGAGTCACCTGTTCCAGCGCCTTTTTACTGCCGATTCCAGACTCAATAGGGATACAGCCAAACATTTTAAAAAACCAGTTCAGATACCAGCGCTCATAGATATTACGTATCATCACGAAACGAACAGGTCGAGGACAGGCAATCTGAACAATGGCCCAATCCAGCCAACTGATATGGTTACCCAGTAATAAAACCCCACCCGAAGATGGCAGCTTCTGCATACCTTCCACACGAACTCGATAACGCGCACTCATGAGATAAGACAGAATAAAACGCACCAGACTCTGTGGCAGTTGATAAACCGAATAAGCAAAGCCGATCAATGCAACCAGCGAGATCAGGTACAACAGCTGACTACTTTCGAATTGTGCCAGAGAAAACATCACCGTCACCATCAAAAACAGCAACATGGAAATATTCTGGATCAGATTATTGGCCGCAAGAACCCGCCCCATCTGATGGCTGCCTGCATGGAATTGAATCAGTGAATTCAAGGGCACAATCAACAGTCCGCCCATGGCACCGATAAACATAAAATCCAGCCCCATCAATAGCGGATCATACAAACCGGGCAGAAAAAACAGGCCCACAGCAATACCCGCTGCAGCAACTGGAATCAGGCCGGTCTCGATATAGTTTCTAGAGGCGCGCGCTGCGATCATTGAACCCAGAGCAATACCGATGCCAGAAACCGCCATAATGATCTGAATGATGACAGTATTGGTTTCGCCAGTTTGCTGCTTTGCAAATGAGGGAAAGGCCGCCAGCATAACCTGACCGATAGACCAGAACAGAGACAGCCCGATGATTGACTGAAATATCACATGGCTTTTAAGCACGGGTCGAAGGTTATCTTTTGTCATTTGCCCTTTGGCAAATTCACTCATATCAAACCTTTGCTGATGATCGGTTTGTTCCAGCTGTGGTAAGCGATACATCATGATCAGTTCCAGAATACTGGTAGCAATCAGGATATAACCAACC
>JBNLGQ010000089.1:0-69960 GCA_050306135.1 Gammaproteobacteria bacterium
ATCCAGGAACAGCATATGGAAATGTACATTGAGATTGAGCGCACTACCAAACCGCTGGATCAGCGTCACCGCACCGGTCTGCGCGGTCTTTCGAGTGAATCCTGCCTTCTGAATCAGATGGGATGATATGGCCCGGTACACGATCCCCAGCACCCGACCCATCAGTTGCGGGCGGCTGGCGAACAGGAATCGCAATTGAAAAGGAAAGCTCAGCACCCACTGACGTATGGGCTGTTCCGGTAACACCTCATCGACCAGCAGTGCCGCACTTTCCGCCATACGTCTGGCTCCGCAACTGGGGCAAAATCCTCGCCGCTTGCAGCTAAACGCGACCAAGTGCTCATGGTGACATTCGGTGCATTGCACCCGCAGGAATCCGTGTTCCAACCGCCCGCATTTGAGGTAATCCGCAAATTCTTGTTGCAAATGCTGTGGCAAGGACTTGCCCTGCATCGCCATCACATCCCTGAACTCAAGGTAATGCCGCCCGATAATCTGGTAAAGAAGTGTCCGTTCCGGCCGGTGGCGTTGGTATGGCGGGCTGAGTGGTGACCGATCCTTGATTGAAGTAGGGTGCATGTGACTCTCCTTTCCATGGAGAGTCAGATGTTCTCATAATGTTCTCTATTTGTATATCGCGTAGACTAATTCCTTGAACGACCGGTTATGGCACTAACTTACCTTTTTGCACTGCACAACGCGAATGACCGCATTATCAACAATTCGGCCCATTGCAGTGCAGTATTACGGTGACAGTTTACTAAATACACTTATTTATTCGATGTGGCCTTTTTCCTGGGTCCTCTCTTTTGAGGTTTTAGTGCTCTGCCGGTTACTTTCTCAATCTTATCAATCCATTCTTCGAGGACTAATGGGCGTCCCGTTGTTTCAGATTGACGAATCGGCTTGAATGCTGCTGGATCTTCTGTGGTTGCGCTGAGAAATTTTTTAAGGTCTCCATAACGTTCAAGAACAGGCACTACTTTCACCAGTTTATCGTCTTTGCTCAAAAGGTGGGCGGTAACACTTGACCATTTCCAGCCTTGTAATCTGTGTCAAATCCCTCGCTTAGCATATTGCCAACCTGGCATCAGGCATATATGATTCATATACACATCATATACAGGAGACAAGCTGTGGGAATTGTTAAGATTAACGACGATCTTCATGAGGAAGTTCGCAAGGCGAGCTCAGTTATGGTTCGCTCCATCAATGCTCAGGCCGAATATTGGATAAAGGTTGGCATGCTCGCCGAGGCGAATCCAGCTATGACTTTTTCTGACATCATGCGCGATCAAATGAAGCTGGCCGAAGTTGATATAAGGAAGGCTGTCGGTGGCTAGTGTGAAACTGAAAAGTGCCGATGAGCTAAACATAATGCGGGAGTCCGGTCGGCTTCTGGCTACAGTTTTTGAATACCTTAACGGCTGTATCGATATTGGCATATCAACGATGGAGATTAATGATTTAGCGGAGAGATATATCACCGATCAGCTGAGTGCTCGTCCAGCGAGTAAAGGCCAGTATGGATATCAATATGTTCTGAATAGCTCTGTAAATCGCGTTGTATGCCACGGTATTCCTTCAAACACTCAGAAGCTGAAGTCCGGTGATATTGTCAATATTGATATTACATTGGAACAGGGTGGCTTTATCGCTGACTCCAGCAAAATGTACATGATCGGTGACGTAACTCCGACCGCCAGGCGCTTGGTCAATAAAACCTATGAAGCCTTGTGGGAAGGAATTAAACGTGTAAAGCCTGGCGCGACCCTTGGCGATATTGGTCATGCCATTCAGAGCCACACCCAGAAAAATGGCTATTCTGTTGTTCGCGAATATTGCGGGCATGGAATTGGGCGAGAAATGCATGAGGAACCAAATGTATTGCATTATGGCCAGGCTGGTAAGGGTTTAGTTCTGCAAGAAGGGATGGTGTTTACCATAGAGCCCATGATTAATCAGGGCAAGGCCAAGGTTAAGGTAAAGAAAGATGGCTGGACTGTTGTCCCAGCGATAAGAAGTTATCTGCTCAGTGGGAGCATACAATCGCTGTTACCGCCGATGGTTACGAGGTGCTGACACTGAGAAACGAAGAATCGATCGAGTTTGCCCCTGTTGATTCACCTGTCTCCTGTACTTTGTTTTAAGAATGAGCCTGTCGAAAATGATGCTGCGTCTATGCTGAGGCAAATACAAAGCTGCATACGTTTACCATGCCCTGGCATCTAAATGCGATCAGCTCATAACTGCATCGGCAGCTATTATACAGTCAATCGTTATCTTCCATGAAAGCTTTCAGTTCATGATTCATTTGCTGATAACCCTGAGCAATAACATCTGGCGGTAAATCGGCAAACCCTATGGCAAAACCTGAAAAATCTTCATTATGCATTAGAAGCGTCCCTCCATTAGCGGAAGGTTGCAATAGAAAACGATGCTCTCCATAAAAGACACCGCGTAGCCCACCACCCCAGCTAATCTCTTCGTTTTCGACAATACGTATCAGATGCGGTGGCACCTCAAACTGTTTCCCATCTGGACGCAACACTTCAATAACCAGATCGGCCCCTTCTTCAAAAACACCTGTTATTTTACGGTGATAAGGGTTACATTCAGGATAGGATGAAAAATCTGCGAGCACAGCAAAGACCTTATCTCTGGGTGCATCAATCTCCACCGATGTCCTGATTGCTATCGAACTACAAGCCGAAACCAACAGGCTGACGGCTAATAATGTCATTACTCGAATTGCTCTAACAGTTTTCATGATACTACTCCAACGTTATTTAGAGCCTCCAGTTTCATTGATTCAAAACCCTGCCTCATTAAACTAGGTTTATACAACAACAAAAGGAACCTGAGCATGCAACCTACTTCCCCAGCAGCATTGTATCTCTCTCTCAGACAGACGCTTAACCATCTGGTCGCTCCACCTGCCAGGGAGCTGGAGTCCTTCCTGGAGCTTTTTACCCGGCGCTCCCTGGCGCAGGGCGAATTCCTTCTGCGTGCAGGCGACCCGTCTCGCGAGCTGGCATTCGTAAATGCCGGTCTACTGCGTTTTTTCTATCAGACTGTCGATGGCAAAGAGTTCAATAAGAGCTTTATTCTTGAAAATCAATTTGCTGCAGCCTACAGCGCTTTCCTGACTCATACACCGGCAAGGTTTAGCATCCAGGCACTGGAATCTGGCCACCTTCTGGTGTGCGACCTGTCCAGTGTGGTTGAACTGTTTGAGCAACATCGTTGCTGGGAAAAACTGGGTCGACTGCTGACAGAACAGCTGTACATCCGGAAAGAAACCCGTGAGGCTGAATTCCTGCTGGATGATGCTGAGACTCGCTATCACAACTTCCAGAAAACCTACCCAGAACTGGAGGATCGACTGACGCAATATCATATCGCCAGTTATCTGGGTATCACTCCTGTCGCATTGAGCCGAATACGTCGACGCTAATTCAGTCTGATCTTAACCCGGGTTAATGAGAACAGGTCATTGCATAAACATACTGAGGGTTCCAGTCAACAGAGGAACTCATCATGCAACTAAAGAATCGAACCATACTCATCACCGGGGGTGCCAGCGGCATCGGACTGGCTTTCGCCAAACAGTTTATCAAACACAACAACAGGGTCATTGTATGCGGCCGACATGAGGAAAAACTAAAACAGGCTAAAGCTCAGATTCCACAATTAATAACCCTCCGTTGCGACATCAACCGAGATGAAGACCTGAATGCATTAGTATCAGAATTAAGCAGTCGATATCCAGAACTTGACACACTGATCAATAATGCCGGCATACAACAGCAACTGGATTTGACAGGTAATGAAGTCAGTGATTTTGAAATCATAAATGAAATTAACACCAACCTGAGCGCTCACATTCGTATAACGCTCAGGCTGTATTCATTACTCAGTGCGAATGAGAATCCAGCCATTATCTTCACCGGCTCCGCCCTGGGCATTGTCCCCAAATTCAATGTACCCATTTACTCAGCTGCAAAAGCTGGACTGCATAGTTTTGTACAGTCCCTAAGACATCAGGCACGACCAGGCAAAGTTCAGGTGTATGAAATTTTCCCTGAGCTGGTTGATACGCCGATGACAAAAAACCGGACAAACGAAACTAAAATGGACTCTGACACGTTTGCACGAGCAGTGATGCTACAGCTATCCCGCAATCGGGAAGAAATCTACATCGGCAAAACCCGATTGTTACAACTAGTGAACCGACTCTCACCACAGATGGCGATGGCGTTGATGAATAAACCCGTAAGCCGTAACCCGGAATGGTAGGTTGGAAAAGGAGGAACGATGCCTTCCAACATTGATTAGCCTTTGAGTTTACCGTGGTACTTGTGTAACCCTTGTCGGATGGCGCTTTGCTCGGCAACTGCGTCCTGCGTGGCCCTACTCTCTGGCATCCCTGCCAGGATTATCCGACCTACGCAAACACTATACCCAATAATCTTCGTGCCCTTCGTGTGCTTCGTGGTTAATCAATCATTCAACTCATTCGGGGCAACTATGAACTGCTACACTTATCTCTATGCAGCTAAAACCTGCCCCTGTTTTACAGCTGATCTAAGTGCTCGGTTAACACCATTCATTAAAGCTTTAATGGCAGCAGTAGTAATATTCTTATCCTGCCCCACACCAAACACAGGATGCTGTTCACCTATCTTTACTTCTACATAACATACAGCTGTTGCATCCGAACCCAGCCCCAGTCCATGTTCGTGATAATCGACTACCGTGATTGACTGAGCAACATGTCCAGCCATAGCCCTGGCTACAGCGTCTATAGGGCCATTACCCTTGCCAGTTAAAGTCAGATCATTGTCATGATACCTGCTATTTATCTGCGCAGTGACTTCTGTCTCGCTCTCATTCACAAACTGACTGGCCTGATATAGGTACGGATCGCTTACCTGTAAAAACTCTTTCTCAAATAGCTGATGAATCGTTTCACTACTGATTTCTTTTCCCGTTGAATCACTCACCTGCTGTACGATCTTACTGAATTCAATCTGTAGTCTTCGTGGTAATTCAAAACCTGCCTGTTGATGTAACAGAAAGCTCACTCCACCCTTACCTGACTGGCTGTTTACTCTGACCACAGCATCATAGCTACGACTCAGGTCAGCGGGATCAATCGGCAGATAGGGGACTTCCCAATGTGTTCCCGTTTTTTGTTTGTTAAATCCTTTTTGAATAGCATCTTGATGTGATCCGGAGAACGCAGTGAACACCAACTCACCTGCATAAGGATGTCGTGGATGTACTGGCAATTGAGTGAATTCTTCGGTCAACTGGCGTACCTGATCGATATTGCTGAAATCCAGACCAGGGTCTATACCCTGTGAATACAGATTAAGTGCCAGAGTCACCAGATCTACATTGCCGGTACGTTCGCCATTGCCAAACAGACAGCCTTCAACACGATCAGCGCCTGCCATCATTGCCATTTCAGCCGCAGCTACAGCAGTGCCTCTGTCATTATGCGGATGTATGCTGATGATAAGGCTATCACGACGATTCAGATTGCGATGCATCCATTCAATCTGATCGGCATAGGTATTAGGGGTAGACATTTCGACGGTGGCTGGCAGATTGACAATCATCTTGCGCTCAGGCGTAGGCTGCCAGATTTCGGAAACCGCATCGACAACCTCTTTGGAAAATTCCACTTCGGTACTTGAAAACACTTCCGGTGAATACTGATACACCCATTCGGTATCAGGCTGTGCCTCGGTGTATTGCCTTACCCAACGCGTACCTCGCTCGGCAATCTCCTTCACACCGGCTTTATCGGTGTTGTAGACCAGATCGCGAAAGCTGGGCGCTATCGGGTTATACATGTGCAGGATTGCTCGATGTACACCTTTTAGTGACTCTACGGTTCGTTCGATTAACTCTTCCCGTGCCTGGGTCAGCACTTCTATGGTGACATCAGCAGGGATACGATCTTCTTCAATCAAACGTCGTACAAAGTTGAATTCTGTTTCAGAAGCAGAGGGAAAACCCACTTCGATTTCCTTGAAACCCATCTCCACCAGTGCGCTAAAAAAACGTAGTTTGGTTTCAACAGACATAGGATTGATCAGCGCCTGATTACCATCCCTGAGATCAGTGCTCATCCAGATCGGCGGCTTTTCCAGTACTTTATTGGGCCATTGACGATCAGTTAACTGAATGGGATTAAAGCTGCGGTATTTTTGTTCTGGGCTGGTGATCATGGGTCGCTCCGAGTTAATGAAATATGCCTGATTTTGATGAAACAAAACCCTGTTGCGAACTCCTGGCGACTCTGGTGGGGTGGCTAACCCAGAGATTTACGATTACCGCTTAACACTTGTGATGCTAATGGGCCAATCGTGCCAGGAGGAGCTTGTGACTCGCTTCGCTACCGGTTTCAGGCATGGAGAAAGTATAGAGCTTAGGCTTTGGAATTAAATTTCAATAATTACACTA
Organism: Gammaproteobacteria bacterium; assembly: GCA_050306135.1. GTDB lineage: Bacteria > Pseudomonadota > Gammaproteobacteria > JACNJF01. The sequence goes on from JBNLGQ010000089.1 coordinate 6,478, forward strand.
AAATCCAAATTTAAGGCATTTATTGCTAATTTTTATATTTTTATTAATATATTATGCCTATCAAAAATTTTATTCGGAAATATTATGTCACTACAACTTGATAAATATGATCGACAGATACTGGATATCCTGCAAAAAAATGGCCGCATCTCAAATCAGGAGCTGGCAGAAGCTATCAATCTGTCACCCTCTCCTACTTTGCGTCGAGTCAAGATGCTGGAAGAAAATGGCCTCATTGATGGATATGTTGCCCTGTTAAAGGCAAGAAAGCTCGGCCTGTCACTCATGGCCCTGATTGGCATCAGTATGGATAAGCACATCCCCGAGCGCTTTGCAATGTTTGAGTCCACACTGGCAGAATACCCCGAGGTATTAGAGTGTCATCTGATCACAGGTCAGACTGCTGATTACCTGCTTAAGGTCGTAGTTGAAGATATGGATGGCTATCAGCAATTTCTGTTAAACAAACTGACTCGCATCGAAGGTGTATCGGGGGTGCATACTTCATTTGTCCTCAAATCTCCGATTAATACCACGGCATTGCCTGTAGGCTGATAAACAACCCCATGAAGATACTTAACAACCTGGAATTTTCAGCAAAACAAATTTTACCAGCAAGCGATACTGAAACGCCTAAGTGCCGGATATACATTAATGAAACAGCTACTGACTCAATCCTGCAAGGCGCAATTCTTGAAGCCGCTATCAAGTATCAGGAATTTTATCTCGTGTTTACAACGAACGACTGCCCTTATGAGGATACTTTAAATATTCATTATCTTGATCAAGATTTAAGTATTCTAGACCAGGCTACTTTATCATGGCCGTATGGGACGGGATCATTCACCTTACTCAATTCCATCCAGCCCAACAGGATCAGGTTTCATTTTTTTGAACCAAAGGTCTGGGAGATAACCTTGTACACAAAGAAACAATTTTTCATCCCCTATTTTTCTGAACCACGTGGCGTATGGAGAAAGTTTAAGTTCAATCGTTATTTCAAAATTGGTGAAGTAACTGAAAGATAATTTTTTTGTTTATATCCATTGATTTTCAACCACTTCGTAATGAGTTACAAAATCATCCGGTTCAAGTTCATATTGGTAATCTTCCGGATATAGGCGGGCAAGAGTTATATCCTCACCAGCAAAGGCCTTGATTGAATCCAGTGATTCCCAATAGGAGATTAATGTCACCTCAACATGCTCATCAAGATCGCGGGTAAATATCTGCGCACCTTTAAAGCCTAAGGTCGACGAAGCGTCTTTGATGCCGGTTTGATACAGGTATTTGATAAACCCTGCCCTGTGACCCTGAGGACATCTGGCTTTCCATTCTCTGGCAATCATTTTACTCCCTCTGGTATCTAACTAATCTGAAATATCATAGTTTATGATAACGTCATTGCTCTGATTCACAAATAAATGACTGCAGTTGATAAATGAGGCTATGAATGGGAATATAGCGAGAGAAAATTTCGAAAATCACATGGCCAGTCGCTTGTTCAAAATTACGAAAAAGTACTCTACTCGCGAAACGCTGGCGTGATAAAGGCTAACTGATACAAAACTATGAAATGGACTGCAACTAATACACTGAAAGTCATTGGTGCTATTTTATTGCTACTTAGCATTTCTCTTCCAATGTCTACATGCTCTGTTTCAATTCAACCGGATCCAACCATCGATAGCTACACACTGTCACCGAGTGAGGGCTCTAAAGAAAGCTCTTCAACACGAGAAGAGAAAATCTACGTGCTTGACCATTTTGAACCTTCAGATCCAGGAAGCTGGATTAGTGTTTTAGCGTTCATCTGGCCATTATTGCTCACAGGGATTCTCAGCTGGAAGATCAATAGAGGAGTTGATTTAACCATCAGATTTCTAGAACCATTCTTTTTAGCGGGTTCATTTTTTGTCGTCGAATTCGCATCCACCTTTTTTGCTGATCGAAGAGAAATTGGTGCGTACGTAGCATTCCTGGCTATTGCTCTTTATGCAACAGGGGCTGTGTGGAGTGATATTTCTCTATACCTGAAATGGAAAATTAAAAATCCTACATAACAACTAATATAATTCACTAATATGCTTGAGGTACCCTGGAAAAATCATGAATGAAGGAATACACGTAGAATCTTATAAATTCTGGGATGTGGTCAAGCTCTGGGGTAGAGAAACCTTAGAGCACGATGTGTTAGTCGCCAGGAGACTGGCTAATGGTATCATCAAGCAGGGACTGAGGTTTCAAAGTAAGAACCCAAAATGGATGGATTCTAAAGATGAACTTTTGGCCTATCCCTATATTGGCTATACAGTCATAGAATCTGAAGGCCCCATAATTTTAAAAGCAGTCGTACTGGCCCATCTAATAAATGTCGCTGAAGAAAAAACTGATCCTTCAAAAATTATTTTAACTGATGAAGCAGTACTAAAATCTGACTTCAGCAATTGGCTAGTGAGAACAGGTCAGAGTTTTCCGAAATTCTGGTATGTAGAAGGTGCTATCTAATTATCAATATCACTCTGGAAATTGCGGGAGTCGTAGATATCGATTGATAATATTTATATGACAATTCCAGTTAATTTCTCAAGTTGAAAACAGCATATTTACAGGGTGATAACCTTACCAGGTTTCTCTCTGTGTTCTTCCTGTCCTCTCTTGAAACAAAGAGTAGCTCATTGTTTTTAAGAAGTAATTTACAGGGGTTTGCACGGAGGACCGCACTACTGTCCGGGATAACTCCTGTATGTTTCATAAGTGTCATAACAACCACTATTACATCGTCATTACCCAGCTTAACTGGGTAATCCAGTGCGATGGCAGGGTATTTAGAGACCGGCTGGATTACCGGATTAAGTCCGGTAATGACGAGCATTTATTTTAAGTCGCCGTTTAAGGAAACTCTGATCAAATAGTCACTATTGGCCGTTTCCAGGCACAACTCAACCATTCCTAACAGTAGTGCGGAGAACCATGGGAACGAGAAAAAATCAGATAACCACGAAGCTCACGAAGGCCGCGAAGAAGATATCAAATAATATATTCTCTGTGCTCTCAGTGTTCTCGGCAATAGCTCCTGCATTGCCCTACTTACGGGCGTCCTGCCCTAATCTGTGGTTTAAAAAAAATCCTTACGGCTCGCACAACCAAACCGTAGCACCAGCAAGCCACCATAGGAAACATCAAGAACAACACAAAAACCTTCGTGCTCTTCGTGTGCTTAGTGGTTCATTCTTTTGCAGCATAAAATTAACCATGAAAAACAGGAACGAAAACGAACCTCGCCTTCGCACCTGCCTATAAAGCAAGGCCTCATATTTCCTGCACAACAGCGCTGCGCTTGCGGAGCGGAATCTCTGTAGTAAATATTTTAATTGCAATAAAAACAGGGCTTGAAGGGTAACTGGAGAACTCTACTATGCCGCAACATCCATCAAGAAAATCAAAGTTTCTATACTCAACCAGAACCCTGCCATACCACCAACCACCAGTACGCCAACAAAGGCAACTGCGTAAAACGACCATTTAAAAAAACTACGGACTGCTTGCATTTTAAACTTCAACTCACTGCTCATTAATTTACCACGTCATAACACACCATTCGGTGTGCCAGAACAACGGGGTAAATGTTAAACAATGTAAAATCAGATCACTGTGAAGCAGGTTGTGTTTTTTCAATTAAGTTGCTATTTGCAACTTATTTCTCTATTTATTGATACTCAATTGAATACTACCAACATTGTCGATCGTCCCGTTGATGACATCTCCAGAAACCACAGGCCCCACACCTTCGGGCGTACCGCTGTAGATCAGGTCTCCTGGCTGTAGGTGATAAAATTTTGACAGGTGCACCAGAATTTCATTGATATTCCAAATCAATTTTTCAATGTCAGATTTTTGCTTTACTTCACCATTTACTGATAGTTCGATATTTCCAGATTCGATGACACCGGTTTGCTCAATCGGAACTATGGTAGAAATCACCGCTGACTGCTCAAAATCCTTACCCAGGTCCCAGGGGCGTCGATTTTCACGTGCGACTAACTGTAAATCTCTACGCGTCATGTCCAGACCACAGGCATAGCCAAAAATCAGCTCATTGGCCGTTTCGGGACTGACACAAAAACCGGCCTTACCAATCGCAACCACCAGTTCCATCTCGTAATGATAGTTTTCAGTCTGGGGGGGATAGTCGATATGGCTGCCACTGGCAACGATGGCTGACGGATGCTTGTTGAAGTAAAAAGGTTCCTGTTTGGTTTTATCCACTATCACCCCCATTTCAGCTGCATGTGCGTGATAGTTACGGCCTACGCAGAAAATACGATTAACAGGAAAAAGCGCATCACTACCTTCAACTGGAACGGTAGGTGTAGCCGGTTCTGGGAATAAAAATTTGTTCGACATGTTGTTTTCTCTCTTGAAACAATAGTGTTAATAAATACCAAGATACTGATGTAAAGGCTCTTCATCAGCAGTAATCAGGAATGCTGGCTCACTTGATGAGTCATTAGTCAGCACAACTTCGCTATAGCCAGGTGTTGCAGCGGTATCTTTCTCGACCCAGTTAATCGCTTCACCACCATCTACCGTCAAATGCCCCCGACCCTCAACAGCATGAAAAATACAGGAAGTCGTTCTCCTTGGAAGGCTTACCGTTTCACCAGGGCGTAACATAATGGCGCCAAAGCCAATACTGGGGAACAGCGGGCCACCTGTTTCAGGGTTTACAAAGCTGATACGTAAGAGACCCTCAGCATGGTCCTGTGACATTTGCTCCAGACAAGCTCTGGTTTTGGCCCATGGGTAACGCAACATCGGTGTATCGGTTGGTGCGCGTTTGAAATCCAGATTAGGTACAACACCGGCAGCGGAGTATTCAGCATAGGATTGATCACGCTCACGAACGTCTTGTTGTAACTGACCTTCTATGGCCCAGGAACCTTCCAGTTGATAGATGATAGGCAGATCAAGAATATCCAGCCACACAACCGGGCCAGAGCCATCCTGATGATGTTCGTGCCATTTACCAGTCGGTGTCAGGATCAGGTCACCTCGTTCCATCACGCATTTTTCACCGTCAACAGTCGTATACGCGCCCTCTCCTTCAACGATGATGCGTACTGCATTGGGTGTATGCCTGTGGTTGGGCGCGGTTTCACCCGGCAATACCAGTTGCAGGCCCAGATAGATACTGGGAGTCGCCTTCATATTCGTTAAACCATGCCCCGGATTCGCCAGCACCAGTACGCGTCGCTCAGCTTTTTCCATAGGGGTTAGCTCACCTGCCTGCATCAACAGGGGTCTTACTACCTGATAAGGCCAGGATAAACTCTGTGTGTTCCTGGAAGGCACTTTATAGGGTAAAACTGCACGCATATTCGGCCATAAGGGAACCAGATTATTACTGGTTAATTCATCTCGATAGCTTTGCGGCAATTCTTCCAGTGTTCCTAGTTGCGACATGCTGATTTCCTCTTTTATGATCTTTTAACCCATATAATCAGGTTGATTTTCTGGCGCTGCTTTTTTAAAAGCGGGTAACTGTGTACAGGTATCATAAATAGCCATAACACGTGGAAAAGCTTGCAGGTCACATTTCATACGCAGGGCATTAGCAACCTGAGGCACCAGACAACAATCGGCTAAACCCGGCTCGTCGCCAAAACAGAACTCACCTTTACCATAACGATTCAATAAGGCCTCAGTAGCTTCAAACCCTTGCTGGATCCAGTGCTGATACCAGACTGTTTTATCCTCGGCTGAAACATTTAATTCCTTTGACAGGTAATTCAGGATACGAAGGTTATTCACTGGATGCATATCGCAGGCGATTCCATTGCACAGTTCAAGCACTCGCGTCTTGCTAACCAGATCCTCTGGTATAAGGCGTGGCTCCGGGTACCGCTCATCCAGATACTGCATAATCACCATAGACTGCGTGATCGTAAGATCACCATCCACTAAAACAGGGACGCCTTTAGAAGGATTTATTTCAGTATATTGCGGCTGGTATTCGTCGCCCTCGCGAATATTTACACCTTTATGCTCGTATTCTATACCCTTTAATGCGAGTGCGATTCTCACTCGATAAGAGGTTGAACTGTTAAAGAAACTGTAAAGCTCTATCATTTGATGATCCCGCCAATCCTGTATCTATTAAAACGCCCTTATTCTTACAGGGCTCTATGAATTGAAAAGAATTATTGACTGTTACAGGTATAATGAATAATGATAATTTATAATATAGATATGTAATTTTTGGTATACCTATTATGAGCTGGACCAAAAGGCTACGCTTAAAACAACTTGAACACCTCATCATACTGGCTAAAGCCGGTAACCTGAGTGATACCGCACGTCTCACCCATAGCACCCAACCGGGCCTGTCGAGATGGCTGAAAGAACTGGAAGAAGACGTAGGGGCACCTTTGTTTGAGCGTCATGCGCGAGGCTTAAAACCCACCACTCTAGGTGAAATGCTGATTGGCCATGCAAAACGAATTACCAGTGAAATAGAACGTGCTCAGCATAATCTGGACGCCTTTCAAAAAGGTGTCGACCAGATCATTACTATTGGTACCTCACCTGCTACCTCTGCTAACTTCGTTCCGCATGCCATCATGGAATTTTTAACGCGCTACCCCAGAACTCGCGTAGAGATACATGAAAGCACGATGGATTCATTATTAAAAAAGCTTAAATCTGGTCAGCTGGATGTCGTGGTTGGGCGTTTTGATAACTATGAACCGGAACAGAGCCTGCGTAATGAAACGCTTTATAGTGAAAAACTCTGCGTCATTGCACGCAAAGACCATCCACTGGATGGCCAAAAATCATTGAGCTGGGAAACTCTGTGTCGCTACGACTGGATCGTCTGGCCGCATGGCGCTCCTATCCGCACCAAACTGGATGTTGCACTGACCAGAGCGGGCAGAAAACCACCGCTTTACCGTATTGAGTCAGCTTCACAGGTAAGCAGCCTATGGCTGCTTGGTCATAGCGATATGATTTCAATAAGCTCGGAACACGTTGCCAGATACTTTATTAGCCGAGGGCTGATCAGTATTCTCGATTTTGAGCTAGAGCTAGATAGCTCTCCGGGGGCTGTAGGCATGTGCTGGCGCGATGAGCAACACCCTGAAAAATCGACATTGGAACTACTTGAGTGTTTACGTAGATCGGCTCAAGACTTTGATACTCAGTAAATATTTTCCTGAGAACAGCTTAAGCACAGCTAATTGAATGTACCTAAAAACCACTCACCACAGAGAACGCGAAGGGCCACACTACTGTTCGGAATAATTCCTGAGTGTTTCATAAGTGTCATAACAACCACTATTACATCGTCATTACCCAGCTTGACTGGGTAATCCAGTGCGATGGCAGGGTATTCGAGACCGGCTGGATTACCGGATCAAGTCCGGTAATGACGAGTATTTATATTTAAGTCTCCGCTTAAGGAAACTCTGAACAGCTAGTCACCATTGGCCGATTCCAGGTCCAACTCAACCATTCCTGACAGAAGTGCGGAGAACCATGGGAACGAGAAAAAAATAATATAACCACGAAGCTCACGAAGGCCACGAAGAAGGGATCAAGTTAATATAATCTCCGTATCCTCTGTGTTCTCGGCAATAGCTCCTGCATTGCCCTACTTACGGGCGTCCTGCCCTAATCTGTGGTTTTAATTAAGAACCTTTCAGATCGAACAATCGTACCGCAGCACCTGCAAGCCCCATACGAAACACCTGCAACAATCTAAAAAAACCTTCGTGATCTTCGTGTCCTTCGTGGTTCATCCTTTTACGGCATAAAATAATTTGCCACAGGCATAAAAAAACTGGCCCCGGAAAATCCCGGTAAGCCAGTTTTGAACTGCAAAAACCTAAACTTAAGGTTTCTTAGCGTAAGAAGCACACCAGCCAGTTGCAGCAACTTCTTTACCAGGGAAGATTGCACAAGGGCCAGAAGCAGCAGTACCGCCAGAGAACAGTGCACAGCTAGAGCAAGAGCTACCAGCAACAGCGCTAGTTTCTACGTATTTCAGTGCTTTTGCAGTTGGATCATTGACATCGACCATTGCTGCCTGGGCAGAAGTCTGGAAGCCAGCAACAGCAATTACAGGAATGCCCATCAATCCTTTCAGGATAGAACGACGGCCTTGATCAGTGTTTTGTTTTTTCATGGATTACTCCGATTTATTGATTGGTTAGATAAAGCAAACTGGATTTTAGTGCAATACACCAGGCACCTCAATCAATATTGTTCCATTTACCCGCAAGAATGGCATGGATCAACTAATTTTAAAACTATTGCGCATAATGAGTATTATTGGGGAACTTTTTCGAATGTTTTTTTTGATTATTCCTATTTAAATAATTAAGAATTTTCAATGACTTGTTCCATAAACATTGATACCTCATGGATTTTTCTCCGTAACCATCGAATCCAACTATCTGATTAAACTTAGAAGAAAGTAAAATTTTCACACTCAAACTTACTTCAAAAAACATCAATTTTTTATCAGTACTGATAGAATGCGCTCCTTCAAAACGCTCTTCTATTTATCAACCTACTTGAGGCTAAATTCCACCTATGTGGTTTAAGAACATACAGGCATACCGCTTTACCAAACCCTGCGAATTAACTACACAATCGCTTAACGATTTTCTTGCTGAACACAGTTTCGAACCCTGCGGCAGCCAGGATTTAACCCGCTCTGGCTGGGTACCTCCATTAGGTCGCCATGGCAGTGAATTTGTACATTCAGTCAATGACTACCTGATGGTTTGTTTAAAGCGTCAGGAAAAGATTCTCCCTGCCGCCGTTATTCGTGAAGCCATGGAAGAAAAAATTCTGCACATCGAACAAACTGAGGCGCGCAAACTATCGCGTAAAGAGCGCCTTTCCATGAAGGAAGAAATAACTTTTACCCTGTTACCCAAGGCCTTTGTTAGATCCAGCCTGAACTTCGCCTACATTTCCCTTCGTGACAATATGTTACTGATCGATTCATCATCCGCCCAGCGTGCGGAAGATCTACTACACGAACTTCGTTCAGCGGTTGGCCCTTTATCATTGATTCCGCTTACACCCAAAAATGTACCCATAGAAATCATGACGCAATGGGTTAACAGTGGCACCCCCACACATAACTTCATACTGGGAGAGGAATGTGAATTACGGGACAATGCGGATATCCACAGCATTATCCGCTGCAAAAATCATGATCTGGGCACCACAGAGATTCTGAATCACCTGAAAAGTGGCATGCATGTGAGTAAGCTAGCACTAACCTGGCAGGAGCGTATCAACTTTGTCATCGATGAAAAACTGAACATTAAAAGGTTGAAGTTCACCGATATCGTGCATGAAAAAGCCAATGAAATAGAAGCTGAAGATGTTGCACAACAATTCGATATTGAATTCTCCATCATGACACTGGAGCTATCCGAATTTTTCAAAGCTCTGATTCCCGCATTTGGCGGAGAAGATGATTCCCGTCAGGCTGAATGAGCAGTCAAATAACGAAATAGATTCACCATTTTAGTAAACACTGCCCCATATTGCCGCTTTTCGTCGATAATATGGGGTTTTACTCGACTTTTGGGGCCGATTTCTTTAAAGTGCGCCCCCGCTGATCGGCCTCTGCTGGCTTAACAGCGATCTTCTTTATTGATCTTCATTTTACAGGCACCCCAGGTAACCCCCATTGATTTCCACAGCAAACATCACCATGCAGTTTGGCGCGAAGCCATTATTTGAAAACATTTCAGCCAAATTCGGTAATGGCAATCGCTATGGCCTGATAGGTGCGAATGGCTGTGGCAAGTCAACACTGATGAAAATCCTCAGTGGTGAACTCTCACCCTCTTCCGGTAATGTATCCATCACACCTGGGGAAAAAATGGGCGTTTTAAGCCAGGACCAATTTGCCTTTGAGGAATACAGCGTTATAAATACCGTGATCATGGGTGATACGGAATTGTGGAAGGTTAAACAGGAGCGTGACCGTATCTATGCATTACCCGAAATGTCGGAAGAAGATGGCATGAAGGTAGCTGACCTGGAAGGTGAGTTTGCCGAAATGGATGGCTACAGTGCAGAAAGCCGTGCGGGTGAAATATTACTGCAGGCTGGTATAGAAGAATCCTTTCACTTTGGTTTGATGAGTCAGGTTGCCCCCGGCTGGAAACTACGCGTATTACTGGCGCAGGCATTGTTTGCCAATCCCGACATCCTGCTGCTTGATGAGCCTACCAACAACCTGGATATTCACACCATCAACTGGCTGGCCGATATACTCAATCAACGAAAGTCCACCATGATTATCATCTCGCATGATCGCCATTTTTTAAATTCGGTTTGCACACACATGGCGGATATCGATTATGGCGAGTTACGCATCTATCCAGGTAATTATGAAGACTTTATGGCAGCATCCACGCTGATCCGCGAACAGCTGCAATCGTCCAATGCAAAAAAGAGTGCAGAGCTTGCCGAATTGCAACAATTTGTAGATCGCTTTTCAGCCAATGCGTCCAAAGCCAAACAGGCCAGTTCGCGCGCCAAGAAAATGGAAAAAATCAAACTGGATGAAGTTAAACCTTCCAGTCGCATGACACCATACATTACCTTCAAACAGGAAAAGAAATTACATCGTCAGGCACTGGTGCTGGAAAATCTGGCACATGGATTTGATGACGAGCCATTATTTTCAGGTGGCGATATCATTCTTGAAGCGGGCTCCCGTCTCGCCATTATTGGTGAAAACGGCAGCGGTAAAACCACCCTGCTACGTTGCCTGATGAATGAAATAGTAGCCAATGAGGGCAGCATTAAATGGTCAGAAAATGCCAGTATTGCCTACTGCCCTCAGGATAATACCGCTGAATTTAATAACAATATGGAACTGTTTGACTGGATGTCGCAATGGCGTAAACCAAAACATGATGAATTGATGGTACGCGGTTTCCTCGGTCGATTGTTATTCACAGCTGACGACTCTAAAAAGAAAGCCAGGGTATGTTCTGGTGGTGAAAAAAATCGTTTGTTATTTGGCAAGCTGATGATGTCGGATGCCAACGTCATGATTCTCGACGAACCGACAAACCATCTGGACATGGAATCGATTGAAGCACTCAATCAGGCACTGCTTAACTACGATGGCACTGTTATTTTTGTTAGCCACGACCGGGAATTCGTATCTTCACTGGCAACCCGGGTAATTGAAATCAAGGATAAAAAAATACATGACTTCCAGGGTACTTATGAAGAGTATCTGGCGAGTCAGATTAATGTATCCAGGGTTGCCTAAACCACCAGATAACAGGTTACTTGTTGGTTAGAGACTATCCGCAACCCTTTGTAGTTTTTCTCTAACCTGTGGTGCTACCTCTGCAATTTGATCATTTTCAACCATACCCAGTACAGCAACGGGGTCCATAAACCCGATATAAATCTGACCGTCACCTTCATCACGAATTAGTACATTACAGGGCAGCAACAGACCAATATCTGGGTCGGCCTGTATAGCCTGATGTGCCAGGCTTGGATTACACGCTCCAAGAATTTTATAACCGCTTCGGTCTACATCAAGTTTTGCTTTCATTACTTTTTGAACATCAATTTCGGTGAGCACACCAAAACCTTCTTCCATCAAAGCTGTACGTACTTTTTCTTCCGCCTGTTGCATAGTTGCAGTTATGGTTTTACTAAAACTGTACATGATTAAATCTCCTGCGGCTTCTCAAGATAATGACACATAGCTAAACTACTGAATTAACGAATGAGGCTCTGCCCTGTTGCAGGGCCTCATCGTCTAGATAAGTTATCCCTTATAGGTCATATCCTGGCCGCAACACATGGGAGACTTAATCATGCCATGACCATCCGGACATTTTGAAACATCCACCGTGCCACCATCATCGGTTTCAACAGTACCATGTTCCAGCTCTTTATCGCAGGTTCCACATGTCATAGAACCAACTTTCATACCACAGACTTCACATACATATGCGCCCATTTTTATTCTCCTGATAAAGTTTTTAGGGATTGCACAGAATGAACCTGTACAACCAGCTGCTCACCATAGTAATGGAAATAACCCTGTGTTAAAACCACATAACACAAGGGATTGATTTGCTGATATTCAATCAGCAATCATCATCTGATCTGAATATCGCTTCAAACATACAAGCTGTTCACTGCGTTGCTGAACATCCTTCACTGCCTTTTTATAAAAGCCACGTAAATGGCTTTTCAACTGTTTGCTAACGGTGGCATCAGGTATACCTTTTAAAACCGAGAATATCGCGAGTGCATAGGTCGACTGCTGTTCGGTAAGGTAAGCATCGCGGTTCGCATGCGGGTTATAGCAACTTCCGCAACCACCGCGAAAGGTATAAGCACTATTGGCAAACATTAGCCCAAAGCCCAGAAATATGGCCGTCATCTCGGTTGCATGCGGCCATAGATCTTCACCGCCTGGAGCAGACTGCTTAGCCATCTGCCCCATATAATGCGCGATGATATGAGCAAAGGTAGCAATCATCCCCTCAGGATTATTGATCTGCTGAGGATTAAAAGGAATAAACAGGCGTTCTGATTCAGGCGTCGTCAAATCCCGTCGTTCACCGACTTCTCTCATATCGCCAATTATTTTTATATTTGCTGCATTAGGCAGGGCACAGCTATTTTGATCAACCACCATTGTTGGCCAATGAGCTATACCCGCATAGCGACTGACCTGACTGAATATTAATTCCGCCATACCCTGAACACTATCTACCCGGCCAGGGAAAAAATCATTATTCGGTAATACCAGAACCGTATGCTGATAAAAAAACTCAGCACCAAAGTTTTGTAATGACCACTCGAATACATCAAACATCCATTCAATGGACTGTTCTTCCAGCAGCGGTTTCTTTTCAAACAGGCTAAACACAAGATCTCTCGTCAAATCATCACGTTAGTGTAGTGTACCCAAAAAAAGACTCTTGCTCGCGTGGAAATACAACTAAATCCAGTCAGGTATAGATACTTGAACAAACATAACATTCGCTCTCAAGGTTGCAAAACAGATTCAGGCACGGCACAGTAGCCAACCGTAGTACGATTTCAATTCCCTCTACGTAATCACTTTTTTTAATTTAATCTTGGAATTTTTAATGTCAGATAATCAATTCTCCACCGTTGAGGAGCAAGCCTCTTACGGTATCGGTATGCAAATGGGCCAACAAATGCAGGGCGCATTTCCCGGTGTATCTATAGAGGCCGCTATGGCTGGTTTACAGGATGCCATAGATGGCAAACAGCCACAGATCAACCCTGCAGATATCAATGCAGCCTTTCAGGCCATGCAACAGAAACTTCAGGCTGAAGAAGCTCAAAAAGCTGAGAAATATGCCGCTGAAGGCACAGCATTTCTGGAGCAGAATGCAACACGTGATGATGTCATTATTACCGAAAGCGGTCTGCAATATGAAGTCATTACTGAAGGTGACGGTGAAAAACCTACCGCCAGCAGTACGGTTCGCACCCACTACCGCGGCACCTTAATCAATGGTAACGAGTTTGATAGCTCATACAGCCGCAATGAGCCCACAGAATTTCCAGTAAACGGCGTTATCGCTGGCTGGACAGAAGCATTACAGCTAATGCCAGTTGGTTCCAAATGGAAACTTTACATTCCCTATAACCTGGCCTATGGCGAACAGGGAGCTGGTGGAGCGATTGGTCCTTATCAGGCTCTGATCTTCGAAATCGAGCTATTAGCGATTGTTTCATAGTTAACAGGTCTGTCTGCTGATGAGGCGAATCCCTCAACTCATCAGCAGTTCCTGCCTCTTCAAATCAAATAAGATAGTTAACGTATTATCTGTTATACTCCCGCTCAGACTACAGGTGCTTCTCGGTCAGCACCTACATTAATACGGTTATCCATCCTGGTTTCCTCTTAATTTTTATACATTATCCGCCTGGACCGTTCCAAGCCCGTTTATACACGGATGCTAGAAGGCCGATCTCTGGAGAACAACAATACATGTCATTTGAACCTCTTGGCCTCAAAGCCGAGTTAGTACGCGCAGTTTCTGAAAAAGGTTACACCTCACCAACTCCGATACAACAACAGGCCATTCCTTTAATTCTCGAAGGACGAGATATTATGGGAGCCGCGCAAACCGGTACTGGTAAAACAGCTGGTTTTACATTGCCCTTATTACAGCGACTGATCGAAAGTGAAAAACCTCGCCAGGGCCGCCGCCCAATCCGAGCACTGGTACTGACGCCTACTCGTGAACTGGCTGCACAGGTTGCCGAAAGCATCGATATCTATGGTCGACATTTGCCGCTAAAATCTACTGTTATTTTTGGTGGTGTTAGTATTAACCCACAAAAACAGAAACTTATACGTGGCGTAGATATTCTGACCGCAACACCTGGTCGTCTGCTGGACCATGTGAATCAACGCTCAGCAGATCTATCCAGTGTTGAGATTCTGGTACTGGATGAAGCTGACCGTATGCTGGATATGGGATTTATCCATGACATTAAAAAGGTACTGGCTCTGCTACCTAAAAATAAGCAAACCCTGCTGTTTTCAGCTACCTTTTCAGACGATATTAAAAGGCTTGCCAATGGTCTGCTGAATAAGCCTTCACTGGTTGAAGTCGCACAAAGCAACTCTGCTACCGAAACCGTTGCACAGGTTGTACATCCGGTAGACAAGGCTCGTAAACGTGAGTTACTTTCGTTTCTGATCGGTTCCAACAACTGGCAGCAGGTACTGGTTTTTAACCGTACCAAACACGGTTCCAATCGACTGGCAGAGCAATTAAACAAAGACGGCATTACCGCTGCAGCCATACACGGCAACAAAAGTCAGGGCGCAAGAACCCGCGCACTGGCAGATTTCAAGACTGGCAACGTGCGTGTTTTAGTGGCCACCGATATCGCCGCTCGTGGACTCGACATTGACCAGTTACCACATGTGGTCAACTTTGAACTGCCTAATGTTGCAGAAGATTATGTACACAGAATTGGCCGAACTGGACGAGCAGGTCGTGAAGGCGAAGCGATGTCTCTGGTTTGTGTTGATGAGCTCAAACTACTGAGAGATATCGAAAAGCTGATTAAGCGCGAGATACCCAAAACTATAATTGAAGGTTATCAGCCTGATCCCTCGATAAAAGCCGAACCCATTCAGAATGGCCGTTCAAGATCATCAGGGAATAACAACCGCAAGCCACAGGCTCGACGCGGCAATGCGAATTTCCCGCCCGCACAGAATAAATCCAGAAACCAACAACGTAGCCGTAGAAACGCTGCCTAGTATCGAACAGGAATAAAGACTCATGAGCGAACAAGACAAACAGGACGATCGTAAGTACCATATTCACAGTATCGAAGAAATTGATGCCCCAACCGGTATGGAATCTGATCAACAGTGGTATCAATATGTGATCAGTCACGGCCCTTCTCGTATAGAAGGCAAACGCCCTGGTACACTGGAATCCGTTAAGCAGCATGCTGAGGAATATACTGAAAACCTGAATCAGCGAGCTACTTTAGGCTACTCAGCCTATGCAACACGTAAACCCAAGCAGTCGGATAAGACACCTGCAAATCCACCTGCAAAGGCTGCTGAGTAATTCAATAATTTTTTATAAACCTATTTAAACTTTTTACTGTTATGACTGATTTACCCCATTGCCCAAAATGCGACTCACCCTATACCTACCAGGACAGAGACATGCTGGTTTGCCCGGAATGTGCTCACGAATGGTCTGCTACCGACAGCGATGTGCCAGAAGGCCTTCAGATTAAAGATTCCAACGGTAATCTTCTGCAGGATGGAGATAGTGTTACCGTTATCAAGGATCTCAAGGTCAAAGGCACTTCATCCACAGTCAAGGTTGGCACCAAGGTTAAGAACATCCGACTGGTGGAAGGCGATCACGATATCGATTGTAAAATCGATGGAATTGGTCCTATGAAGCTGAAATCGGAATTCGTTAAGAAAGCATAAACCACTAGCAGCCTCAGTCATGACCTCAGCTATTGAGGCTGCGAAATTTATCTGGCTACTCGCGTTGTGTATAATGCGCAGGCGACTAACCCTGTAAGTTCTGTTTAGTATGACTCAACCGAAACCCTTGCTGATCCTGCAACTCAGACCTGAGGATGACACCTCTGACAATGAGTATCAGGCAATACTCAAATACGGCGGGCTTAAAGCCGAACAGACAAGGCGTTTGCGGATTGAAAAAAATGGTATTCCTGATGATCTTTCAGTGGATGATTACTGTGCCATCATCGTTGGTGGCAGTCCTTTTGACATCAGCACGCCTCAGGTAGACAAGTCAGAAATTCAGATAAAGATCGAAGCTGATTTCAGGCATCTGCTGGATGAGGTTGTACGTCTCGACTTTCCTTTTCTTGGTGCCTGCTCCGGCAATGGTTTACTAGGGTCTTACCTGGGCACTTCCATCTCTAAGCGTTATGGTGAAGCTGTGGGTTGTGTATCACTGGATCTTACTGAAGATGGCAAAAAAGACCCTCTGCTGCAAGGTTTTCCGGATAGAGTCATGGTATTACTCGGGCATAAAGAAGCCTGCGATTGTGTCCCCAAAGGTGCCACACTGCTAATGACAGCTGCAACCTGCCCTGTTCAAATGTTTCGCGTGGGACAAAACGTATATGCTACCCAGTTTCACCCCGAAGGCGATAGCGAAGGATTTATTGTGCGTATCCATGCCTATAAACATCATGGCTATTTCAAACCTCACGAAGCCGAACAATTAATCGAAGCAGTAAGCCAGCACGAAACACCTTATGCGCAAAAAATACTCCACCGTTTCGTACAGCGATATCAATAATTATGATTCCAGATAAAGTTAAGTCAGTGCTCGACGCACACCAACTTGAGGCACTGCTATTCGAACCCGGCAGCACACCAACATCGGAACTTGCTGCTGCTCAAATTAACTGTGCCGTCGGCCAGATTGCAAAGTCTATGCTATTCAAGGGCAAGGATGGCGTATTCCGATTATTCGTCTGCCCCGGCGACCGACGCATTGATAACAAAAAACTCAAAAACACTATAGGTGTTAAGGCACGTATGGCAACCGCAGATGAAACCTTTGACATTACCGGCTTCAAGCCCGGTGGGGTTTGTCCTTTTGGTATTGAGGCTATCGATATCTTTATTGATGTGGGTTTAAGTAGCTATTCGACTATCTACCCGGCTGCTGGAACCGACGCCTCTGGTGTACCCGTGAGCTTTGACCGGCTCAAGCAGGTTATCCAGGCCAGTGAATGCGATGTAATGATGGAAGCCGTTTAAAGATTTACCTGGTTACAGCTGAAACTGAGCTAATTTAACGTACTTTAAAAACACTCACCACGGATTAGGGCACGACTCCAGGGAAGGAGGAGGTAGGGCGAAGCAGGATGCAAGAGTCGAGGACGCCCGTAAGTAGGGTAACGCAGGACGCCTACATGGACGTAGGTGTTAGGGCGAAGCAGGAAGCCAGAGCCGAGCTGTTATCGAGGACACTGAGACCACAGAGAAGAAAAGTTATCTATGAATTAATCAGAAGCGCCTTAATCTAATAACCCGCTTTCATGCTTGAAAGATACTCTGAAATATAATGGAAAATATTTTAACCTCTGTGCCCTCTGTGTCCTCTGTGGTAAATAGGCTCTAGATATTTTAGAGAGCTAAATCGTTGGATTAATCAGCAAGATTTAACCGCTGATTACGCTTAATTTCAGCCGCCAGACTGTCAAAAACACCGGCGTCATTCGCATAATCCGGCCAGCGACTAATCACTTCCTGAACCTGATCAATTATCTGTTTTGCCTGCTGCTTAAAATTACCAATCAGACTCGCTACCGCTAACAAATCTGCACGAGTAAAACCATCGCGCTTCCCGTTTAGACTCATCTGGTGCGCATTCACCCAGGGTGAATCCTGTTTATAGCTATAGGCAAGATCAAAGGCCGGTGCCAGTCGCCAGTTTGCATCGATGGAATCCAGCACAAAGCCTATGTTTTTACTGTGGTCATCATGATTACGAGCAATCACGTTAAACACCATGCGGCGAAAAATCTCCACCGCATCCTGACGTGGCAATCTTAGCTGGCGAGCAACCGCAAGTAACTGCTCATAACTGTAACTACCCGGAGTTTTATAATCCGCATGATCCATTGCACAAAAAGAGGCATAGTGCAGCTTACGATTACCCTCACGATCAAAACGCCTGGTCATAAAATGTGCACGTTTGCCATCAATCAATAACTCACTGGGAGATATATCGATTTCACAATCACGCGCCATCAAATAGTAAGCGTATTCCATACGCCCAAAACCCTGTGGGTCACCAAATACTTCACTGTTGATTTTATGTTCTTCCACGCCGTCAAACTTGAGCAGAAAATGCTCGAACCCCTGCGGCGCATCTACCTGTCCAGAACGGATTTCTGTACGTTGTTGATTCACCGCCACCAGCGCCTTGGCGCGAGCACCACCTGCTGATGTTCCCACCTGAAACAATGCACTCATTGCCTCATCATTACCTTCCTGTACATCAACCGACTGCTTAAGATTGCCCCGTTGATCAAGTATCTGCTGAGCCATAGCAACCAGCGATTCCAGTTCTATCTGTTGATTGAGAGGCGATTTCTCACGAAATGCGGGCTGATATTCCAGCGCCCCCATACCGCGATTACCACTGTATAACAGGCGCTCAATCGGATTAAATGAATTGGCATCGCGTCCATTTCTGATCAACCAGGCATTGATCACGGAATTGCCAAAATCATCCGGCAAGGTATCACTAAAAACAGCGGGCAGACCACGATAGGTTTGCGGATTTAAATCGTTAAACTGGTATATGTTGCCTGATCGCGGCATATGTAATGGCGCGATCTCTGCCCCAGTAGCAAGCCACTGCGGTGCATATTCAAACCGACTGACCCGGGTTTTATCATCATAGGCCAGGGCCCCCACCAGGTGCCCCCAAAGATGAACCTCTGCCAGATTCTGCATTACCAGTCCAGCCCTGAGTCTTCATTACTTTTATCTGTTGCACCAGATTCTGCTGCCTGATCCTGTTTTACGCCACTTGCGCGCTGCCTTTTGCGCCCTTTCATTTTAAGTTGCTGCATGGGGCTGGATATCACCTCGGGAACAAAGTCGGCCACCAGATCAAGGCGGCCGAGCACCCTGAGCACAGCAATAACGTTTTCAAACTTGCCAGCACCTTCAACCAGTTTACGGTAACTGAGCCGGGAAAGACCGATCTCATCCGCCATATATTGCTGCGTCAGGTTTTGTTGCAAACGCATCTGCTCTATACGTTGACCGATTTCCTGAGCAATTGCTCGATCTGTCATTGATTCAAATTTCATAGTGGTAACTTTTCTATAGATTAAAAAGACAAACCTTTGCTAATGTATACTTTAATTAACAATACACATATATACAGATGAAAGTTTAATGTCAACTTTAATTGCCATAAGTATATAAAAAATAACTTAATATATAATATTCTAAACATAAAATAAAAAAGCATAATGACTCCAGAAATCAAAAAGTACTCTCACAATGATGAATTTTATACACAGGAAGCCTGCTACATACGCGAACTCTCCAATTCAGCTAGCGATCCTAAACTATCAATAGCCCAGGCCAGAGTAAAACCCGGAGTTACAACGCGCTGGCACAGCCTGGATGGTATTACAGAACGCTACTACATCCTGCAGGGTGAAGGTATTGTTGAAATAGGGGAGCAGACGCCCCAGCGCCTGCAAAGCGGGGATGTTGCAATTATTCCACCTTCATGTCGCCAGCGTATATATAACTGCGGTAAGCAGGATTTGATTTTCCTCGCGCTTTGCACGCCTCGTTTTACCCCATCAGCTTACCAACAACTGGAATAAGCCTGGGATTAACAGGCCGCCCGAACCTCAGACGTAACGGGGTCATGATGATTATCTACCTGTTGCACAGAGATATCCCTTCCGTATACCGCTTCACGCTCCTGTTGCAGTGCCTGCAAGCCCTCCATACCCTGCTGAATACGATACAGGTCATTTCTGCTCAGGCCGATATCACGCAGTAAACGATCATCCAAAAGCACTAATTCTCGATATAACCGACGCGAAGCCAGGTATTGCCGTAAGCGGTTTGGTAAATGTGATATGAGCCTGATAAAACGACTGGCTAAAGAGACGAAGGCTTCACTACGCAAACGGTGAGCTTTAGCCTGATAATTACGCAGTTGAGCGAATGGGTTGGCAGCTCTTTGATGTAGCTGAATAATGTTCTGATCAGTTTTCATGATAGTTATCCTTAATGAATTAACTTGTGAAAATTGAATATAATGAATAATATCGCACGCTACAAACGAGTAATACTTTATGACAATTAAGATTTTCTAATGCAAAACCGATTGCCACCGCTGAATGCCCTGCGCGCGTTTGAAAGTGCCGCACGCCACCTGAGTTTTAGCCTTGCGGCCAACGAATTGCATGTTACACCCGCTGCAATCAGCCAGCAGATTAAGCTACTCGAGCAGGTTCTTGATGTACAACTGTTTATCCGGCTAAACCGTCAGATAGAACTCAGCGAAGAGGGTCGCTTACTAGCCCCGTTATTATCTGAAAGCTTCCAGCACATGCACCGGGCAATTGAAACCCTAAAATCACAACAGCAGGGGCATCCTTTAACCATTACCGCTCCACACACATTCCTGGCTAAGTGGCTCATTCCAAGGCTTGATGATTTTTATCAACAGCACCCTCAGATAAGCGTCAGAATTGACGCTTCGACGCGTCTGGTAGATTTTGACAGCGAGGATATAGACATAGGTATTCGCTTCAGCATGCACCAGGATCCTGACCTGGTATCAACCCATTTGATGACATTACAGGTGATTCCAGTCTGTAGTCCTGAATATATGCAAAAACAACAAAAATTGAACACACCAGCGGATTTGCACAACCAGACATTGCTTCACTACGACAATAAAACCGACGAACCCACCTGGCCCGACTGGAATATGTGGTTGACCACGATGGGCTACCGGGATATGAATACAAAATCTGGAATTTATTTCGCTCAGGCAGACATGGCGATTCAGGCAGCTATCGAAGGACAGGGCATTACATTGGTGCCCACAATTTTAGCCGACAAGGATATCCAGGCCGGGCGCCTGGTACAGCCATTCTCGATGTCCATGCCTATCGATTTTTCTTACTTTCTAGTTACCACGCCTGGTCGCGCAAAGCTGGCCAGAGTCATCGCGTTTAAAAGCTGGATTTTACAACAGGTATCTGGACAGGTATAAAGAAACAAGCGCCTTGACTAACCCTTAACTCACGGAATACATATGCCATACGTCAACATTAAAATTACCAGGGAAGGAGCAACCCCTGAACAAAAAGCTCAGTTAATTGATGGTGTTACTACGCTATTGAAAGATATTTTAGGTAAAAATCCGGCAACTACAGTAGTGGTAATAGATGAAGTTGATACCGACAACTGGGGCATTGCAGGTGAAAGCATTACGCAACGCAGAAAAAAAGGGCTCTAGTCATTCTAATCACGCCCCCATATCAAACAAGCTTTATAAACAGCAATTAAGATTTGCTGGCAATCTATAATCAGACATAATGGCTAATTAATAAAGGAATGAAAACCAGTGAATTAGTATGGCAGGACACACAGCATCAGGAGTTACTCATGCTGGTGGCATCGTTAAAAAACTCTCCGCAGGTGGGTGTAGAAATACTCGATAAATTAACCGACTATGTGACTCATCATTTTTCACTGGAAGAGCAGTATATGAAGGTGACTAATTTTCCAGGCTCTAAAGTACATATACGTGCTCACCGAAGCTTTGAAAACAAGATCAATATTCTGAAGCTTAGCCCGAAAATTATTGAGCACGGTTTCAAGGATGATGAGTTTCGGCACGAAATCTCCGACTTCCTGAACGACTGGTTAGTAAAACATGTTTTTGGCCTTGATAAGGAACTGGAACAATATGTAATGCAGTCGAAAATCAAATAACGACCCACCTCAAAATACTGCAATAATCCTAAAAAACTGACCAGGACAATAAATTGTGCAGAGTGACACGTTTTCGTCTCATAAAAGCACTAAAATCAGGCTCTTTACAATGCTGTATCGAGAAGCAACCATGAGCGAAGATAACGTAGTAATACTCAACAATGGCGATGATGACGATAGCACTATATTTCAAAATACCCGGGATAGAGAAGAATTACTCAAGAGTATTCTCGGTGAAGAAGACGTCACTATCACCGATACCACTATAAACATGATGAATGCGAAACAAAGACCCTACTGGCAACAGGTTTTTGGCTGACAATAAGGGCGGTCTAAACCTGTTTGTTTAGACCGCCAGATTCTTTTCTGCTAATGGATGTCTACCTTTATTTTTTTGGGTTTTTCGACAACTGATTTCGGCAAATGTAAATACAGCATACCATCCTTATTTTCTGCCTTAATATCAGCTTCATTCACATTCTCAGGTAATGTAAAACTGCGTGAAAATCGACCATAAAAGCGTTCTATACGGTGCTCTTTTTCGTCACGACTTTCAGATTTACGTTCACCGCTCAGTGTTACAACTCCCTGATTAACATCGACACTTATATCTTCCTTTTTAATCTCGGGCAGTTCAGCCTTGATTAAAAACTCCTTATCATCTTCGGTAATATCTACCGAAGGGCTCCAGTCAGTACTCAATAAACCTTCCTGGGCTGGATTCCTGGTCATAGCGCGATTATAAGACTTGAATAAGTCATCCATTTCAGTAAATGGGTTCCAACGTATCATGTTCATCGTTTTTCTCCTCATTTAGTTAGCAATTGTATTTCTCGCCGCTATTAATATAGGGACCGATAATCACAAATAAATAGCCGGCATCCTGAAAAAAACCTACCTCTTGACCTGGAGCAATGGCTATAGAAAAGTTAGCCAAGATAGACTTGAAACCCTTTAATTAGATACCAGATATAGTAATTAGGGCCTGTTAATACGTGAAAAACAGACCCTGGAGCCTTGTTATTTTTAACTGTACTTTTCGGCTTCACCTGACACTTTAAATCTTTACGAGAAAGGTCTTGAATAAAAAATCAGTCATCATTCTAGTACAGTTGTTAGCCATTCTATTGCTGATCTGGCTTTTATGGTCCCCTGTAGATAACAATTCGGCTGACAGATTAATCCCAGGCTCCAGTGTGAGTAATATTGCAGAAAAAGAGCACAGCCAGATACTTGAACGTCTGAATAACCTGGAAAATCAGCTTTATCAACTAACAACAGATCGACTACAACTTGAACAAAGAATCGCTCAGCTGGAAAGCGGAAACGGTTCTTCAAAACAGCGGCCTCATTCGGAAAACAGGTCCGCTACTGATACCCTGCCCGAACAAGCCGATGGCGATACTGTTGATTTATCTGTGCAGCAAAGATTAATCAAGCAGGGGCTAGCCGTTGAAACGGTATCTATGTTGCAGAAGTATGTAGATGATAAACGTCTGCAAAGACTTAACTTAAGGGATCAGGCCATTCGAGAGGGGTGGCAGGATAGCGATGAATACGTCGAAAAAATGAATGCTCTGGGAGATGCCGCATACGGAATCAAGCAGGAGTTTGGCGAACAGGTTTACGATGAGTACCTATACGCTTCAGGTCGACCTAACAGAGTTGTTGTGCGTGAGATTATTAATGGATCTGTCGCTCAGAGCGCCGGATTACAGGCTGGAGACATTATTACCCGTTATGCCGATGAATCAATTTATAGTATGAATGATTTACGTCAGGCTACCACCAAAGGCACAGCTGGAGAGAATATTCTGCTGGAGTTTACGCGAGATAATCAGCCCTATTCCGCAACCATAGTTCGAGGACCACTGGGTATCTCGATGGACTTTGCTCGCATTGCTCCCAGGTAACAGCAATGATGGCCCTTATTTCAGAAAATCAGGCGTCTCAGTTAACTCTACCGCTGCACGACCAATATAATAGCCCTGTGACTGAGTAATCCCTAAAGACCTAACAACCTGCATCACCTGTTCGCTGGAGACAAATTCGGCAGCAGTGGTTTGTATGCCCAGATCCTGCGCCATTTCAACAATGGCTCGTACTGCCACAAAACTGGAAACATCAGTAGTCATAGGCTCTATTAACGAGCCATCCAGTTTCAGGCTATCCACCTTAAGTTTTACCAGATGCTGAAGATTAGAATAACCGGTACCATAGTCATCTATTGCAATCTTACAGCCGCAAAATTTAACCCTTTCGATAAAAGACTGTAATACTGAATAATTCTTAACCCCTTCGCTTTCCAGTATTTCCAGGGTTAAGCGACTCGCCATTTCAGGAAACTTGATCAAGCGTACAATCAGATAATCGACAACTTCATCATCTTCGATATCATCGATCGAAATATTGATAGAGAAGCTATAATCGTTTTGTACGAATTTCTGCATACACTTATCAAACATAATACGTGTTAACTGGCCATATAGTCTCCCTTCTTTGGCAATGTGCAGAAATTCACTCGGGTAATATAACCTGCCTTCCTTATCGCGCAGCCTGAGCAGGCATTCATATCCATGAATACCAAGATCAGCATTATTCATAATCGGCATAAAATGCGGTTCAACATAATCATGCTCTATTGCTTCTCGAATAAAATGCATCATGGTCAGATTAGATTTAACCTGCTTCTCCAGTGATTGATCATCCTCATACAGCATAAACTTATTACGTGTTTTCTTTATCTTTCTAAGTGCAATATCTGCTTTTTCTAACAGCGGTAAAACAGTGGATACACCGATTGAAACCTGTATACCCAGATGAATATTTTGATAGGTAAATTGTGTAGACTCAATCTGCTCAATAAAGCGACTCGCCAGTCCTATCAACCTGTCTCTATTTCTGGTTTCAACTAGCACACCAAATTCATCCGAGCCCACACGGTAAATCTCATGCACAATATAAATCTCACGAAACTGGCTAACAATCCCGGAAAGAAATTTAAGATATTCATCACCAAGCTCGCGCCCATAAAAATCATTGATATTTTTAAACCCATCAACGTTAATTAATAACATGGCAGAAACTTCAACAAGCCCTCTTTCTTCCTGCTCAAAAGCAAAGCGATTTTTTAGTGAAGTCAGCCGATCTGTCTTCGCTCGATATTCAAGTTCCCGGGTTAAATGCAGTTGATTTTTTCGTGCTTTTTCCAGATCAAAAAACAGGTAGATAATAAACAGAATTGAAGATACAAAAATTACCGAGATAAAGTTGGACAGAGTGCGTAACTTTTCAGCCTCAGCTGAACTTATTTTAATGAAGCTTTCCTGCACCTGATGAAGCAAAGCTCGCATAGGGTTATTCACAATGTCCTCAAACACGGTAAGATAAGTTGGCAGATAACGCTGCATTACCTTCGCATGCGAGACAAAAACCAGATTAAATCGTTCCATTTCTTCATCTTCGAAATGCTTGGTTTTCAGGTAATCAATACTTTCATTTATGCCTGCTATCAAATCAGCATCCATTGCATTTCGTGCCTGAAAAATAGATAAAGTTATCTTTGATATCTCGAGCAAATAGGGTTGATCTTCAAACCCAAAACGTTGTAAATAACGTGCTGTCATACTAGGAACATGTGTAGCAGAGTTTTTAATCAGAGAATTTAAGGTGGCGAACTTATAAATTGATTTCTCTTTTTCGTTCAACGCATTTTTAAATAAAGCAAGATTATCTTTTACCACCTGATAAATCTCATCTTCAAAAAGGGGATTATTGGCAATCTCATCCACGTGATCACCCAGCTGCTGAATCTGCTGATTGATACTATCGTATGAACCATACAGTCGATAGGCAGAGATTAAGGCTTCTTCATTTATTTTTTCATTATGTAGCTCTAAATCGTTTAAGCCATGCAAAACTTCTGCATGAGAGATCAATAGGCTTTCATTCGATTCGTTAACATAAAAAAAGATACCCGCTACACAAATCGCAAAAGCGATAGTCAGATATAATTTTATTTCAAATCGTGTCATTTTTGCAGTATCGCGGGCTTTTTACCGGTTAGAGTGCGAAGAAATTTTTCTAACAATTGATTCTCTGTTGAAGATAATTTAAATCCTAGATTGTGAAAAGCCATAACATCCAGAACACCGGACAATTCCTGCTGACTGCCATCGTGTAAATAAGGGGCGGTTAACGCTACGTTTCTTAACCCAGGAACTTTAAATCTATTCTTATCAAAAGGATTATTAGTGATTTCATATATATCCCCCACCAGTTCTCTATCAACTGGATTAACAGCACCCAGATACTGATAAGAATTCCCACCCACATTGATACCGTTATGACATGAAATACAGCCGAGGGATTTGAACAGGATATAGCCTGATTTTTCATCTTCAGACAATTGCGCCTCGCCTCTTAAGTAAAGATCAAATTTACTGTCTGGGGTAAACAAAGCCTTCTCAAATTCAGCAATTGCATCCACTACCTGATCGAAATTGATGATATCCATCGCATAGGTTTGTTTAAATAATCGCTTGTACTGCTCGTCAGAGTTGAGGAACTTTTCGATACGGACAGGTGACATATCCATTTCCAGCGTACTGTGTAAGGGCCCTTTTGCCTGCTCTACAAGATCAGCTGCCCGGCCATTCCAGAATTGCCGAAAATTAAAATACGAGTTGTAGACCGTGGGGGAGTTTAAAGCCCCCTGCCTGGCATAGACTCCAGTAGATACAGGACGAGGATCAGCGCCACCTGATTCAAAACTGTGGCAGGAGTGGCAGGAAATAGTCCCATCTCTGGACAGGCGCGGATCAGTGAATAGTATTTTCCCAAGTAATGCCCTGGGCCTGTCATAATCAACATGACGAGGAATGGGTATAATTGGCTCCAAAGCATATACTGCTGTGGTAGTTAAAATAATAACTCCAAAGAGTAGCTTTATAGTAATGCTAGTAAGCGTGCTAAGCGGTAGGCTCATATTTCTCAGGCATAGCCCAATGTCTGCTTGTAGTCTAATTCCTACATAGTATAAATCAAAAGCAAGTCGGTCATACGCCAAATTAACGCTAAAACCTTTAATTTATGTGCGTTTTTCCACAGTTTGCGTTAAAAAATATTACTCATCGGGATGTTTATACAGATATGACGAATTTCGATAAAAAGCAGTTAAAATTAATATCAATGTCATATTGAAATATAAAGAGAATTTGCTTGATTGATGGTAGCGCTTACTCTGCAAACATGAAGGGGATGCCGTAGAATTGAAAGTATCCTCATCAATTCTGCTGTTTTCCATAACTGTACCAGAGCTGGCTGGGTGAATTGCTATCTGTACGATCAATCCACAAAAGGTGCAAATCACCGGAGTCATCAAGTGCGACAGAAGCATGAGTCTGCTCACCTGCTCCTGATGCCGGAACAGGTGAAAAGTCAGTCGTCCATTCACTGTTATCGTTGTAGAAACTTAGCCAGATATCCGAATCACCCAGTCTAAAATCATCCCAGGCCACTACAAAATCTCCATTCTCATTACCTGTAACGGCTGGATTGTAATGGGGCAATTTATCGCCTTGCTGGCTATGCACCTTTTCATTCGGGCCAAAGTCAGTACCACCTTCAGAACCTAATGCCGCGAAAATACCATAACCTTTACCGCCAATTCGCTTATCCATCCAGGCCGCGAGCACTTCACCATCACCAAAACCGGTGATAGATACTCGAGTCACGCCATTGCCTTTATCATATTCGTTACGATTTGAATAAAACTCGTTAAGATAGGCTGGCACAGAGAAATTAACGTCAACCAGATCAGAAACACTGTACATTAGACGGGTATGTCCGGCCCGGCGATCTTCCCAGGTTACGCAAACCGTTGATTCATTGACTGTAATACTGGGCATCAGTATAGCGCTGTCAACCAGCTCAGGTTCAACCTGATAACTGCTAAGCTTTTTTAATCCAGTCCGATTATTCACCTGTAAACGCGCCACTTTCAATGCATAGCGACCTTGTAACTTTTCACGCCACACTGCCATCATTTCATCACCATAGGCAGCGATACTGGGATGAGCTGCCGCAGCATCCGATAAGGAAATCGCTTCACTTATACCTTGTTCAGTCAGTAAACGCGCAAATACGGTGGCGTCCTGCTCATAAACCACAGCGAAGCGGCCACCTTTGATTGCGGCAATTGCAGGTTCATAAGCCTCCTGTCCACTACTTACGGTTACAGGCCGTCCAAACTGACCCTGATTAGTGGATTTTCGAGCCATATAAATTTGCGGATCACCACTTGAATTATCCTCCCACACCACAGCAACCTGATCATCAGAGACTGCTATATGCTTACGTCCAGCACCATCCAGATGATGAAAAACACCAGACCTGGGGGCATCCGTTATCGCCAGTTTTGGTTCGAACGACCACCCCGCTGCCTTACAGACAGATACCGTCAGAAACAAAACTAGACCAGGCAAATACTTCATTACCTGGCTGCCAGATATTGTTTCAACGTGGTTTTTTGGTAATGCTTATCAGCAACGAAGGTATTAAAATCAGACATTTGCTGAATCGTCTGGAACCCCGCCTTTTTGAATAAAGGCTTTTGTTCTGCTGAAAAATAGATAAAGGTAGGCGTACCCTTAATCCGGTTGCGAGCCGTAAACTGCATCTCAGTGGTTCTTTCTCCATTTGGTAATCGAATGCGCGCATCGCTTTCAGTATCGACATACGCAAGAATAAAACCGTCCTGAAACTGCCGGTTCAGGCTGGCATCGCTAAATACTTCTTTGTGCATCTTGCGGCAGGTACTACATCCATAACGACCAAAGTACAGAAACATGGGCTTTTTAGCTTCGCTGGAAAGCTTCATTGCCTCACTCAGATTATGAAATTGATAACCTTCAGGCGGCGCAGAAACAGCGTTAGACTGATAAGCAAATCCTAGTAGTAGCAATAAATACAAACAGTAACGGTTTATTTTGTTATTCATTTTCTAGACACCGATGTTTTATGGTTCTTAAAATCTACTTCAGCACAACAAACGGGTCAAGCAACAACAGCAAAAGCCAACAACAAAAGTAATTGACAGACTTTTCGATTGCGACGACTATTCACCTATGAATCAAATCAACTCATTCCAGCTCGTTCTCCGTCCACGCATGACTTACCTTGTATGGCTAATGAGCTTGCGGCTGGGTATTTTTTGAATTTCATGAATCAAATATCAGGCCGCTCTCGATGAGCGGTTTTTTTTTGCCTAAGGGAAAAAACATGAAAGTTTTAAGCGCATATATAACGGTGATAATTATCTGGAGCACCACGCCATTGGGTATTCAATGGAGTGGAAACGATGTTGGTTTCGCTTTTGGTGTAGCCTCTCGTATGGTGATAGGACTCATTGCCCTACTGATTATCACCCGTGTCTGGAGCATTAGTTTGCCCTGGGACAGGCACAGTCGCCTGGTTTATATGGCCGGTGGCATCCCTCTGTTTCTCGCCATGTCACTGGTTTACTGGTCTGCGCAATATATTCCATCTGGATGGATATCGGTGATCTTTGGCCTCACACCCTTTATCACCAGCCTGTTCGCTCGTGTGATACTGGGGGATAAATCCTTCACTCCGGCAAAGACCAGCGGCATGTTACTTGGTTTATTCGGTTTGATGATAGTTTTTGCAGAAAGTATCGATATCAGTCATCAAGCCCTGCTGGGCGTTGGCGGGGTTTGCCTGTCAGCTATTGTGCACTCGTTGAGCTCAATACTGATTAAGAAGCTGAATCCTGTCATCCACCCAGTTTCCATTACTACGGGCAGCCTGCTGGTGGCAACGCCACTATTTGTAGCCAATGCCATATATGCCGGAGTACCTGAGCATATCCCAATGCAATCTATGCTGGCCATAATTTACCTGGCATTCATGGGATCAGCGCTTGGGTTCCCGTTATATTTCTACTGCCTCAAGCAATTACATGCCCAGCGCGTAGCACTAATTACCCTGATCACTCCCGTTCTGGCACTGATACTGGGCAGTGGATTAAACCAGGAAGTAATCAGTCCTCGTATCTGGTATGGCACTCTGTGCATTCTGACTGGATTGACCATATATGAATATGGACAGTATTTATTCCTGAAAAAGTACTGGTTGCGATGGATTCGTTATCCGCTATAAATAAGAGGTACAATGTATAAATAAGCACACAGCATGGTAAATGTACAATTCATGATATTTTCAGGATTTGTACATTTACACGGCAGGTGTTGCCTATTATGCACTCAAAATAAGGAATAATAATGACATCAGCAGGTATCAAAAGGGCAGTCACTTTCAGAAATATTCTCTACTGTTCATTAAAACCACTACTGTTGTTTTTCGTATTGGTTCAGTCAGTCATGGCCCAAACGGTTGAATTTAATCAGCTTGAGCTTGACTGGATCGGAAAACATCCTCAGATCAGCGTAGGTATTGATGCTAACTGGCCACCGGTTGACTTTATAAAAGATGGACAGCCTAAGGGAATCACCAGCGACATCATCAAACTGATCGCTGAACAAACGGGCATAGACTTCATACCCAACCCAGGTCAGGGATGGGATGATATGCTCAACCAGGCCCGTGCACACGAAATTGATATTGTTGCAACGCTGGCAAAAAATAGTGGAAGAGAAAAATACTGGGATTACACAACCCCCTATTTCACCTATCCCTATGTCATCACTACACGCAAACAGGAAGATAAGATCGTCGACCTGAAGTCACTAAGCGGCAAAACCGTAGCCATCGAAAAAGACTATTTCCTGCATCAGGATCTAGCGGACAATCATCCCTCAATCAATCTACTGGTGGTAGAGAATACGACACAGGCACTGCAGGCAGTATCACGCGAACAGGCGGATGCCTATATAGGAAATCAGACGGTTATTTTTTACCTTATGGATAAACAACGCCTGACCAATCTGAAAGTAGCTGCAGACTCAGGCTTTCCCACAGGCAAGTTACATTTTGGTATTCGCAAAGACTGGCCAGAACTGGTATCTATTATCGATAAGATCCTCGCGAAAACTCCCGTAACCCGATTAAAACAGATAGAACTCAAATGGCTGGGGCTTGACCCGTTAGCAATAGAAAATATCAGCCCGGTAAGCAAGCTTGAATTTAGCAGTGAGGAACAGCTATGGCTGCAGCAACATGAAAATTTGACCATAGGAGTCATGGAGAACTGGCCACCGATCAGTAAGGTAGATGATGACGGACAGCCCAAAGGAATCGATATTGACTTAATCGAACAACTCAACAGTAGACTGGGGGGGCGTATCAACATCGTACCAGGTCCCTGGAATACCATTTATCAGGATATTCAGGATAAAAAGCTGGATCTGATCATGGGCATTACCCCTCGCGAATTTCGCAAATCATTAATGGATTTTTCCACCCCCTACCTGAGTGTTCCGCATGTCATTGTTGCACGCAAGGGAAGCAAGGAATTTTATGCAGACGAGGCCAGTCTGGATGGCAAAGTGCTTGCGCTGGAAGCTGATTTCGTGAATGTCAGTTATTTCCACAAAAACTTTCCTGGTGTAAAAGTAAAAACTTACAAAGATACCCTGGACGCACTGGAGGCAGTATCCAGGGGAGACGCCGATGCCTATGCCGGCAGCCGAGTCGTAGTACTTTATCTGATTGAAAAACAGTTACTCTCCAACCTTAAAATACATGGACTTTTATCCAAACCACCCACTGAATTGGCGATTGGTATTCGTAAAGATGCTCCCATACTAACATCGATCATTCAAAAATCACTGGATGATATTCATCCAGATAATATTCGGAAAATCGTCAACAAGTGGGTACCACTTAACCAGGACAGACAACAAACCGAGGCATTAAACCTTAGTGCAGAAGAAAAGCAATGGCTGATAAATCATGCTGATTTAAGCGTTGGCACTATGGATAATTGGCCACCGTTTAACTATCAGGATAACGAAGGAAAACCCCGAGGCATAGGAATAGAAATTATCCAGGCGATCAATCAAAAACTGAATGTAAAGTTAAAAGTGGTTCCGGGACAATGGAAGCAGATATATCAGGATGTAGAACAGAAAAAGCTCGACCTGATTATGGATATCACACCCAAACCATCACGCGAACAATCCTTTAATTTCACCAGCCCTTATCTGGATATACCCCATGTCATTATCGCTGGCAGGGGAAAAACAGAGTATCACAATGAGGATGATCTCATTAATAAAACCCTGGCCCTGGAAGAAGGCTTTGGTAATGTAAAATACTTTCAGCAGAATTATCCTGATATAAAACTAAAACTCTACCCCAACACAGAACAGGCTCTGGAAGCCCTGTCTCGTGAAGAGGTTGATGCCTATGCGGGAAACCGAGTGGTTGCACTATATCTGTTAGAAAAACTATCAATAACCAATCTGAAGGTACACGGACGGCTGAAGAAACCCGGTTCAATTCTAGCAATAGGTACTCGCAAGGACTATCCAATCCTACGAGATATTTTACAAAAAGCCCTGGATAGTATTGGCGAAGCCGGCTTACGTGATATCAAGAGCAACTGGATCAATACCTCAAGCAAGAATGAAGAGATTCCTCGCTTAAATCTGACTAATGAATTGAAAGACTGGCTGATACAACACCCGTTGATACGCCCTGGGATCGATAGCCAATGGCAACCACTGGAATACCTCGATGAGGTGGGCCGCTATCAGGGGCTATCCTCAGATTACCTAAACTACTTCGCGCAGCAAATAGGGGTCGAAGTTGCGCCACCCCCGAACATACCCTGGTCAGAAGTATTACAGAGATTACGCGACAAAACCCTGGATCTGTCTCCATTACTGATCAAAACTCAGCAACGTAGCGAATATCTCAACTTTACCAAACCTTATCTCACCTTCCCCGTGGTTATCTTTAACAAGCGGGGGGAAACCCTGCTGGGTGGCATCAGCGACCTGGCAGGTAAAAAGGTAGGTCTGGTTAAGGGCTATGCCATAGGAGAACTTATCCAGCGGGACAACCCTGACATTCAGCAGATACAATTCCCCGGGACACTGGATGGCCTGCAAGCTCTGGCTACGGGAAAGATCGATGCCTATATTGATGTGCTTTCCGTGGGTGCCTACCTGATAGCATCCAATGGCATGTCCAATCTACAGGTTGCTGCCTCCACACCCTATCAACATGAATTTTCCATCGGTGTACGCAAGGACTGGCCGCAACTGGTTACGATACTAAATCAGGCAATAGATAAGTTACCAATACAGAAAAAGAATGAATTTCTGAAAAAATGGCTAGTGGTTAAATACCAGAAAGAAATTGATTACACGCTTCTTTTCTGGGTAATGGCAATAGCCTTGTTCATCTACATCATACTGGCACTCAGATCACGGGAAATGGCGAAAGTTAACGCCCAGCTCACAGAAGGCCGAGAGCGGCTCGCATTATCACTTGAATCAGCCCAACTTGGCACTTTTGAATTCAGATTTTATCAAAATGCCGATACACAGTTTAATTATGATGAAAGCTTCGCCACACATCACAGCCTGCCGACACAGCATACATTTAAAGATGTTGATGAGTTCTTTGTACATATATCTCCAGATCAGGCACAGATGGTGCGGGACAAACTCAGAGCCTATGTAAAAGGCGAGTTAGACCATTTCAAGGTTGAATATCAGATCAACAAAAACAGCCACTGGATCTCCGCTGAGGGCAGGATTTTTGAACGTGACAGCCAGGGCTGGGCCCAGCGCTTAATCGGTATTAGCCAGAATATCACCGAGCGCAAGGAGGCCCAGTTAGCGATGGAAAGATCCAGCCGCTTTAAAAGCCAGTTCCTGGCCAATATGAGTCATGAGATCAGAACACCCATGAATGCCATCGTTGGACTGAGTCATCTCCTGTTAACCAGCGGACTTAATGAAAAACAGTATGGATACGTCAATGGCTTACAGAAATCCGCAAAAATTCTGTTAGGTCTGATCGACGATATTTTAGATTTTTCCAAGATAGAAGCAGGCCATCTAAAAATTGACCTGATAGATTTTAATCTGGAAGAATTGCTTAAAGATCTGGTTGATATGACCTCTTTGCGACTCACTCAAGAAAACGTTGAATTTATCATCGATATAGGTGAAGACCTGCCGAAAAATCTTGTGGGTGATTCATTCCGTCTCAATCAGGTACTTAGCAACCTCGTATCCAATGCCATCAAATTCACCGAAACTGGCAACATAGTGCTTAAGGTTAGTCTGCAAAAACAGACAAAGAAACAGGTTATCGTTTTATTTTCTGTAAGTGATACAGGTATAGGTATAGAAAAAAATAACCTTGACACCTTATTTGATCCATTTATTCAGGAAGATGGTTCAACGACACGTAAATATGGTGGCACAGGTCTAGGCCTGTCTATCAGTAAACAGTTAACTCAGCTGATGGGCGGACAGTTAAAAGCTGAAAGTGAAAAAGGAGTGGGAAGCCGATTCTTCTTCACTCTCCCCTTTAGGGTGGCCAATAAGAATCACAACCAGAGCTTACTCAGCCCACCTACTACTGACCTTAGAGGTATGAGAGTATTGTTGGCTGATGACAACGCCACCTCGCTGGATATTCTCACAGACACATTAAACTCTCTAAACTTCAAGGTAAGCAGTGTAAGCTCTGGAATACTGGCTATACAGACTCTGCTGCAGTCAGAAGATAAATATGACCTGTTACTGATTGACTGGCGTATGCCTGATAAAGATGGCATTACTACCGCCAGAGAAATCAGGCAGACACTTGATCCTGACAAGATGCCTCTTATTATTTTAATGACAGCCTACGGCAAGGATGCGATTGAAATGGACACTGAAAACCTGCAGCTTGATGGCATTCTGATTAAACCAATCACCCCTTCATCGCTATTCAACGCTATTATTCAGGCTCAGAAAAGTACATCCTCTGATGGCGCCACTAATACCTCAGAAGTGGCATCACAGAGTCTTATAAAGCCTCTATCTGGGCACCTGGTACTTGCGGAAGACAACCCTATAAACCAGCAGGTTGCAGTCGAAATCTTAAAACAAATGGGTGTCACCGTTTCCGTTTGTGAAAATGGTATCGATGTGATGGAACTATTGGAAAAATTCATCCCTGATCTTATTCTTATGGATATTCAAATGCCAAAAATGGACGGCTATGAAGCAACCAGAAATATTCGTTCTAACAGGCAATACGACCAGTTACCCATCATAGCGATGACAGCCAATGCCATGAAAGAAGATATTCAGAAATCTATCGATGCAGGTATGCAGGGACACATCAGTAAACCGGTAGACCCAGAGTTACTGTATCAGACGCTATGCAAATACCTGGATTTTCAGAACCACGGTGACGATGTTAACTCTGCAACCGAGCTACCGTTAAAGATGCAGCAATGGCCTGAATCTATACCCGGTCTTAATATCAGGCGTGGTATAAAACAGGTGGGAGGTAATGAAAGGCTGTACCAGAAGTTGCTCAAAGACTTTCTACGCAACCACGAGCATCTGAGAAAAGACCTTTATCTCTATATTCAACAGGGCGAGCTGGAACAGGCATCCCGTGCAGCACACACTCTCAGGGGAGTATCTGGAAATATCGGTGCAGAGCGCCTGTATCAGGTGGCAACCGAATTAGATAAAAAACTCAAGCTGGTAGAGCCAGTAGAAACTGAGCTTCTGCAGGAGTTCACTTCAGCCTATGATGAACTATGCGATGGGATACAGTTGCTTAAGAACAGTGATATAAAAGGACAAAATGAGAGTCAACAATCGGATAGTTCTGATAGTTTGAATAGTCAGGCTTATGATTTGCTACAAAGTCTCTATAACAGTGATGCAAACTCACATTCTCTATTAGACCAGATAAGCTCAAGGCTTGAATCAGTATTCGGTAAACAGAACCTGGAAGATATCTATACTCTGGTTGAAGACTATGAATTTCAACAAGCGGCAGAAACTCTGGAACAATTATTAAAGGGACAGAATGATGAATACTGAAACTAAACCTGGCACACGCATTCTTGTCATTGATGATGAGCCCTTTTTTCTGGAACTGTTAAGTGAAGCACTAACTCCACATTTCAATGTATCTCTGGCAAAAAATGGGGGACAGGGTATTAAGCTTGTCAATGGCTCAGCTCCTCCAGATCTCATTCTTCTGGACATATCTATGCCTGAGATGGATGGTTACGAAACCTGTCGCCAGCTTAAATCCAACCCTGAAACCTGCGAGATTCCGGTTATCTTCCTCACCGCCAAACAACAGCCTGAAGATGAGCTTAAAGGCTTCCGTGCTGGTGCGCTGGACTATATTACCAAGCCCATCAGCATTCCAGTATTACTGGCAAGAGTAAGCACCCAGCTCACTGCCGCCGGACAGCGAATAGCACTGGAGCAACTGGTTCAGGAACGAACCGACGAACTTGAACGCACCAAAGATGCCATAGTTTACAGCATGGGTGAGATGGCTGAAATGCGTGATAAGGAGACCGGAGAACACCTGATACGCACCAGAGATTATGTAGGCCTGTTAGCTAGAAACCTGGCTCTGCTACCACGTTATAAAAATATATTGACCCCGCGTTTAATCAAGGCTTTTGAACGCGCAGCACCATTGCATGACATTGGCAAGGTGGCCACACCGGATAAGATTTTACTCAAGCCAGGCAAACTGACCCCGGAAGAGTGGGAGATCATGAAGCTACACCCGATGCATGGAAAACAAACCATTGAAAGTGCAGAGAAAAAGATAGGTAGCACCTTATTTATTCAGGTTGCGAAAGATATTGCTTACAGCCATCACGAAAAATGGGATGGTAGCGGCTACCCTTTAGGACTGAAAAATGAGGAAATCCCTCTTTCTGCTCGCTTAATGGCTTTAGCGGACGTGTATGATGCCCTCACCACTGAGCGCCCCTATAAGCAGGTTTATGATCACGAATCCGCAAGCGAAATCATTGTTCAGCAACGAGCAAAGCACTTCGACCCTCTCATTATCGATAGTTTTGAAAAGGTTAATCAGGACTTTAAATTAATTTCTAGTAAAAATAATGAGCTCAGGCGTATAGAATAGCCAAATAGAATTAATCAACATGTTAGCAATTGAGCGACCAGACACAAATGACCTCTGAATCACCTATAACAAAGGAGCTGTAACAATGTCATACACAGCAGGAAACAAGCCTAGAATATTAATTGTAGATGACGAAAGTTTTTATACCGAAGTACTCGACAATTTGCTTAATCAGGAATACCAGATAGAGATTGTACACGATGGAAGTGCCGCCCTGAACCGCTCAGAATTAGATCCTAAACCTGACCTGATACTGCTGGATATAATGATGGAAGGCCTGGATGGCTATGAAGTCTGTAAAGCTTTGAAGAAAAATCCCGCGACCACGAATATCCCCGTCATATTCCTGACCGTACGTAGCGATGTGGATGATGAAGTACTGGGCTTCAATCTTGGTGCAGTAGACTACATCACCAAACCCATGAGCCCTCCTATTGTTCGTGCCCGAGTACGCACACATATAGAAATCCAGCAGTTACGCAAGAAACTTGAAAACCTACTGGCCGAACGTAAGTAAGCCCTGACCTACACCTTGGGAATATTGACGCCAGTTATTTATCCATAATATTGTATCGACATAATTCAGTGGAGACTCTGAAACATCCACCTTTACACTCTCAGGATGACTTTTACCCCTGAAAATATTTCGATTATTTTTAACTACTTATGGAGAAGACTATGTCTTTAAGCCGTCATTTTTTGACCACCCTGACCGCAGCTGCCCTGCTCACACCCCCCCCCTTACAGGCCGAACAGCCGAATCAGGATGCATTAAAGAAAGAAGCCATTAACCTGATTAAGCAATTCGGCGGAAGTTTAAAACCTGAACTTAAAAAAGCCATACAGGAAGGTGGCCCTGCACATGCTATTACTATCTGCTCAGAAAAAGCACCAGAAATTGCTAAAAACCTTCGTGAGTCAAGCGGCTGGTATATCAAGCGCGTTAGCCTGAAAGCACGTAACAGTAGCTCCGCAACCCCTGACAGTTGGGAGCAGAAGGTATTAAAAGACTTTGATGCTCGTCAGGCAAAAGGAGAATCAGCCAGAAATATGGCTTATTCCGAGATTGTGGATGGAAAATACCGTTTTATGAAAGCTCAGGGTGTTGGAAAGCTATGCCTGAACTGTCATGGTGCTAACCTAAAACCAGAAGTAGAAGCAGTTCTGAAGCAAAAATACCCTGACGACATGGCTCGTGGCTACAGCCTCAACCAAATTCGTGGTGCATTCAGCCTCGCCAAAGACCTGTAAAGCTTGAGTACGAGCCCTGCGTCTGAAACCCTTTTGACGCAGGGTTTTATACCCTGACGTTCTCACTTCTCAGCAATCACCACCGACCACCAGGGCCCTGCCGATTTACCCAGTAGAGCAGCCCAGTACCAGGACGATACATCACTCCAGCTATTGCCAGCAGTATCATAGATGTGTTCATACACAAGCAATGAATCCTCTCCCCTGCTTGCCTGAAACTGGCTCCACTTAGCCTCACCAGAACGCGTTGCCAGTGGCATGGGGGTAATAGAAAAACCCACCCCTCGCAGACAGTCACTGGCCGGATGCAATTTACGCGTAGGACTAAATACCCAGCGCAGGATATATTCATGCCGACCATCGCTAAAGCGCTGAATGCGACCGGGAAAATCGCGCACAAAAAGGCGCTCCTTTTCAGTCAGCGGCAGCGGCTGAAGTCTTTGACCATCCAGCTGTGTCGGCCAGCCAGGGAAAACATGGTCACTCGAATCAATCGTCGCGCTGCCAGCGAACAAGGGTAACACTGCTGCAGTGATACAAAGTAATAAATAGAGACTCAGGCGGGGCATGGCACAGACCTCGGAGCAAGCCTGTCGGCCAGCCACAGAATAGCTATTGCAGCTGCGATAAAAGTAACCATACCCACCCCATCATGTGCCCAGGTAGGCATAGGAATCAAACCTGACTCAATATAAAACAGTGCCGTTGCGCGCAAGATATTGGCCGCGATAATAATACCCAGAGTCATCAAGCTGAGTGCAAGCAGCCTGGCCAGGCGCATACGGTATACACAGGCCAGGGTAAGGCACAGATAAAACCCAAACCACATCATCTTTATGCCGCTACAGGGCGCATCGATTGATACCGAGCCTCCATCCCAGTTGAGTAGCGTTCCTGTATGCGTCACCGCCAGTCCATTCAATTGCAGTAAATGTGCCGCCACATCGCCCACCAGCCAGCGCAGTGGATAACCTAAAAAAAACTGCAGGGATGCCATCAGCGGTAAAGACAGTAGCAACAAACCCCACAGCGCAGGCGTTAAACCCCTGCCCAGAAAATAGTGCGAACACAAAACCCCGAGCAGGGTGATTGCGATAGCCGCACGAAGGATGGCTGGTAGATAAACATAGCTGCACAGATAGACCAGCATCAACAGGCTAAGCGTGAGTAATGGAATCTGGGGTTGCCTGTCATTAGCTCGCTGAGTCAGCAGATAGCCAATAGCAGTAATTAAAGCCAACACACCAAATTTCTCATCCGAGCCATCCAGCAGTCGCTTCGTATACCAGTCGATGACCGGCCACAGTGCCAGCAGGCTAGCACTGAATAGCAGTGTCGTATGATTTAACCTGAGCTTCATGCGCAAAACCGCCCGGCATTTATCAGCATACGGCGCCGTTTGAGCGTCCAGCCCAGCATCAGCAGCGTAGCGATAATCAATAGCCAGGTTTCCGGTTCCGGTATCGTCGGCACTGTGCCCTCTTCCACTGGCTGTAATCCATTCGCCTCATATTGTTGCTGATTCTCCAGCACGACGGCACCACTTACCGGGGTCACCAGTTGATAACGCGCCGCCATCTGGACCGCCCTTTTTCTCTGTTCGCCAGTGCCTGCAGCAATCAACGCCTGAATACGATCATAGGCCCACAGACGCAGCAGATGATCCGAGGTTTTCTGTCCGGGTAATTTCATATCATTGCCTACAATCTCGTCGCGCAGCATTCTCCACTGCTGACGCTGACCACTCCATAGTGCGAATTGATAGGATAAATCCTGTTGCAGATTTGCAATACGCGCTACTGCCTTAAACTGAACAACCTCATCCAGCGCTTCAGCAATTCGGTTCACCCTGTTAGCAACTGGAAAATCATACAGCTCTGACCCCATGGGGCGACGTTGCCAGTTTTGGCGCAGATTATCAGCTGTCGACAACATCACAGGTTGCGCTGCATGTATCCACAGCACAGCCGAGTTTTGATGCCCGGATGCCACTGACAAGGCGCGTTCCAGAGCAGCTGTATTATCAACCCCACCGACAAAATCGAAATCCCTCAGGCGCTGCGCAAGCTGCCTTGGCAGGGAAAAATTTTCTGCATCAATCCCGGCACTCAATTCGATGGTTTCATCACCGGCAACAATCAGCGTCAACCCAAAAGACTCTGGCAACTTCAGGATAGCATCGGCAATCTGATCGATATAATCTTGCATGGATTGAGAACCATCGACCACCATCACCAGATGATCGATATTTACATTGCGCTTAATCAAACGTTGCGTCACCACAGACTCTGCTTTGACCCGATTATTCAATGTGTGCACCTCCGTCACTCGACTATCACGCGAAACCAGCACCGCATTAGACGGACTTTTTAATCCAGCATCATCCAGCTTCCCGCGTAGTGTGGCCGCGCCCGAGTTGCCAGACTCTAATATCAGGTGCGCTGGCTCACTGCGCATGGTGGCTTTAGAATCCAGCCATAGCGAATGTTGAAAATCATCGGCAATGTTAAAGTTTTGCTGCTTGAAATATGGCAGGCGCAATATTCCCTCGCTTGCATCCCGGATCACCAGCGGCGCAGTAATGCCTATGCGAGCCTTGATCTTGCCGCTAACGGGAACCGGGAACAATTGCACCAGCACGGTATCCGGCCCTGCCGTAGTCACTAGAATTGGATCACGCTGACGACGCACTACCGACTGGTAAGCCTGACGCGCCTGCCCCTTAGCAGCAAAAGCGGCCTCGCGTTCTTCTCCATCAATCCACAGAGTAACCCTGGACACCACTGCACCCGGCGGTAAAGCTATCTGCGCACGCGCCTCAGCCTGACGAGGCGATTGATTGCTAAATTCAAAAGTCCATTGCAGATAGGCCAGCGCAGCATCGCTATCGATACTGCCATCGATCTGCGAGCTACTCAGTTGCACATGTTGCAAGCGTGTACCGACTACCGATCCACCCTGATCAAAATCAAAATTCAAGCGGCGTGAATTTCCCCTCAGGCCACGCCTGCGATTGTTGCTATACTCCTGCTCGTTAAACGCCTGCCCAGTAACCCGGTAATAAACCTCACGCGCCTGATTAGCACTCACCCACTGCTCATTCCAGCTATAAAGCATCGACAACATATCGCGCGATCTATTGCGTTGATCGTAGCAATAACTCAATAGACGATCCTGGTTCGCAAAGTTACGCAGCAGGCGCACACCACGCAACTGCTCCTGATGATTGTCTGATGTTGCCATGCGTAGACCAACCTCGGTCAGTGTCAGTGGGACTTCAGCCGCTATAAGAATGATTAAGCCAACCACTATGCCCCAGTTCGCCGCATTAAAGCGTCTCCTCTGAAGCGGTAAAGAGGGTATGGGATCGGTAATTGCAGGTTGTGGTATAGCTCTTCGACAGATGATCGCAGCAATCAGCGAAAGTATCGGAGCCAATGGCAATAGACCAATCAACCAGATCATCGCGATCACAGCCATCGGCATAATCGGAATAAACAATACACTGTAAAACGCGCTAATGCCGATAGCGATACCATTCAGGAATAATATCCTGCGTCGACTGGACTGAAAACGCCCCCAGCTTGCCAGCAATGCAAATAGATTCGCCAGCGGCACCAGAGCGACCATTAGCCCATGGAACAGGGTGGGTACAGGATCAAAAAACACCTGTGCACACCAGGCAAATAACACCTCGATAGCTAACGCCACCAGTGGTAAAACGATGCCAAAACTGATGACATAAAAAAGCTTACTCGCCCGTAATATTTTTTTCCCAATGCTCGGATTTTTCTGGATTTGCTCTGTGCTCATAATATTCTCCTGTTGATAGATACATTATGAGTAAGCAATGTGCAGCACACATGTCCCATACGCGCAGATTACAGGGAAACTTTGTGCAAATATTGTGCAGAAGGTTATGTTATGCATCTGCCTGTATATCTTTGTTCCACAGGATCTGTTGCGTAAACATTTGAGAGCTGGCTTAAACTCGGAAAGAATGGAGAAGCTACTAAATCACACCGCAATGATTCAGCACCAATCAAGATGCCAAAAATAACTTATAATCCTCCGCATGAACAAAATCCTTATTGTTGATGATGACGCCCATATCCGCGATGTATTAAGTTACGCGCTGAAGAATGAAGGCTTTACTATCGTAGAGGCAGTGAATGGCCGCATTGCGCTAGAGAAATTTAGCAGCGAGCTACCCGATCTGGTGATACTCGATATTATGATGCCAGAACTGGATGGCATTAGCGTGTGCCGTGAACTAAGAAAATCCCATGCCACTCCGATCATCTTTCTATCATCGCGTGATGATGAAATTGACCGCGTGCTGGGGCTGGAGTTAGGTGGTGATGATTACATCAGCAAGCCCTTTAGTCCGCGCGAACTGATCGCCAGAGTGCGCGCAGTACTACGGCGTGTCAACCCAGCCGAATCCGCTGCGCCAGAGCCGGAAAGCCAGCTGCAACAGGGTCAATTAAAAATCGATCTGGACCAGTTCAAGGTTTTCTGGGGTGAGCAGGAAATCATCTTAACCGTTACCGAATTCGCTTTATTACGCACGCTAATCCAGCATCCGGGTCGGGTATTTAGCCGTCAGACCCTAATGGATACCGCCTATGACTTTAATAATGTCGTCAGTGATCGAACCATCGACAGCCACATGCGACGGGTACGAGCCAAACTCAGCCAGGCTGGTGCTAACCCGATTGAAACCGTGCATGGTGTGGGTTACAAGCTGGGTGACTGCCAGAGCT
This sequence comes from Gammaproteobacteria bacterium, assembly GCA_050306135.1. GTDB lineage: Bacteria > Pseudomonadota > Gammaproteobacteria > JACNJF01. The sequence continues at coordinate 49,705 of JBNLGQ010000089.1, forward strand.
GAACGATGAAATGGAAGCCACGCGTTCGAAGCGTCTTACTGCTGGTTAACCTCAGTATTCTGATACTGCCTCTGGCGGGCATAGGCATATTACGCCTGTACGAAAACGCTCTGTTGCAGCAAACCGAATCAGAACTTACCGCACAGGCTGCATTTGTCGCAGCTGCCTACAAATCAGCACTGTTGAGAAATTTCCAGCACAGCGAACAAGGCCAGATAATCGCAAACTATGGCATACCCATAGCCGATACTAAAAGCACAAAGCAAGAGCTATGGCGGCCCCAGCCACCCCGGCTCGATCTTGCCAGCGATGACATCCTGCCCCCGCCCCCAGACCCTGAAATTAGTACCGCGCTGGTGCCTGCTCCCGTACAGCTAGCCGGTGAAGAAATCACCCGCATCATGAAAGATGCACAGCAAACCACGCTGGCAGCAATCCGTGTGGTGGATATCAGCGCTTCAATCGTTGCAACTACCGGTGACGACCTGCATCTATCACTTGCTAACTGGCAGGAAGTCAGCCGAGCGTTAAGCGGAGAGTTCTACTCCGTGCTGCGCCAGAGAGTCTCTGATCAACCACCGCCTGCACTGACGTCTATCAGCCGAGGTACCCTGGTACGGGTTTTTCATGCCACCCCGGTAATCCACCAGGGCCAGATACTGGGTGCAGTTATTCTTTCGCGCACGCCGACCAACATAGGGCAATCATTCTATAAACATCGCAAGGAATTGATGATAGCAGGATTAATCCTTATCGGCCTGGTGCTAGCCATTAGTGCCATAACAGCGTTGACCATTACCGCCCCGCTTGAAGCAGTAACACGCCAGGCTGAACATGTCGCGAACGGCGATGCCGGCCCGGTATCAGCACTCAAACAACCAGTGACTTATGAGGTTTCTCAATTATCACAGGCCGTAGTGCAAATGGCCGAGCATCTGGATGCCCGTGCACGCTATATTCAGGACCTTGCCGCACAGATATCACATGCCTTTAAGACCCCTCTTACGTCAATGCGTGGTGCCATAGAGTTATTGCAGGATCATCAGCAGGATATGCTAGCAACAGACCGCAACCGGTTTCTAAGCAACCTTAATAAGGATGCTGAATACCTGAATACTCTGGTGCAACAATTACTGGAGCTGGCGCGAGCTGACACCATCCAGGCAGACCGATCCACCTCATCCGTATTACCCATTATAGTAAAGGTAGCAGAGCGATTCAGGCACATGGGTCTTGACGTAGAGATAGCGGGAGAAAATAGCCAGGTAATGATCAACGAGGAAATATTGGAATCGACTTTGGTCAACATGTTTGATAATACTCATCGACACGGCGGCAGCCACATTGCTGTCACGCTCAGTGAGCTTGGCGTAGACAAGCTCTGTAGTATCAAAATAGCGGATAATGGCCCTGGCATAACACCCGCTAATACAGAGACAATCTTTGAACCCTTTTTCACCACCGCCCGTGATCAGGGTGGATCGGGTTTAGGCCTGGCGGTAACCCGTTCTTTACTCAAGGCTTATAGAGCGAGTATTGAATTGACGCCCTCAGCAAGTGGTGCTGTTTTTGAAATTAAACTGAAGTTAGCAGATTAAATTGCTGATTAGATGCTTCAGCCATAAAACTAGAGCGTATGTAGGATGGGAAATATTGATAGTATTTAAGCTATCGAAAAAATAATTATAATGTCGCGCCCTCTCACAGCTTCTGACATCTCCTTATGCAATCAATATCCTACAGTGGTGATTTATCACTGATACAAAGCTGCGATCTGTAAAATATCTTTTCTTGCATGTTAAAAATAATAAATTTAAAGAAATTGCTAAATCAGCTGTTGAGTTCATTCTCCAGCCGGCGAAAAGCCGCGTGAGTGAACAGTTTGTAGTAGATATGCTGGCGCTGATTGATCCCGAAAGCCCCTTAGAGGAAGTTCCGCTGGTGCAAAGAACGCTCAAAAAAAACAGCCGAGGAAACCCCGGCTGCAAGTTGAGGAGATAGACCTTTCCGTCATGATCCTGAAAGGCTACCTCTGGGACAAAACTTCTGCATGCTAATCGAGCTGCTCACCAATAAAACTCGAAATAAAATGATGGCTATGGTTGTAGCCATCCTGCATACGCAGATTTAGTGGAAATTAATACTATTCGGTGTCATTTAATGCACCGTCAGGAAGCCTTTAGAATATAATAACCGAGCGAATACTTTTACCTTCGTGCATCAAATCGAATGCGGTATTAATTTCTTCTAGTGGCATGGTGTGAGTGACCAATGAATCCAGCTCAATCTGACCATTCATATATCGGTCAACATAACCCGGCAATTCTGTGCGACCCTTAACACCACCAAAGGCTGTACCTTTCCAAGTGCGTCCAACAACCAGATTAAAAGGACGAGTGGCAATTTCCTGACCTGCACCAGCCACACCGATAACGGTAGATACACCCCAGCCCATATGGGTACATTCCAGTGCATCACGCATGACGTGGGTATTGCCGATACATTCAAAGGAGTAATCGGGGCCACCGTTATAGGTATCCTGCATGTACTCTACGAAAGAACCGTTAATCTCTTTCGGATTTACAAAATCGGTAGCGCCCAGTTGTTTAGCGAATTCGAATTTATCCGGATTGATGTCAATGGCAATAATGCGTCCGGCATTAGCCATCACTGCACCCTGAATACAGGACAGACCGATACCACCCAGACCAAACACAGCAACTGTTGAGCCCGGCTCAACTTTGGCAGTATTGAGAACCGCGCCTATACCAGTGGTAACACCGCAGCCTAATAGACAGACTTTATCAAGTGGTGCTTCTTTGTTGATTTTGGCCAATGCAATTTCAGGTACTACGGTATATTCAGAGAAGGTTGAACAACCCATATAATGATAAATAGGCGAGCCGTTATGAGAGAAACGACGTGTTTTATCAGGCATATATCCAGTCCATACGGTTTCCGCAATGGACTGACATAGATTGGTTTTGGTGGATTGGCAATATTCGCATTCACCACACTCAGGAATGTACAGCGGGATCACATGATCACCGGGTTTCAGGTTCTTGACTCCAGGACCACACTCAACTACCTCACAGCCACCTTCATGGCCAAGCACACAGGGGAATGCTCCTTCAGGATCATCACCAGAAAGTGTAAAAGCATCGGTATGACATACACCTGAAGCTATAACTTTAAGTAACACCTCACCCTCTCTAGGGCCTTCGACATCGATCATTTCGATTGATAATGGTTTTTTAGGCTCCCAGGCCACTGCCGCTTTTGCTTTCATAAAAGATCCTCAAGTATTTATTAATATTAAAGCACAAAGAATAGAATGAATGTTCATTCCATGTCAAATCAAATATTCTTCATTGTATTACGATGATTCAGGGAAGTGCCCCTGTTTCATATAAAGATGGGCGCCATCTACTGTGGAAAGCTTAAGCCTTGATCCGGTCGGGTAGCGTAACCAGTAACCTTCTGAATATTGATTGTTGCCGTCTGATAATGATCCCTGATAAATAAATATTTCCACACCACTCGAATAGCATTTATGATCCATCCAGCAATTAGGATTGATCCTGAACAATGTGACCGTTTCATTCTGAAATTGATGCAGGTCCAGCATCGATACACCAGGCTCTTTAGAGGACTTCCATCGGCAGCTATAGTGCTTACTTCTTAACAGCAGTTGCTTGTCATCATGTGCCTGAAACTGTCCTAATTTCACCAGTATCTGACAGCCCTCACGAGTAAACGGTGCATGAAAGCTACCAGGCGGATTACGAATATAACAGCCTTCTTCATAGTCCCCTGTCTCGTCTGAAAAGACACCAGACAGCACCAGGAATTCTTCGCCCCCTGAATGAGTGTGCTGTTTAAAAGAGCTTCCTGCTTCAAATTGAACCAGTGTGGTAATTCGAGGCTGGGAAAAAGAAACCAGCTCCAGCCTTTTTCGCAGCACTCCAGGCGCAGGGGATGGCTGCCAATTAATAGCCCTGGTGTCGACCATCACAGGCACTGAAAAATCAGCATTCAGATCTTCATCCTGATCATCATTTTTAAAGGCAACGGTATTGGTAATTGATTGCATTGGGCTATTTATTTTTTAGTAACCTTTTTACCACATTAATGATATGAGCTGCCCCCATACCAAAAGGCACAATCGTATTGAGTTCTCCCTGCTGATCAATAACATAAAGATGGCTTGAGTGATCGACAGAAACTCGCTGTTTATCATCTCGTGTTATTTCATATTTTGCCTGGTATAGCCTGGCAACCTGATCAATTTGATCACGGCTCCCGGTCAGGCCGAGCAGGTGACTGGAAAAATATCGGGTATATTCTTTCAACCGTTCTGGAGTATCCCTTTCTGGATCCACGCTAATAAACAAAGCTTGAACCTGACTATCGTCAGAGTCAAAAACTCTTAGTACCCTCGCCAGAGTCCCTAACATGGCTGGGCAGACATCAGGACAGGAAGTATAACCAAAAAATAACAACACGACTTTTCCTCGCAGTTGCTGCAGCTGAAACTCATTTTTATCCTGATCCATTAAGCTGAAGTCCCCGCCAGGCTTATTGGCAGCCAGTGAGATTTCATTCACAAGAAACATCAGGAGCATCGCAGCAATTGCGACTTTGGACCCTTTAAAAGGCATTAACTTCATTTCAGCGCCTGTCTCTCAACACCAATGTCTCCTATAGGTGCCGCAAAAGCATCCCCCACCAGTTGTTCGACATTGCTACCAGTTAACGAGCGCAGAAAATTCACCAGGTCCTGTTTTTCTTCATCATTTAAACCCAGAGGTCTGATCCGCTTATCCAGCAGTGAATGCTTCACGCCCCCATCATTATAATAATTCACTACCTGCATCAGGCTGGTTAGAGATCCGTTATGCATATAGGGTGCGGTCAATGCAATGTTTCTCAAGCTGGGCGTTTTGTATTTCCAACGATGTGTAGGATTTTCAGTGACTTCATATTGCCCTACATCACCCGGTTTTGGAGCAGATACTGAGTCGACACGGTCGCTATCTACTTCAACGAAAACGCCTGGCGCTAGCTGAACAGATAAGGGCTTATTATTTACAGCCATCGATTGCAGATAACCAATTCCCGTATTGTGTAACTGGTTATCCATGAATAAGGCATAGGACTCATTTATCTGATGACAGCTCACACACCCAGCCTTAGTCGCAAATATTCGATAGCCTCGTATGGCTGATTGACTCAAAGCATCAGGATTATTCCCATAATACCAGCGGTCAAATGCTGAATCTGCTGACAGCAGTGTTCTTTCGTATGAAGCCAGTGCATCCCCTAAAGTCTGCATTGACACCTTTTTCCCATCAAAAGCCTTTTCAAACAGTCCCTGATAATCATCCAGTTTTGAAATTTTATGCAGCACAGTCCCCACCGACGGATTGCCCATTTCATTTTTTGCCAGCAAAGGCCCCCATACCTGTTGTTCCAGATTATATTCACGTCCATCATGAAATAATCTTTCGGCGTAGGCGACATTAAAAATGGTGGGGCTATTGCGTCTTACTGTTCTCCCTTCAATACCCACTGCTGTCTGTAATTCATTACTGGTAAAACCCTGTTCAGGCACATGGCACATGGCACAGGAAAATGTGTCATTGAGCGACATTCTACGGTCATAAAACAGTTTTCTACCGAGGGCAACCTTTGCCTGAGTCAGAGAATTTTCTAACGCTTCACTGATAGCAGGTAACCCAAGAGGTGGATTTTTTGCAATTGATAAAAGATCAATTGATTGACCTGATCTAGCCGCTATAGCTTTTGCCCGAGTCAGATAGTCACTGCTTTCGTAACCAGATTTATCATCACCCGGCCCCAAGCGAGATGAACCATCACTCACTGCTACATCTGTATTGACAGCCCCACTCTGTTGCTGGATTAGTGTTTTTACATCATTGATCAACAGGTCTTTATGTAGAAAGGCGACGCTATAGATATTCCTGATTTTGTTCGCCGGATCAATCAGGAAAACCCGCAAGAGATGTGAATATCTTTGCTGCTTATTATCCAGACTGTATTCTCGTTGAATATCCTGTCCATAGGCTTTAAGAATGGGGTTGAGGCTTTCAACTGAATCCGTTGATATAAAGTCCCATTCTCCGCGGCTACCTGAATACCTGAAATTATTTGCATACAGCTTAAGCACTTCAGCCGTATCATATTCAGGATCAAAGCTTAGGCTCACCAGTTTTAATTTTTCGGCTAACTCCCTGTCCTTTTGCATGCCTGCTTTTATCTGAGATAAAACATAAGAGCTGAGTGGACAACCGTTTACATCATCACAACGGCTGTACATGAAAGAAAGTAACACATATTTGCCATCAAAGATTTTATGCAGGGAGGTTTCCTGTCCCTGATCATTGATTACCTTTGCATCCGATGCTGTTCCCAACGGCGGTAACTCATAACTGCCCACATCGGGGAGAGGATAAGACAGCTCACCGTAACCTAGAGCATAACTGAGGTCAGCAGAACTGATTCCGGCATAGCTTATCAGCAACATAAATACTGCAATCCGCAATTGCGGACGAAGAGAAATACGCATGGGCATTTTAAGCTTCCTATGCATACAGGGGCACTTCTGACAATATATCAGCAGTGCCCTGTATGATTGAAGGATTAGTCGCTGTTTTTGAGACTAGCCAGTTTCACATCTTCATCAGTGTATGGATTATTCATACCATACAGAGAATATGCACCAAAGCGCATTTGATGTGCTCTACCCAGTTTTAGCTTATTGAAATCGATCTCAAACTGTTTCTCCAGTTTGTTACCGTTCCAGCTATAGGCCTTGAAGAACTGTTCATTATCGTCGCCCTTCTTATCCCAGTTTGCCAGTAATGATGAGGTGTAGTACTCACGCTTACCATCCCAGCTGGATGAGACCATGTTCACCTGACGACCAATCACCGTCTCATAGGTTTGTTTCGGGTTATCAACATCACTGATATCAAAATAACGTGATTTACCATCCATAAAGGTATTAACCCATAAACCGCTATCATCCGATGTGATCGAAATATCTACTGGTAAAGGTATCTTGGATGGATCACCAATATCGGCGACTGCCTTTGCCTGCCATTCCCCGGTGATATCCTGTTCGATCTTCCAGATCTTGGAGGTCAATGCAGTAGTCGTTAGACACCAGTTATGCTCCGGTTTCCATGCACAGCGAACCTCCAGTGGGGCTCCAGGGACATCCAGTACCTTTTTAGGCTTTTTGGTATGCAAATTCCATACGGTCACCGTATTACCAAAGCGTTTCATCGCTTCCGGATCAGATAGCATCTTACCGAAATCCATCATGTAATTACTCCAACCGGTAAAGGATGAAGACACCATGACATTTTTACGCGGTAATACACGCACGTCATAACCATAGCCATCAGCGAATTTGCCGCCTTTTTTCGCTCCATTCATTTCCTGATCTGTTGGCATCCAGTGAGTCGCAACAAAATCACCGGCGTTGTTGTATTCAACCAATGCCGTACGACCACCATGATCTCGATTATTGGAAAGACCTGTAATCATCATCCGTCCAGGCAATGCATAGGTGGTATGCGGCCCTACGACTCCGCCACTGTCAGATACAAAGCTATCAATAACCTTGTGCAGGCTGGGTTTTGCCGGATTGCTATGCACATCGAAGATAAAGATCTTGTTAGTATCCAGGCCCCCTGCCCACAGATACTTACGATCATCGGTAAAACCAGAATGGTGCGCTTCATTTCGCCCACCGACAGATAAGGTATTGACAACCTCTCCATAACGGCTGGAATTTGGATTAACATCAATGGTCACCAGTTTATCCTGACCATCCCCCAGGCCTTCTACACCCAGAGTCCATACATAGACAAAATCTTCCTGCCCCTCTATTTTGGCCATATATGGCGATTGACAGGTTTCATCGGCGTAGCTACTTGTTAAAGGAAATGCTGCAGAAAGAACCGTCAAAGCCATACCGCAGGCTATGAGAGGTTTCTTTAAAGTATTCATCATCATTTTTCACTCCTAATATTTATGCTTTTATGTATTTATTGTTTTTATGTTACGCTACCAAAATAGAACGAATGTTCATTTTTGTCAATAATTATTCTATACTGTCAAAAAATGAGGGATACGCAGTTAATATGAAAACGATCATGTATCAAACCCAATGCCTTTTCTAACACGCCAGGCACCAGACCCTGAACCTATAGATTGTCGAGTTCTAACCTCTGCGTTAAAACTATTTGTCCACGACGGATATCACAAGGTTTCTATCCATGATGTGCAAAAAGATGCCAACGTCAGCATTGGGTCTATCTATAAGCACTTTGGTGGAAAAGAGGGTATTGCCAAGGCCTTATACCTGCATTTGCTGAATGAAATGAATGAAATGATGGATTCGGTACTGGCGCTGGATCTTTCCCCTATTGGCAAATGCAATCGAGTTATTCAACTTTTATTTGAATATACCGAAACACGGACCGATATTATTGCTTTTGTACTTCATGCCAAGCATACCGAATTCATCACTGATCATACCCCAACCTGTGATACTGAACCTTTTCAGAAATTACGCTTTATTGTGCAGGAAGGCATGGAATCTGGTGAGATCAGGACATTCGATACATGGATAGCTACCTCTGCTATCTTCGGTGGCGCGATCCGTATGATTCACTTGCGCCTTGAAGGCGTGATAGCACAACCATTAACTGAACTATATGACGAACTGATCCAGACTATCTGGAATGGTATGGCACAATCGGTACAGGACTATCAACCACAGTCCAGCTGTCTGGCGTAAAAAATAATTTGTAGATGACTGCGCTGTTAGCAGACAATACACCATTGTTTTTCAATCTACTTATTACACCCTTGTCACAACAGCCTAAAACTCAACAAGTCACTGATAGCGCCTGGACACAGATGCTTCAGGGGGCTCTTATCATCCTGCCACTGTCTATTGCAGTCATTCCCTGGGGTATACTCGCCGGCTCTCTGGCAGTGGAAGCGGGGCTGTTTGATGTAAAGGCTCAGGCAGTTTCAGCCATCATCTTTGCTGGCTCGGTGCAACTGGTCGGCATGGGGCTGGTAAAGGCAGGGGCTTCCCTGTCCACACTACTATTAACCACCCTTTTTCTGACCACTCGTCATCTGTTATACAGCGCTACCATGCGTACAAGAATCATGCATATGCCGCTTTTTCAACGCCTAATACTGGGTTTTTTATTGACCGATGAGCTGTTTGCTGTCTGTTCGCATAAAACCCGTAAGGATTTTCATTTCTGGTATGCCTTCGGTGCGGGATTCAGTTTTTACCTGATCTGGCAAATCGCCTCTTTAAGCGGTATTTTACTAGGTCAGTATATTCCCGAGCTGGATCAATATGGACTGGATTTTGCTGTGGCGGCCACATTTATCGCAATCGTGATCCCCACTATCAAAAAACTCTCCTTTCTCATTACGGTACTGGTAGCAATGATTCTGTCAGTAGTATTCAGCGTACAGAATATTGAAGGCGGAATTATATTCTCCAGCTTAATCGCCATGACTGTCGGCTACACCGTTTCAGTGATTCGGAAGGAACCCTTATGAGTTGGGGAATCTTGTTTGCAATGGCCTTACTGGTGTTTATCAGCCGCTACCTGTTTCTTGAGCCACGCCTGCCGATACACCTGGGCCCCAGAATACTGCACTTTTTGCATTATACCAGCGCGGCCGTATTAACGGCGATATGGGCACCCATCGTTTTTCAGCGAAATGGCGTATTAAATCTGGAAATGAGTAATCCGTACCTGATTGCCGCCCTGGTAGCGACTATACTAGCCATCACTACACGCAATGTTTTATTAACCACCGTGCTAAGCATGGCATTATTTTTTGTGATCCGATGAATCTCCCCAACTACCTGCAAGCTTCTCAAATACGTGCACAATTTACAGCTGCAATGTCACATATGTACCGCAAAGAGGTCCCCAAATATGGTACCTTGCTTGAAATAGTAAGCGATATCAATTTGCAGCAACTGGAAACCAGGACTGGCTTTATCCAGCCTCTTAAAAACACCAATAAGCTGCAACACTTAAGTGAAGAAAGGCATGGAGCTATTCGTCTCGGTACTGCCGAAGAGCTACATACCATGCGTCGACTTTTTGCGGTGATGGGTATGTATCCAGTGGGCTATTATGACCTGAGTGAAGCGGGTATTCCGGTGCACTCTACCGCGTTTCGTCCGGTTCAGTTAATACACCTGGAACAGAACCCTTTTCGTATGTTCACCTCTCTATTAAGGCTTGATCTGATTGAAGATGCCGAATTACGTGAGCAGGCAAGAGCACTACTCAATCAACGCGAGATATTCACTGCCGAGGCTTTAGAGTTAATAGACCTGTTTGAAACACAGCATGGCCTGACTGCTGATCAGGCTGAACGATTTATAACAGAAGTACTGGAAACTTTTCGTTGGCATCAAAAGGCGACAGTAGATAAAGAAACCTATCAGAAGTTACTGGATACCCATGGCCTGCTTGCGGATATCGTCTGCTTTAATGGCCCTCATATCAATCACCTGACGCCTCGTACCCTGGATATAGACAGGGTAGAGAAAAAGATGAAAGAAGTCGGTCTGAACACCAAAGCAGTGATCGAAGGGCCTCCAAAACGTCTCTACCCTATCCTGTTAAGACAGACCAGCTTTACTGCACTGGATGAGAGCGTTGAATTTAAAACAACAGATGATCAAACCATAACAGGCAGCCATACAGCAAGATTTGGCGAAGTTGAGCAGCGCGGCATGGCTCTGACCCCAAAAGGTAGAGCCTTATACGATTCACTGCTTAACAAGGTTCGTGAAGAAGTGGCGGATGTACATAATCAGGTGGAGATTTACTATAAAAAGCTCGAAGCTATATTTGATGATTTCCCAGATGACCTGGAACAACTGCGCGTACAGGGGCTAGGCTATTTCACTTATCAGGCACGCGAAGGTGCAATAGCTGATACAGATAGCAGCTTGCAGGCATTAATCGATGTCGGAATGTTAAGGTACACACCGATAATCTATGAAGACTTTCTACCGGTCAGTGCTGCCGGTATCTTTAAATCCAACCTGGGAGATAATGCGGCACAGGATATCCAGCGCTCACCCAATCAGCAGGATTTTGAGCAGGCCTTGGGCTGCCCTGTGATCAATGAATTTGAAGTCTATCAGCGCATACAGACAGACTCACTGAGACATGCATTGCACCAACTCAGGCTGGAAGAAAACCAACGTGAGCTACTGGTTCAGCAGTTACCGGCATATAAACTATAGATGCCAACTGTTGCTGAATTACAGACCCTGATAGAAGACCTGAAACATAGGGGGTTTAAGGGAGAGATTGAAACCGATTATGCCTCGCGCCTGGTTGCTTCAACTGATAACAGTATCTATCAGCTCACACCACAGGCTATTTTTTACCCGCGAACTGAAGAAGATATCAATCTTGTAACAGGCTGCGTATTTCGACAGCGAGCCGCCGGATTCTCGATCTCAGCTAGAGGTGCGGGCACGGGCACCAATGGCCAGTCATTGGGCGAAAGTCTGGTACTCGACTGTTCACGCCATCTTAACAACATCATTGAATACAATGAACATAAACAAACCGTAACGGTACAGCCCGGCGTGGTGCTGGATCAGTTGAATGCCTATCTCAAACCCTACGGTGTATTTTTTCCTATAGATATATCATCCTCTTCGCGTGCCACTATTGGTGGTATGGTCTCTACCGATGCTTCCGGCAAGGGTTCCTTAATCTATGGAAAAACCTCGCGCTACATTGAATCTATGGAGCTAGCTCTGTGTGATGGCTCGAGTTATCGGGCCACAGCACATGCGCTATCTGAACTTAGCGAGGATCGCCCTGATATTCCAGAATTCATGTTGCCGATATTTTTACAGCTGGCCCAACATGAGCAGCAAATCACTGAAAAATTCTCAGGCATTGAACGAGGTCTGACTGGCTACAATCTGCAGCAATGTATTGCACAGGCTGATGTATTTAACCCCTGTTATTTACTGTCTGGATCTGAAGGCACATTAGCGATCACAAAAAGCATTACCTTAAAAGTGATACCACGACCAACCCTCAGTATGCTCACTGTTATTTTCTATCATGACTTTCAACAGGGCCTGGAGCATGTCCATGAATTATTAAAAACTAGTCCCGCAGCCATCGAAATGCTGGACGACAAGGTGCTTCAACAGGCACAGAAAGACAGTGTCTGGTTTAATGTGAAGTCAATATTCGGGGCTATCATAGACACCGACATCAAGGCATTGAACTACGTCGAACATATTGCCGAGTCAGAACAACAGATTGAGCAACAGCAACAACAGTTGCAGAGCATTCTAGACCAGACCTCACAGCAATACTCGGTAGTCACCAGTAAGATTGAACGCCATCCAGAAAACATCAGCGCCCTGTGGGAAGTGAGAAAACGAGCCGTTGGCCTGTTGGGTAAAAGCCAGAATGGAAAAAGGGGTGTCGCCTTTGTAGAAGATACTGCGGTACCGGTGAAAAATCTATCGCAGTATATCAATGGATTTCGTGAAATACTGGATCAACATGGCCTGGATTACGGCATGTATGGTCATGCCGACGCAGGCGTTTTACATGTACGCCCTGTACTTGACCTGCTACAGCAACAGGATAGAAATCTCATCCGAACCATTTCTGATCAGGTTGCCTTACTCGCCAAACAGAATGATGGCGTATTATGGGGCGAACACGGCCGAGGCTTTCGTGGAGAATACACACCGCTGTTTTTTGGAGAATCTCTTTACCCGGTATTATGCGACATTAAAAAATACTTTGACCCTTTTGATCTACTAAACAGAGGAAAACTGGTTCGACCATCAGTCAAGCAGGCAATTACCAGACTGGACGATATCAACTATAGGGCTGAATTCGACAGTCTTATTAGCAAGGAATTACAGCAACAGTATCAAAGCAGTCTGGCCTGCAATGGTAACGGCAGTTGCTTTAACTGGTCATATGATGAAGCTATGTGTCCATCCTATAAGGCGACTCGCAATAAGTTGTATTCACCCAAGGGTCGAGCGGCACTGTTTCGCGAATGGCTACGCAGACCAGTGAACAAAACAAAGGATGAGATAAGCCCTGCCATCGAACAGGCTCTTTATGATAGCTTAAGTCTCTGTCTTTCCTGCAAATCCTGTACTTCCAGCTGCCCGTTAAAGGTTGATATTCCTGAGATGAAATCGCAATTCTTAGAGCAATGGCATAAAAATCATCCCGGACCTGCTAGCGATTACTTTATACGGAATTTTGATTTACTGATTGAATGGGGTTCAAAATTTCCGGCTTTAAGTAACTGGCTAATGCATAACAAAATTAGCGCTCATCTTATCCAGAGATTCAGCCGACTCACACGTCTGCCACTATTCAGCAATATGCCGTTGAATAACGTTTCCAGATTTAATAAGAATGCTATTACTAAGTCGCTAACTGACAATACTGTCATTGTATTGTGTGACAATTATCTGAAATACTTTGACCGCCCTGTTTTGCAGTCTAGCTGTAATCTGCTGACTAAACTGGGTTATCAGGTCTATCTCAGTCAGCCTATTGCCAATGGCAAGTTACTGCATGTTAAGGGATATCGAGAGCTATTCAAACAGCAGGCTCAGCAAGCGCTTTTTGAAATCTCAACGCTTGCTCAATCTGGAGCCAGTCTGGTTAGCGTTGAAACTGTCAGCAGGCTTATGTTGGATATGGAGTATCCATTAATCACCGGTCAACAAAATATACTCAATGTCACAAGCATTGAATCCTTTCTGGTAAATAATTTGTCTGATACTGCCCCATTACCAAAATTAAATGTGGCAGAGCAAATCACACTGTTACCGCACTGCCTCGAACAGACAACAGCCAAAGAGTCTAGCGGACTATGGCAACAGATTTTTTCTCGATTGGGACTTCAGCTTGAAGTGATTAACGCAGGCTGCTGCGGTATGTCTGGCATATTCGGTCATGAAGTTGAGCAACAAACGCTATCAGATGACATCTTCAATCTGAACTGGCATCCGAATCTTCAACGCATGAATAATGATCATTCAATTATCCTGGCTACGGGATTCTCCTGTCGCTGCCAGACTAAACAACACGACTTCTCTACCCTTCATCCAGTTCAGTATCTAGAACAGCTTTTATAGCACCTGTTTTATAGACTTTGGATCAAGGTCTTTACAAAGGTAAACATAGTTGACACAATTAACACTCAAAACACTGACTCATACCTGGATTGAGACATAAAAATGACAGTAGAAATCTGGTTATATTATTTCCTGGCTGTGCTGCTGTTAACCGCAGCTCCTGGCCCCAGTTCACTTTTATGCATGACCAAAGCCGTCAGCTCAGGCCTTAGATTATCAATTTATAGCGCTTTAGGCAGCCTGACTGCTATTACTGGAATCCTCACCTTATCTTTCACTGGACTAGGCGTCATTATCGCCTCTTCCGAGTTAGTATTTAATCTGGTTAAATGGTTTGGTGCGGCTTATTTGTTCTATCTTGGGTTCAGCGCCATAACCTCAAAACAGCAATCTTATGAATTAGATGAGAGCGTTCCTGAGCAAAAAAATAGTGGGAAATTTGCGCATTATTTCAGTGGCTTTATCGTTGGAGCCAGCAACCCCAAAGCGATTATATTTTTTACCGCTCTATTCCCGCAGTTCATTAATCCTGATCACTCCCTACTCGAACAGTATCTGCTGTTTGCCAGCACTTTTGCCTGCCTGGAATTATCCTGGTTAGTGTTCTACGCCTATCTCGGTTCAAAATCTTCCAGCTGGTTGATGGCAAACGGTAGAGCGAAATTTTTTAATCGCTTAACTGGAGGTATTTTTATGAGTGCTGCAGTTTTACTTTCAACTACGAATCGAGCGACTTCCTGAAAGTTTCGCTATTCAGGTATCTGTATAGAGATGTTTCCCAGCTGTGCATTCCACTGATAGATTTCCTGACTTTGATTCGCTGAGCAATGGCAGCTCCCTGAGCAACTGGGCGCCTGGGTTTGTAAGTTGATACGCCCCTTACGAACCCAGAAGTCCAGAATGCCGCGCACCGTTTCTGGTTCTTTGTCAAAATGCACAGCTATATCCTGCAGGCTGACCCGTTTACGTTTTTTTACGTATTGTTTTACTTCCTGCAGAATCATGCGGCAGCCCCCATGGTTTGCTGCTTTTTGCCTGATGAGTAATTGCGCAATCCCAAGGTAATGAGTATTGCGTAGCCTATGATGGCTACAATGGTTATCAGCGCAGTTTGCGGATGTTCAGATAAGCGTGCAAATTGGTAAAACAGGGTTGCCGTAATATACGCCACAGAGGTCGACCAGAAGGCGACAAATCCGGCCCACAATCCACCCGATTCACGGACAATAGCACCCATGGTTGCAATACAGGGAAAATAAAGCAGGATGAACAGTAGATAGGCAAACGCACCAGCCTGTCCATCAAAGCGTTTTACCATCTCGCCAAATATGTCGCCGGATACGGCTAAATCACCTGCCGCCGAGTCCTGATTCTGGATATCGCCCACATCAAGTCCCAGTGGATCAAGAACCATATCAGAGATGCCGGATAAATTTTCGGGGATAGTTGCCAGAGCAGCTTTCACCGCATTCCATAAGTTGAACTCGGCAACCACGTTACCTGACTCCTTCTCGACCATTTGTCCATATACAGCATCCAGCGTGCCGACAACAGCTTCTTTAGCCATCACACCGGTGAGAATACCAACTGTAGCTGGCCAGTTTTCCTGCTGTATTCCCATCGGTTTAAACAGGGGGGTAAAGGCCTGTCCGATCAAACTTAATACCGAATGCTCGCTATTTTCATTACCAATACTGCCATCGGTACCAATCGAGTTGAGTACGTTCAAAGCGAGCACCATGATAATAATGACCTTGCCAGCATCACGAACAAATAATTTGACGCGGTCCCATGTCCTTAAAGAGATACCTTTCAACGTTGGTACATGATAGGTAGGTAACTCCATGATAAAACCACTGCTCTCACCAGATAATAAAGAGTGTTTCATTATCAGACCGGTCAGAATCGCCATAATGATCCCGATTAAATACAACGCGAAAACCAGGTTCTGACCGTTAGTAGGAAAGAATGCCGCTGCAAATAGAACGTATACCGGAAGACGGGCACCACAGGACATAAACGGGTTCATCAAAATGGTGAGCTTGCGCTCACGCTGACTTTCCAGTGTTCGGGTTGCCATAACGGCAGGCACATTACAACCAAAACCAACAATCATTGGCACAAATGCCTTGCCCGGTAGTCCTATGCTGCGCATGAATCTATCCATCACAAAGGCTGCACGCGACATATAACCACTGTCTTCCAGCATGGACAAAAACAGATACAGACAGGTAATGATGGGGATAAAGGTTGCTACGACCTGAATGCCACCTCCCAGCCCCTGTGCCAGCACCAGCACCAGCCAGTCGGGTAAATGCATAGCGGTAAGTAACTCAGCCGCGCCATCGACGAAAAATGCGCCTGCTATGCCATCGAAGAAATCAATAAAAGCACCGCCAAAGTTGATGGTAAACATAAACATCAGGTACATCACCAGCAGGAATATCGGTACCCCAAAATAACGATGCAGCACCACCTGATCAATGCGGTCAGACATATAGCGTTGCACCTTACCGCGCACCGACACTACCATCTGAGTAATAGCATGTGCATGTCCAAAACGTGAATCAGCAATGAATACATCCGCTGTTTCACCTGACATATTCAATAGATGCTGGCGCCAGTGATTAACGACTTTTTCTAACTCTTCGGGTAATGTTTTATGCTGACAGATGCTGGTATCACCTTCCAGCAACTTAAGTGCAATCCAGTAGCTGTTATAAGCTTCACTTTCCGGTGGCAGAATGTCTCTAATTTCGACTATGGCAGTCTCTACCTCACTATCCATGGTCAACTTGAAACCACTTTCCACCCTGTTTTCGAGTACATCCTGTAAGGCTGTTTTTAACTCTTTAACACCTTTACCGTTCACGGCGACGATACTAACCACAGGACAGCCCAGCTTTTGTGACAGCATATCGATATCAATACTGATACCGCGTTTGTGGGCTATATCCATCATATTCAAAGCAAGCACCACAGGTACACCCATTTCTAATAGCTGTACAGTCAGGTAAAGGTTGCGCTCCATATTGCTGGCATCCAGCACATTAACCACCACATCGGCCTCACGACTAAGCAGGTACTGTCGTGTGACCTGTTCATCCAGTGATAATGCATCCAGACTGTAGATACCTGGCAGATCGATCAGGGTTACCGGTTGTTTTTCAGAAAGATTGAATTTACCCTGCTTGCGTTCGACAGTAACTCCCGGCCAGTTGCCGGTGGTTTGCCGTATACCTGTCAGATAATTGAAAAGCGCTGACTTACCACAGTTTGGATTTCCGGCGATTGCTATAGTCGTCATAACAGTACCAGTTAACCCTGTTCAATTTCAGAGGTTTGCAGCATCTTTAAAAATACATGCTGAGCAATGCTGGCTCCAAGGGCCACACGGCTGCCATTGCTCATGACTACGACACCATTGCTGCGTTGCTGCAAAATAGAAACCAGCTGACCTTTGCGTAACCCAAGGCTCATGAGTTTCCTTTTCAGGTCATCATCACCATCGATTCGACTGATGGTGCCTTGAAGCCCCCTGGCAGGTTGATTGAGAGGAACTGCTTGAGTCATAGTTCTATTAAATGAGAAAGATTCTCATTAATGTATAAGGAATCCCTAATGTTGTCAATGTAAAAATTTAGTCGCGATTACGAGCAATGCGAGCCAAAGTATCAAGTCTCCAGCATAGCCAGCAACTCCTGAAGTCGATCCTCATCCACCAGCATAAGATGTGGTGTTTGCTGGAATTGTGGGTTGATGCGTCTTAACCAGTGCCTCATTGCTACCCCGTCACCCTTCTTGTAACGATAGAGTAAACGATAGAAGCGAATCAATTCCTCAGCCCTGGTCCAGGCAATGGAGTCAGGTTGCAGAAACTTTTGCGCATTCACCAGCTCACCAATATCACTACACTTCAGACCCAGTATTCTGGCCAGTTCAGCCTGGAATAAATCCAGCATATCGATGACCTGCAGCACCGCCTGAGTGCGTTGACGCGGATCATCCGAAGCTGCTGAAACCTCTATCGCATCATACAAAGCCTAGAATGCTGACTACAGATTTTATCGAGGGGTTAACAGGTTAACCACTAATGTGGCACTTTCTGAAGCCTCACGCCCAAGATCAGTCAGATATCCACCATCATACTCTGTAGTGAGTCCTTTATCGTAAAGGCGTTGAGCAGCGGCAATCAATTTTGGATCAGCATCGTGGTGGACCTTTAATCCTTCCATCGAAGTATCGGGAAACTTCAGCAACAGGTTAACTTCCTGCGCCATCAATTCAGTCAAAGAGCTATCTAACATGGTTATTCCAGAATTCCAAAGACGTGTTAATACGGTTATCTATAAAGCTAACTGAGCTTACATGTCATTCCCAAACTTGTCATGAACTATTTTGGTGCTCTCACGCATCTGGATCAATGCTTTGGTATATCCTTGTAAAATACCCAATGTCCAGTCTATACGTTCACGATAATAAGCATCTGAATGGGCATCATTGTCGTCCGGATTTTGATTCAGAATAGATTCCACCTTACGCAGTATTAAATGCTCGGGGATATAACATAAGCGATTGTTTTTATAGCTACTCATACGCAACTCTGTCACAGGATAGCTTCCTCCATCGCCAGATGAAACGGCAGTAATCAGGGCCGGCTTATGTCCCAGCTCAGCCTTACTAAATAACAGGAAAAAGTTTTTCAGGCCCGACGGCACCTGCCCATGCCATTCCGGGCTAATAATAATAAATCCATCGCAGGCACTGAGCTCATTCCTTAGTGGATTCAAGCGTGTCTCCCAGGCTTCATCTTTTTCCCATATCTCCTGCTCCCATAGTGGCAAAGGATTTCCTGCCAACGTATATATCCAGGTTTCAACACCGAATTCCTGCAGGCGATGCTGCATATAATTCGCTACTTTTTCACTTTGAGATGGGCTGCGATGGCTACCGCTGATAATGCCTATTTTCATTGATCTCACCTGATGTTTATACGCTTTTAAAATAACATAACAGGCAAAAAAAAACCCTGCCGTAATGGCAGGGCTTTGTAACGACTAAAGTCAAAAAGACTAAACGCTTACTTGGCTGCTGCAGCCTTACGCTCTTTAACCTCTTTGATAACTTCTTCAGATACGTTCTTAGGACAAGGCAGATAATGTGCGAATTCCATTGAGAATTGCCCACGACCTGAAGTCATCGTACGCAGATCACCAATGTAACCAAACATATCTGACAGAGGCGCTTCCGCCTTAATACGCACGCCAGTTGGACCTGGTTCCTGTGACTTGATCATGCCACGACGACGATTAAGGTCACCGATAACATCACCCACATGATCTTCAGGAGTAAATACATCAACCTTCATGATAGGTTCGATCAGCTGTGGTGAAGCCTTAGGAATAGTCTGACGATAACCACCCTTAGCCGCAATTTCGAATGCGATTGCCGAGGAGTCAACCGCGTGGAATCCACCATCCATCAGGGTTACCTTTACGTCCAGCAGAGGGAAGCCCGCGAGTACACCTTCTTCCATCATCATCTTGAAGCCTTTTTCTACTGCAGGCCAGTATTCACGAGGAACATTACCACCAGTAACCTTGGATTCGAAGACATAACCGGAACCTGGTTCACCTGGCTCAACAATGTAGTCAATCTTACCAAACTGACCAGAACCACCAGACTGTTTCTTATGGGTGTAACTGTCTTCAACACGCTGTGTAATTGTTTCACGATAAGCAACCTGTGGCTTACCTACTTCAACATCCACATTATGAGTACGACGCAGGATGTCCACCTTTATATCCAGATGTAATTCACCCATACCTTTGATGATAGTTTCGCCAGAATCTTCATCGGTCTCTACACGGAACGATGGATCTTCTGCAATCATCTTGGCCAGAGCGATACCCATTTTTTCAGAGGCACTCTTATCTTTTGGCTTGATAGCAATCGAGATAACTGGATCAGGAAATATCATGGGTTCCAGAGTTGCAGGATGGTTAGGGTCA
>JBNLGQ010000090.1:0-25125 GCA_050306135.1 Gammaproteobacteria bacterium
AGCACACTGGTTCACGGCAAGGCAACAGCAGGCCGCTGTACCCAAAGCATTCGCTGCGCTCACGGGGCAGGCCCTAGTCATTCTCCAGCAACTGCTGTTAACGTAGTCCGTGGGCCAGTGTGCTGCGGCCTATCTTTTATAATTTCAGTAAGTTAGGAGTCTCAAGAAAACTCCAGCTCCGCGTTACAGCTCTTGCCAAGGGAATAACCATTACCTGCGAGCTATGCCTTGATCTGAAGCTTTCTTGAGACTCTGAACAATACCTATATTGGTGCCGGGTTAATATAACTGTGTTCTATAATAATGAGTCTAGCAGAGCGCAGTGCTAGCGATATGACCATATGTCGCTATCTTGATGAACGACTTCATCCAGCTAACATCTATTTACCCTATAAAAACTGGTGGCTAATTTTCGGTATCCTCATGCTTGAATAGTCTATACTCAGTCAAAAAGAGCCTCACTCAGCCAGTGCCCGACTTAGATTTCCCTGCCAAAATTGATCGCTTTACCATTAAGGACATACTCGGAAGAGGCGCCCAGGCTATTGTCTATCTGGCACACGACCCCCAACTTGATCGCGAGGTGGCGATTAAATCGGTTGCCTTAAAAACCAGCTTTCAACAGCAACACAAAATCGATAATCTGTTACAGGAAGCGCGAACCGTCAGCAAGTTACAGCACCCCAATATTGTCAGCATCTATGATGTGGGTAGCGACCATATAAACCCCTACCTGGTGCTGGAATATGTCAAGGGTGAGTCTCTACATTCACTGCTCAAGCAAGACCTGCCCGAGCAACAGGCCATTCATATCATGCGCGATGTTCTCAATGGTGTGTCGGCGGCTCATGCCAAGGGCATCATCCATTGCGATCTAAAACCTGCAAACATCATCATTACCCCGGCTGGACAGGCCAAGGTAGCCGATTTTGGTCTGGCACTACTTACAGATACGCAACAGGAAGATGAGTCACAGCTTGCAGGTACGCCGCAATATATGGCTCCTGAATATATAGAAACGCGCAAACACCAGACCGTTTCGGATGTATTTTCTCTGGGCCTGATCTTTTATCAACTGATCACCGGTAAACTGGCCGTGGATGGCGAAGATGTGTATCAATTACTGAATGCCATTGCAAATCAACCAATAACACCGCCTTCAAGTATCAAGCCAGAGATCGATGAAAAGCTCAACACACTCATCATGAAAGCGTTGCAAAAAGACCCTCAAGATCGTTATCAGAATGCGACAGAAATGCTTTTTGCACTGGAAAACACACTCGCCCTGACGGAAGCCGTAAAACAGTCTCATGGTAGCGATGCAACGGTACAGTTCCTGTTACGGCGTATGAACCACAAGAAAGACTTCCCGGCTTTTTCACGCACCATAGGTATCCTCAACCGCGCCTCAAACAGCGATACCGAAAGCCTGTCTACAGTTTCCAATGCAATCCTGAAAGACATTTCGCTCACCAATAAGGTATTGCGTGTGGTTAACTCAGCCTACTACAACCGTGGCTACTCAAAGATCAGTACCATCTCACGTGCAGTTATTATGCTGGGCATCAACCCCGTCAAAAACCTCGCCGTATCCCTATTGCTGTTCGAGCATTTGCAGAATAAGTCTCAGGCACAGCAATTAATGGAAGATGCAGTAGCCTCATTATTCAGTGCACTAATGGCTAACGATATCGCTGAAAAACAAAACATAAAGCAACGTGAAGAAGCCTTCCTCTGCGCCCTTCTCCAGCAATTAGGTAAGCTACTGGTACGATTTTATTTACACGAAGAAAGCCTCGCCATAGACAAACAGATTCAACAATATGACATGGAAGAGAACACAGCGGCGATCAAGGTATTGGGTACCTCCTACCACCAACTGGGGATGGCTGTCGCTAAAGAATGGGGATTTCCTGATCAGATCATCCTCAGCATGAAGCCTATGGAAGACAATGAATTCGGCGACACAAAAAAGCATGCTGATCCCTTACGGGTTATTGCCAACTATAGCAATCAGGTTATTCAGATTCTGAAAAAGCCTAAAGACCAGCAGCAAACAGCGCTGGATGCATTAACCAGCAAATTTAGCGGACACCTGGAGATCGACACTGAGCAGCTTGGCAAGCTGATTAACCACTCTCAGAAAGAGCTCAATAGCTTTGCCAAATTAATCAACTTTAACCTGGAAAAAAGTGCTTTCTATCAAAACCTGAATGCCGAAGAAAATCCTGAGTCGAATGAGCAAGCAATCAAACCTGCTGAAACCAGTTTTCAGGTTCTACAGGAAAGTACTCAGCAATTAGAAACGGATCAACAGCGACCAGAAAAGGCACTCACCGATGGCATTCAGGATATCACCAACACCCTGACTGGCGATTACACCATCAATCAGGTGATGCAGATGGTACTGGAAACAATCTACCGAGCACTACCCGGCTCGCGTGTAATTCTCGGCCTTCGCGATAAGGTCAGCAACTGTATTGTTGGCAAGTTTGGTTATGGAGATAATGTGGATGAACTGATCGAACACTTCCGTATTCCACTGATATATCAGGCAGACGTATTTCATCTTGCCTTTAAGAACAATGTGGATATTAAAATCGAAAACACCAGGGACGAAAAAATAAAAGACAAGATTCCAGACTGGTACCATCGCAAGATAGGCTCCAGCTTTTTCATCCTTTTTCCGATAGTTATCAAACACAGCCCTATTGCTGTGCTCTACATCGACAGTACCGAAAACCGAGATATTAATATCTCAGACGACCAGCTCAGTTTGCTTAAAACATTACGCAATCAGGCCATACTGGCGATCAAAAACCTTAATTAGCTCTGTACCATCAGGGGCTTGAAAAAACCTGCTGAAAAACTGATAGCTTCATTCAAATCAAAAATTTGCCGATTTTCAGAGTCTTCCGCCAACCAGGATTGCGCTGTTTGCGGATCGATTAAAAACAGCATTTCGGTACACAGACTGTCGGAACAACTACAACAACCACTGGCAGCCATCCAGTTGATGCCGAAATGTAATCCCGCCACGCTGTCAGCATTCAGAACCTGTTGATTATCCAGCTCAAGATGCACAGCTTGTTTGCTCACAGCACATTCTGAATCAACTTCGGTTCGACATTCAAACATTGCGGCTGGTGCCAGTGCATCCAGCGCACACATCGCATGCACGGTAAAGCCATTGAGACGGATTCGATGTACTCTTTGCTCCATTGTAAACGGGTAACAACCCAAAATATCGCCTGAATCATCCAGAGTAATCATATCCAGCTGTTTTAACTTCTCAACATGACCTTTGGCGTCGTCATCCCATTCCATCAACTGCTCCTGAGTGGGCGCTTTGCCCTGATGATAAAAACTGGACAATATCGCCATATATATCGAAGCTGTTTCTGTTTCCAGCTCATCCAGATGTTCTTTCAAGGGTAAAATTCCGTTCAGACGAGCGACCGCTTTCTCTACTTTCATAATCAGGTATCCGGTAAATCGATAGACTTTAGCATAAGCACAGGCATGTACCCATAAGACAGACATCATTTATTCTTGAATTACATCCTGACTGCCACTATCTGTTAGAATCTTCTTTTTCCGATTGAATAACTTATGGCCCGCGTTACTGTTTACAGCACTGGTAGCTGCCCAATTTGCGAACAGACCAAAAAACTGCTCGTCAAATGGCGTATCCCTTATAACGAAATCCGGCTTGATAACAAGCCATCCGAACAGCGTCAATTTTCACAATTGACTAAAGGTGCACGCACGGTGCCGCAGATACTGATTGATGAGCAGTGGATCGGTGGATTTACGGAGCTGACTGAGATGCATATGGAAGATCAACTGAATGACCTGATGGAGACAGCATAATCATGACCACTAAGAAATCAAAAAGTATTTTCCGCGTCATGTTCGTCAACCAGAACAAGATTTATGAGTTATATGCGCGAGAAGTCAGCCAGGCATCCATGCTCGGATTCATCGAAATAGGAGATTTCATTTTCGGTGAGCGCAGTAAACTACTGGTGGACCCGGCAGAGGAAAAGCTTAAATCTGAATTTGAAGGCGTTAAAAACACCTATGTCCCGCATCACTCTATTATTCGCATTGATGAAGTGGAAAAAGAAGGTAAAAACCGTATTCACGATGTAGATGGCTCCAGCATATCCCTGTTCCCGGGCAGCCAGTTTTCACAACCTCCTAGCAGTCGATAATTAGCGGTCAGGGCCGGTGCAGATTAGCGTAGTCATCCCCAGTTATAATCGCGCCCACACCCTCGAACGCGCATTACTGTCGGTGCTGGGCCAGACCTCAGCAGCCGATGAAATTATTGTGGTTGACGATGGCTCCACTGATCACAGCGCTTCACTGATACGGCAATACCCAACAGTCAAACTGATTCAGCAGCAGAACAAAGGGGTCAGTGCTGCACGCAATACCGGTATTCGGGCTGCATCTTTTGAGTGGATAGCGTTGCTAGACTCAGACGATGAGTGGCTGGTGAACAAACTCTCAGATATACGACAGGCTCAACAGGATCATCCTGACATCAGCTTATTCCACTCCAATGAAATATGGGTTCGCAATGGCGTACGCGTGAATCCAATGAATAAGCACAATAAATACGGCGGTGAAATCTTTCATCATTGCCTGCCTTTATGTGTTATTTCGCCATCAGCTGTCGTCATCCATCGCAGCCTGTTCGATGACTGCGGGTTGTTCAATGAAGACCTGCCGGCCTGCGAAGACTACGACCTGTGGTTGCGCATCTGCCATCGCTATCCAGTGGTATATCTGCCTCAGGAGTTGATCAAAAAATACGGTGGGCATGATGACCAGTTATCGAGACGATTCTGGGGCATGGATCGATTTCGCATTCAATCCTTACATGAATTAATGCAACATAAAACCTTAAGCAGTTTGCAACAGCAACAGACCCGCGACATGCTGATTAAAAAACTTAAGATCCTGATTAAGGGCGCAGTTAAACACAATAATCAGAAAATTCTGGATCAGTATCAACCCTTGCTTGATCAGTATGAGGCCACAACATGCTGATCTGGATGTGTGCACTACATTGCGAAGCCAAGCCGGTTATTGATTTTTATCGGCTTAAAAAACAGGCAGGCACTCATGCTTTCGATCTGTATCAACGAGACGACATCGCCTGTGTCGTAAGTGGTATAGGTGACCTCAACATGGCTGCTGCCTGCGCCTGGGCGGCTAGTCGTTTTGGACATGAGAATCCCTGCTGGATTAACCTCGGAATTGCCGGGCATAAGTCCTTTGCACTGGGAACCGTGCTGGTAGCTGATCAGGTTTACCGTGGGGATAATGCTCAGTCCATATACCCGGCAGCGCTGATACAACAGGTTTTATCAAGCGCTACCATCATCTCTCAAGCAGTTGAACAAACCGATTACCATCCCCATGCAGCTTACGACATGGAAGCTTATGCATTCCTGCACAGTTGCCGTCATTTTACGTCACTTGAGTTTTGCAGCTGTATTAAAGTAATTAGTGACAATGCCGAAAACCCACCTGATCGAAACAAGGCGCGCATCAGTCAATTGATCGCCGATAATTCTCAGGCTATTGCTGACTATGCCAGTCGTTTACAGCAGCAATCTAACCAGCTGTGCGAGACATTAAAATAAGACATGACCTCTCTCTCTAATAAAACCGCAGTCATCACCGGTTCCAGTTCAGGCATTGGGCTGGCTATAGTGAATACCCTGCTCCAGCAGCAGTGCAAGGTGATAGGCATTGCACGTAATCATAAAAAAGCACCCATCGATAATCCATTATTTACCGCCTATGATCAGGATCTGTCAGACCTTAAACAAAGCGAGCCCCTGATCAAGGGTATTTGTAAAGAACACACTATCGACATCTTCATCCATTGTGCTGGCGAGGGTTTATTTGGCTCAATAGAACAGTTTTCAATTGCACAGATTGACCGCAATATTCGAACCAACCTGACCTCGGCTTTACTGCTGGCACACTACCTGGTGCCAAACATGCGCAGGCTAGATTCTACAAATATGCTGTTTATTGGATCCGAATCCGCCATAAATGCAGGGAAAAAAGGCGCACTGTATAGCAGTGCCAAGTTTGGTCTGAGAGGGCTTGCCTTATCTTTACGTGAAGACTGCGCGCGAGATGGTATTCGTGTCACACTGCTTAACCCGGGGATGGTCGACAGCCCTTTTTTCGATAATCAAAGCTTCCGGCCTGGCAGCGATAAAAGCAATTCTATCTCGACCGGAGACATCGCCGAATGCGTGCTGCACGTATTAAACAGCAGTCCTGATATTGTATTCGATGAAATCAATGTATCACCGCGTAACAAATCGATAGATTTCAGGCCATCCTGATGCTCTTCTGTCTGACAAATATCAATATAAAGTACAAATCCATTGATTGTGTTCGATATATTCGTAGAATCGGTATATAGAATTAATAAATATATCAACTCATTTTATACGAAGAGGGTTTAGTGAAACTTCAACAACTACGTTTTCTGGATGCCGTTGTCAGAAACAACCTGAACGTATCATCAGCGGCTGAAGAGTTGTACACCTCCCAACCCGGAGTAAGTCACCAGATAAAACTTCTGGAAGAAGAACTTGATATTAAAATATTTGAGCGTTCCGGAAAAAAACTGACCGGAATTTCTCCTGCAGGCTATGCGGTTCTCGAACATGTTAACGAACTGCTGAATAATGTAAAAAGTATCAAACAGGCCGCTCGAGAATATTCGCATGCCAATCGTGGCAGCCTGAGTCTGGCTACTACTCACACACAGGCGCAATTCATACTGCCTCCGGTTTTACAGAAATTTACCCAGAAATATCCACGTATAGATCTACAGGTTCATCAGGGTAACCCCAAAGCCATGTGCAAACTTGCTGCCAATAACTCGGTCGACTTTGTTATAGCTTCAGAAACTATCGATGAATTTGATGAACTGATCACTATCCCTGCTTATTTATGGAATCGCTATATCGTTGTGCCTAAAGGACATAGCCTGACACAAAAGTCTGAGGTGTCTCTGGTTGACCTGGCCGCATTTCCAATTTTAACCTATATGCTTGGCCTGACCGGCCGATCAAAGCTGGATCGTACCTTTCACGCCGCCAATCTGGAACCCAATGTAGTGTTTACAGCGACTGATTCAGACGTCATCAAAACCTACGTTAAACTGGGACTGGGCGTGGGTATCATTGCCGAAATGGCCAAGGGTTCTCAGCAAGATGATTACCTCACCTGCATCCCTGCTAATCACCTGTTTCCTGATAGTGTGATTAAAATCGGCTTTAGGCATTCGCGACATATCTCTGCATTTCAGTACGAATTTTTGCACATGATGACACCGTATCTGGAACTGGATACGATAAAAGAACTGGCCAATACTAAAGCGTTGAATGATCGCAACAAGATTCTGGAAAAATATGTAACTCCAAAATACTCCGATCTAAAAAAGGAGTCCGAGTTTCAAGTGTAATAGCAGATAAAGCAAAATAAAAAAGGGTAGAAGTCTATTTAAGCTTCAGGTCTTATGCAATTTTCACCATCTCTTTAAGCTGCATGAATACCCTCAACCGTCTTCTTCAACAGACTTTCAGCGTTTTATCCATCTCAGGCCTGAGCGGGAGTCACTCCGGCCTGGATATTTTAGGGAACCTCTGATTGATTCAGAACTTCCTTAAATATATTCCAGAACCTATGGTTCCAGCACATTAGGCAACTCCAGTAACTCAATCGGCGCAGGTTTACCAATGGTATAGCCCTGCAAATAATCAACTTTTGCTTCACGTAGGGTATGGAACATATTCTTCGATTCTACAAATTCTGCGATCACTTTCATACCCAGGCAATGTCCCACCTCGGTGATGGAGCGCACGAAATCGTAGGATTGGGCATCGTGCAAAATATCCTTGATAAACACCCCATCGATCTTAAGATAATCAACGGGGAACTGCTTCAAATAGGTGAAGGATGATAGACCGCTGCCAAAGTCATCGAGAGAGAATTTTGCACCCAACTGTTTCACAATACGAATAAACTCTATCGACTTTTCAACGTCTTTTACTGCGGCTGTTTCGGTTATTTCAAAGCACAGACTGGTTACATCTACTGATTCATGCTCAAGCAACTGAACCAGAAACCGATGAAAACTGGTGGAACCGATACTACGACCAGAAAGGTTGATTGAGAATTGAATCTTTCCATCAAGTTGAGGGTTAGCCGCTAACCATCGGATCACCTCAGAAACCACCCAGCGGTCAATTTTCTCAATCAGATTAAAACGTTCAGCAGGTACTAAAAATTCACCCGGACGGATAATTGTATCGTCTTCATCCTGATAGCGAATCAGTATTTCATAATGCTTGCGTTTTTCCTGTTGCTTAAGCGGTACAATAGGTTGTGCATAGAGCTTGAATCGTTGTTCTGAAAACCCCTTGTTGATACCCGATGCCCAGCCCATGGTCGAGTGATGCTTCTGTACTTTTTCATCGTCATCATCAATCAGGTAATACTGGTTTCCGCCATTATCCTTGGCAATGCTTCGTGCTGTGGTCAGGTCGGCCAGTTTTTCAGAATAATCATCACTGGCCAGGCCAAAAGGTATCAGAGCTGCACTGGCGGTTATGGTGTATTCACGATCATCCCAGTTAAAGCCTTCCTGATGGATATAGGTGAGAATTTCATTCACCGTATTGGCTGCAGTGCTGGTTTCCGCATAGGGCAACAAAATACCAAACTCATCCCCCCCCAGACGCGCCAGAAGATCGGACTTACGCACATTGGCTTTTATCACCCCTGCCACCTGCTTAAGCAACATATCTCCTACGGCATTACCACAGGTATCATTAACCAGTTTGAACTGATCCAGATTCAGGTACACAAGAATATGCTGATTACGCGTGTAATCGTTATCGGTTACCATGGAATCAAATTTTCTTTCGAATGCCGCTCTATTAAGAAATCCGGTTAATTTGTCGTGCCGACCTTCGTAATTTAGTTTTCGACGTAGCTTACGGTCTTCTGTAACATCCTTAAATACCAGTACATGACCAATATCTTCCGAGCCTTTCTCCAGCATGGGTGAGGCCATCATTTCCAGCTCTATGGTATTGCCATCCCGTTGTATAAAAAGATTCTCCAGTCGATGCGGAGTTTTCAACAGACGTTTCATATTCGCTATATGGGTGGTAGAACGATTGCTATACAGGATAACCTGTTCATCCAGAGGGTATAGGCGAAGGTTTTCTTCATCATCCCCAAGCAATCTTTCAGCTGCCGGGTTCGCCAGCTGTATCATTAATTTCGAATCCACTACGATAACTGCATTGGTGATTGAATCCAGCGTAGTAGAGATAAAATCGCGCTCGCTGATCAACTCTTTTTCAGCTTTTTTCTGGCTATTAGAGGCTTCCTGCATACCCTCAACAAGCTCATTATAAACTTCTACCAGCTCATCAAGTTCGACAGGTAGCTTGTCTGCTTTTATCGGGGTATAACTGCCGGTTAACAGCGCTCCAACAGAGCTGCGTATCTGATCCAGCGGACGGAATGCCACTCCCAGCAAAAGAATTACTAAAACCAGAACCACCAGAGCAACGCTCACTGTAATAATTAAAAGCCTCTTACTGGTTTCTTCGACCATATGATTAAATTGACTAAAATCGAATATCGCAGAAACAATTGCTCCTACGGCATGATCGTCACCGTATAGATTGTAGGAAACCACTTCCCCCTTATTAGCTTTATTAATCGCATTAGACCAACTGGGTGACTGGAACAGCTGACGATGGTTGGCTGTAGTGAGTTGGACTGGTGCCTGAACTTCCTGTTCTAGCAGCTGTAGTTGATCTTTCGCATAGGCGATAACATGCATAAATCCTTTCGGCTTGAGCGAGCCGATGGATAGCATTGCTTCTGCATATAGTTCACCATCATAGCTACACAAAGCAAACCTGGGTTTAATTCTCTGGCTACCTGTTAGTTTTTTGATTTGATCGACCAGTACTGGGCAACCCATATATCTTGATTCAATATCTTCATGGGCAGCAGTGATGATTAAGCCTTGCGGATCGCGAATCAACAGCGTTTTAAAGTGGATAAGGCCACCATTGTTATAGACCTGAGAAAAACTTTTCTGAAGAAACTCAGATAATGCTGATAAATTGCTTACAGCAAATGCCTGACGAAATTTCTCCTCATTCTGAAGCTGATAGGAAAACTGTTTCTGGCGCTGATTCAATTCCCTCAGCAGCTGATGGGTTTTAATACTTAAAACATTACTACTTGATTGAAGCTGGTGCTCAAAAGCAAATCTTTCATAGGTAGTGGATGAATACCAGGCTAATCCCATAGCCAGAAACGTCAATACAATCATACCGATTAACGCTATCGCACGAATACCAAACAGACGGCTCAACATGCGTTAATCCATTAGATATGGGTAATCCTTTAACCGCCACTCTTGAAATCCACCTCTAAACCAGTAGAGGTTTTGATATTGGCATTCCTTAGCAATTTTAATTGCGCGCATACTTCGTCCACATTTAATACCATTGCAATAAAAAGCCAGTAACTGTGTTTTATCACTGGTGATTTTATTCAAGGTATTACAGCTGGTTTGCTCATCAGGCAAGCTTATAGAGTCTTCGATATAACCCAGTTTTCGGTCAGAGCTAATCCTGGAATCTATCACAATAAGCTCGGAGCTGGCATGCGCCAGTTCGATAAGTGATTCTGCGTCAAGTACTTGAACCCCCTCAATCTCCTTATCCTGTGAATCTGCGTTCAGCAAAGGTGATAGTAGAACCAATACGATTGCACAAAGAGTCTTCAATTGTCTTAATCGCATCGCCCGTTTAGAAATTAGAGAAGATAAGATAGGAGTATAGAAGAGATACACGATTTATCTGAAAGAATAGACTGATTAACTGAGAATATATTCCTGTTTTTTACACACAGGCAATGCCTGTACCGCCAAGCCCACAATAACCCTGTGGATTTTTTGCCAGATATTGCTGATGGTACTCTTCCGCATAATAGAATGCAGTTGCCTCAATGATTTCTGTAGTGATCTGAGAATAACCCTGTTCGGCAATCGCCTGTTGATAACGGTCGCGCGTTATCAGCGCAGCCTGCAACTGGCTATCATTTTTATAATAAATCCCGGAGCGGTACTGGCTGCCCTTATCATTACCCTGGCGCATACCCTGAGTAGGATCATGTGACTCCCAGAAAATCTTCAACAATTGTTGTATAGAAATCACTTTAGGCTGATATATCACCAGCACCGTTTCATTATGGCCGGTAAGACCAGAGCAAACCTCCTGATAACTCGGATTGGGCGTTATTCCAGCCGAGTAGCCCACCGCTGTACTATAGACACCCTCCACAGGCCAGAACTTGCGCTCAACACCCCAAAAGCACCCCATGCCGAATATTATGGACTCACAGTCATCCGGAAAAGGTTCCAGCATACTACGTCCGTGAACATAATGCTGTCCAGAAATTTCTATCGCCTGACTACGACCCGGTAGAGCATCCTTTGCTGAAGGTAACTTCATCGGTTTTCCGAACATGAGTAGATTTCTCTCAATACAGCGAATGAACCTGGATCGATACCGGATTAAAATTAGACAGCTTGCACATGGCATCGATATCATGAATTTTCAGCATTTTACCCGATATCTCCATCAGCCCCTCTTCGCGCAAGGTTCTTAAGGTACGGTTCACATGGATTTTGGTGAGCCCGGTGGCATCGCCAATATCTTCCTGGGAGATAGGGAAATTTATGTGATTATCATCTTTGTTATTATAGATAGATTTCACTCTGAAAAATAATTCGATACAAAAGAAAGCAATTCTTTCTTTAGCCGACTGCTGACCAATAGTTAATAAGCGGCTTTGGCAGATATTCATATCACGTGCGTTAAGTTCGGTCAGTCGTTTGGCAACGCTCAGGTTTTTACGCAGTAAATCGGGGATATCATTACGTGGAAATGCACACACAACAGAATCACTCAGGCTCATCGCAGAATGGGTCATCACCGCACCCATATCGGCCTGAAAACCCAGCATATCGCCTGGCAGAGCAATTCGAAGTATCTGCCGTTTACCATTATCAAGGGATTTATAAACTGCAAACCAGCCATGGTAGACGGTAAACATATACTCATTCACCTGCGATTCGCGGTAAATTTCCTTACGGGCCTTAATTGTGAATTGATCCGTTCTATAGCTCTGCGTCCAGTCAAGCTCATTCTCTGGAACGCCATGAAAAAGGGCTAGTCTGCGTATTGAGCATTCAGTACAAACCGTCTGATTATTTTCCACGGGTAACAAATTGGCGTGTCTATCTATCTTCATTTACTTAATCTCTATCCATACAGGTGCATGATCGGAAGGCTTTAGCATGCTTCTTACATCATAATCGATACCTGCATCGCGAACTTCTGGTTTCAAGCTCTCAGACACCATCAAATGATCAATACGCAAGCCTCTTCTAGGCTCTCGCTCAAACCCCTTACTTCGGTAATCAAACCAGCTAAAAAGATTGTCTTCCTGTGGGTGAATCAGACGAAAACCGTCATAAAAACCCAAAGAGCAAAGCTCTTGAAACCATTCCCTTTCTTCTGGTAAGAAACTCGTTTTACCGGTTTTTAACCAGCGCTTTGCATTATCAGCGCCGATACCGATATCGTTATCACCCGGAGCAATATTGTAGTCCCCCATGACCACAATACGCTGCTTAGAATTATGATTATTTTTTAAAAAACGGTTTAAATCCTGATAAAAACGGGTTTTCGCTGGAAACTTAACTGCATGGTCTCGCGACTCCCCCTGTGGAAAATAACCGTTATAGATATACCAGTCTTCACCGTCTATTTGATAAAGACCACCAATGAAGCGCTTTTGTGCTGCCTCGTCATCATCGGGAAAACCCATCTGAGCCTGCTGACAGGGCTGACGTGATAGCAGGGCTACACCATAATGTGTTTTCTGCCCCATAAAAATAGCCTGGTAACCCAGCGCTTCAATTTCCTTCAATGGAAACTCATGATCCTGAACCTTGGTCTCCTGCAGACCGATAAATTCAGGACTATGTTTTTCAATGACTGCTTGCAGTTGATGCAGCCGTAAACGCACACTATTTACATTAAAAGAAACAATTTTCATAGTTATATTAAATCTCTGAGCGTTTTATCCGATAACAGTTGCTGTCTGGATGAGTCGATATTCTGCTGTAACTCACTGACAGACTCAGATTGTTTAAGACGTGTATGGCGGTTACCATCTTCCGCAAGACGAGCACAGTTTAAAATATCCAGTAACTTAATTTTATCAATAGCCCGGGCAGGCAGGTAACTCAATTGACCTCCCATAGTCGGCACAATTAAACCACAATCCTGGAAAGTATTTAGCATACGATCTACCATGGATTGTGGCACCTTCAGATGCTGCGCTAGATTTTTGCCAGAGGTTTCAAAGCCATTTGAATGAAAATGTTCGTTGGCAATTTCATACATAATCTGCAGACCAAGGTTTTCGCGCAGCACGGCACTCATATGCAGTGTTTCAAAATCTCTACCAAGGCTCTCGGGATGCTGATGGTAATAGGAGATGCTGGCGCCAATGAGTAGAATCAACCACCCCAGATACAACCAGATCATAAATAGCATCATGATTGCGAAGCCTGAATATATGGCGGTATAGCTGGTTGATCCACTGGCAAAATCAGCAAACAGCAAGCCAGTCCAGCGCCATAATAAACCAGCCACAACCGCACCATACAATGCTGACAGTGGCTTCACCCGAGTGTTCGGTACCAGCACATACACAAAGGTAAAAGCCGCAATAATCAATACATAGGGGACCAGTAAACCAAGAAACTGAATCAGATCCCCCATATAGGGCAGTGCTTCGATCTTACCGACTATGGCATGACTGCGTAATGAGGCGGTAATACCAATAGCAGAGAAAACCAGTACTGGCCCCACCATCACCACACTCAGATAATTACTGAATCGCTGGGACATATTTCGAGTAGCGCTCAAGCGCCAGGTAAAATTAAACGCTGCTTCTATTTTCTGAACCAGAGAAATAACCGTGAACATCAGCATGCCGAGTCCCAGTGCTCCCAGTACACCGATTTTCATATTTTCAACAAAACCGACTATATTGCGAGTAATCACCACCCCCTGATCACCGAGTGATTCAAACAGGTTTAACAGCATGGGCTCGATCTGGTTATGTACACCAAAGCCTTTCAGCACCGAAAAACTCACAGCTAGCAAAGGCACAAAGGAAAGCAGGGTGGTGTATACCAGGCTCATCGAACGCAGGGTCAGCATACCTCCCTGCAAATCACGCAATACCATTGCCATAATGCGCAGAAATCGGGTACCTACAACCTGCCAATAAGGCGCATTGCTCAGGTTTCTCGTCCAGATGATATGTCCGATTTGTTGCAATATTCCCTGCATTTAACTACCAGTTAGCATTTTTCAAGTATTCAATTTCTTCTTCAGTAGATTGCCGTCCGAGTGCTTCATTTCTATGAGGAAAACGTCCAAAACGTTTGACCACATCGCGATGATGATGAGCATAGCGCAGATTGTCATCCAACCCGGCTTTTTGATACAACTCTACCGCAAAATCCTGATCTTCCAGTTTCTCGCTATGCATATAGGGCAGATACAGAAACACCTTCTGCCGATCGCTAAGCTGTTGATCCTGACCACTTGCAATCAATTGTCCTGCAATGGTTCGAGCATGCGCTTCTGTGGAGTACTGACGGGCATCCTGTCGAAACATATTCAGCGGGAACTGATCCAGAATAATCACCAGTGCGAGTGCAGAAAGTGGTTCCTGTGCCCAATGGTCATACACACCGGCGCGCGCTCTACCCCAGGTTTGTTCATAGCGATCACGCAGTAACGCATCGAATTCGGGTGTGGCATTAAACCACATGGGTTGCACATCAACTGAAAACCAGAAATCGATAATTTCAGCAACCAGTTCATCGTCTTTTTGCAATGTGTTCATAACTTACCTTTATTACTCATCAACATTCATCCAGCCACTCGGCCAGGTAATATAAATATTGACCTTCGGATGATTTTGACGGCCCTAGCACCTTAGCGGCAAAATATTGCTGCTCGGGTTGCGCATCTTTGATAGCCTGTTCAGCGGAATTTTTAATCACGACACAGCTGGCTGAAAAACGATTCCGATTACGTCGCGGCACATATACCACTGCGTATTGACAGGTAGAAACCTCGGTTTCCGGATCAGGAGGGACAAAACCCCGCATGCTCAACTCCTTGACTGACTGGAATATGCATAACCAGCCATTTGAAAATGCTGTATTTTACAAAACTTGCTAAGGACCTGTTAACACTAAATTGATTTTCACTGCTGGAGACCATTTTACCTCCAGCAAGTCAGAATGAGTGCAGTGTAGTTACTCTACATAAACGAATGATAACGTCGCTGGAGGAAAAATGGTCCCAGCTCTTCGGGTTACGGCTAAAAAAACGCCACTCGTTGTTGCTCGTCACTCATTTGGAATGACCAAACTACGCTCCTCGCGCCTAGATTGGCGATATTTTTATCCGTAACAGTGATAATCAATTTAGTGTTAACAGGTCCTAGGGTATTCTAACAGCAACGATAAATAAACATTAATTGATATGCCATCCATCTTTATTACAGGTAGCAGTAAGGGCCTTGGCCTGGGGCTCACCCGCTACTATCTACAACAAAACGCAGAAATCTACAGCGTCAGTCGCAGTCCCTGCCCGCTTCAGCATACAATGTTGCATCATACACAGCTCGATCTAGCTAAACTGGATAGTATTCCATCCAGTCTTCAGGACTTTCTCCCAGCACAGCTTGATCTGGTAATCTTGAATGCAGGCGTACTGGGTGAAATCAAGGATCTGTCTGACACAGCCATGTCTGAGGTCAGATCACTAATGGATATTAACGTCTGGTCGAACAAAATCATCATCGATACCTTGATTCAACAGGACATTAAGGTGAAGCAACTGGTGATCATCTCATCAGGGGCTTCGGTTAACGGCAACCGGGGCTGGGGCGCTTACTCCATCTCCAAAGCCAGTATTAATATGATGGCCAAACTGTATGCCGCTGAAATGCCAGATACCCACATCACCGCTTATGCACCCGGTCTGGTTCACACAGCTATGCAGGATTACCTTTGCCATGATGTGGATACTGCCAAATTCCCTTCAATTAAACATCTGCAACAGGCCTACCAGACAGAACACATGCCTGACATCAATAGCGCTGCTGAAAAAATCGCTTTAAGCTTCACGCGCTGTCTGGAGTATGCCAGCGGTAGTTTCATCGACATTCGTCAGCTATAGGTAACAGGCTAGTGATTTTACTGTGCACATTAAATGCCCGCTATATCCATAGCGCGCTTGGCCTGCGTTACCTGTATGCCAATATGGGTGAACTACAGGATCAAACCCGGATACAGGAATTCACCATCAATCAACGTCCGATTGATATCGCTGAAATTATTTTGCAGCTCAATCCAGATATTGTTGGTGTAGGCTGTTACATATGGAATATCCAGCAGGTTACCGAAGTACTGGCGATACTGAAAAGTCTCAGGCCAGACATTGTAGTGGTGCTGGGAGGGCCAGAGATCAGCTTTGAGAGTGAACAATCCAGTGCTTACCCTTACGCCGATCACATCATAAGGGGCCAGGGTGATCTAGCCTTTGCCAGCCTGTGTCAGGATATTCTGCAGCACAAAACCGATTTACCAAAACTCATTGATGTAGAAGCTCCACAGCCAAAGCAGCTACAACTGCCTTACGACTACTACAGCGATGAAGATATTCGACAGCGCGTATTGTATGTAGAAGCATCGCGTGGTTGCCCTTTTAAATGCGAATTCTGCCTGTCTGCGCTAGATAAAACCTCTCTACCCTTCGAACTGGATGAATTCTTACAGGCTATGGAAACGCTTTACCAGCGTGGCGCACGTCATTTTAAATTCGTAGACCGCACCTTTAACCTGAATATCTCAAGCAGCCAGAAAATTCTTCAATTCTTTCTGAGTAAACCACTGCATGATCTATTCCTGCATTTTGAGCTAATCCCCGATCGCCTGCCTGATGAACTAAAACATCTGATCGAACAGTTTCCCGATGGCGCGCTACAGTTTGAAATCGGCATTCAAACCTTTAATCCAGAGATACAGCAGTTAATCAGTCGCAAACAGGATCATCAAAAAACACTGGATAACCTGCAATACCTGAAGTCTCAAACCCAGGTGCATTTACACACCGACCTGATCGCAGGCCTGCCCGGAGAAGACCTGACCAGTTTTGCCCAGGGCTTTGATTTGATGGTTTCGTTACAGCCACAGGAAATACAGCTGGGTATCTTAAAACGCCTGCGCGGCACTCCGATTACGCGACATACACTACCTTACCTAATGATCTATAGCCCACTGCCGCCTTACGAGATATTGAGCACTGGCAGCATGGATGCCAACACTCTGTTTCGTTTCAAGCGCTTTGCACGCTACTGGGATATGCTCGCCAACTCAGGACGCTTTGAGTACACAATTCCTGAAATACTGGGCAATCACCCCTTCGATAACTTTATGCAACTGTCTGACTGGTTATTTGACACCACCGCACAGACGCATAAAATGGCTCTGCCACGTTTATTCAAGCTACTTTATGAATACAATCCTGAACTGATAGATGCATTGCAACAGGACTTCATCAAAACGGGAATAAAAAGCACCTTTCAATCGGTCACTCAAACCGAAGGTGACAGGCAAAAATCAGCGCCATCGGCATCAACACGACAACAACGGCACGTAAACACATGACTACAGATATTATCATTAACAGCAACTTTGACGGCGGCAACATTGAATGCATAGACGCAGGCGAAGCGGACAATATTCAACTCGCCATACGCAGCGATCAGCAGTCAGACTTTTATCAATGGTTTTATTTTCGCGCCTCTAATATTCTCGACCTGCCCTGTCGCTATGTGATTACGAATGCAGCCAATGCCGCCTATCCGCGCGGCTGGGAAAACTATCAGGCAGTTGCCTCCTACGATCGTGAATACTGGTTTCGTGTTGAAACCAGTTACGAGAATGGCGAATTAATCATTCAGCATACCAGCACTCAACCTCAGATTTACTTTTGCTATTTCGCCCCCTATAGCATGGAGCGTCACGCCGACCTGATCGCCTATGCGCAAAGCAGCGGAGGCTGCGATATTCAGACGCTAGGTACCACCCTCGACGGACAAAGCATAGACTGCCTGCAGTTTGGTACGCTTGATGACAACAAAAAGAAACTATGGATGATTGCCCGCCAGCATCCCGGTGAAACCATGGCCGAATGGTGGATGGAGGGCATGATTAATCGACTACTGGATGAAACCGATGCCGTGGTTAAGTCGATTCTTGATAAAGCGGTAATCTACATCGTGCCTAATATGAATCCGGATGGCAGCCGTCGTGGTCACCTGCGTACCAATGCCGTTGGTGCCAACCTGAATCGTGAATGGGAAACTCCAACACTGCAACGCAGCCCCGAGGTTTACCATGTTTTTGAAAAGATGAAATCTAGCGGCGTTGACTTCGCACTGGATGTACACGGGGATGAATCCCTGCCCTATAATTTTATAGCAGGTACCCAGGGCATCCCAGGCTGGAACCCCGAGCGTCAGCAAAAGCTCGACACCTTTAAAAACATCCTGGAAAGTATTAATCCAGACTTTCAAACTGCTCATGGCTACCCGGCTAACCCGCCCGGCACAGCGAATATGAGTTATTGCTCCAACGCTGTGGCTGAATATTTTAAATGCCCGGCAATGACGCTTGAAATGCCTTTTAAGGATACCTGTGACAGCCTCGACCCGTTACAGGGCTGGAGTCCTGAACGATGCATCAAACTGGCGGAGAGTTGTCTCGATGCAATTCACCAGAGCTGGCAACAGCTATTTGATTAATTCCTGTTTTCAGGAATTTGAAATAAATCATTATCAAACAGGAACTCAGCTACAGCCCTCACCTTTTCTTCAGGATAAGACAGGGTTGGCATTAGCTTGAATCTTGCTACCGCATCAGGCATCAGTGACTTTTCTGCGTCAGGCTTATGCACATAGGACACGACAAAATTAACAAAATCATCTCGTTGCGGATGAATGCGCATGACATTTCGTTTAATACCAAACATGGGCGGCGCGATAGTTGGTGGCGGCATGAGTTTATGACAGGCCGAGCACAGCGCTGTATACACAGCCTTGCCATCTTCTGCTAACGCAGGAAACGCAAAGCTCAGAGAGATCAAACAGAAAACAATAATTTTTTTCATGACGCTTTACCCTAAAATAGTTAACAGCACCATCCGACTTATCTATCCGCTGGGAGACCAATAAACGGCTTCCCATCTACTTTCCAGTATAGTCTGGCTCAGGCTTTAATCAATCAGACAAATCCCATTCTCATATACAACAGGTTAACAATACCGCTGTATTTTCTGTTATAGTTCCGGACAGGAAATAACACCAACACAAGATGAAAAACTCTGCACCATTTAAACTGCTACTTCTCGCTTTAGCTATTTGCTGTCAATCTGCCCAGGCAGGTCCATATCTTGAACTATCACCCGCCCTGATGATGGTTGACGCCAAATATGACTCTACCCAGCCTAAACTGGCAGATCTTCGCCTTGGGTATAGCAGCCAGAATCATCAGATTGAGCTGGCATTGATGACCAGCATACAGGACGGCGAGCTGAATCAACTCAAGGTGGAAGCACCACTGGTAACCTCGGTGCTTTACCATTACATACCCAGTTTCAACCACAGCGTGAAACTACATCTCATTGTTGGTGCCAGTCGGGTCAACATTAAATCTACTTACCCTGGTACAGCGGGCACAGATGATAACTTTAGTAGTCTCAGTTTTGGACTGGGTCTGGAAGAATCCTTCAAGTCCATACCTCAGCTCAGCCTGTCTCTCGACTGGATTCAATTATACCATGGCAAAGACTTGAATATTAATGCCACCAGCCTGGGGATCCATTATGAATTTTAAACAGTTTGCGCACTGGTTTTTATTCAGCATTCTGGTGATCCTGCTCTCTGCCTGCAGCGATGAAGCAAAAGAAACAGAACTCGTTAACCTACATGCAACCGCCGATCAGGATGTGATTGCAATCGAATTTCCTGCCTCTACAGAAACTGTGGTATCGATCAATAGCCTAACCTCTTTTTCTGTTCAGGGAATTAAATCCAATGGCGTTGATCGTGTGAGCCTGGCCAGCCAGATTGACTGGTCATTATCGAATGGTGCTGCCAGCAAGATTGATCAAAATGGCCGGCTCACAGCTGCAGCTACAGCTGAAAGCATTACGATTTACGCCAAACTCGGCATAGTTAGCGCATCAATTGATATCCGTGTCTCTGATGCCGTATTTGAACAGGTTATCAGCCTGAATAAAGAGCCTGTTACACTGGATATGTGTCAGTCACAAACCATTACACCTATTGGTAGATATGTAGGCTCTTTGGGCGTTGAAGAACGCAAGGTAGATAATACAGTTATTGGCAACATTGAGTGGACTATCCTTAAGGCTACTGACAACAGCCCTTCACAAAGTGCATATATTCAAACAGTGGGGAATACCACCACCTTGTATTCCCTCGCCCCAGAAGAGCTGATCATACAGGCGCAGGAAACTGGTAATCCCGTCACTGCCAGTTTCAACCAGACCATTGGTGATGGCCTGAGTAGTATTAAGATTTGTTCGAGCGGTACAACAGATTATGCAAGCTGTAGCGTTACAAGCCCCGAAGTTGAGCAGGATAAAAAGATTTCATTTATTGCTATCGGCCAATACACCTCGGGAAGCTATCAGAACATCTCGCGTACCAGCAAATGGGGCATTAGTAACAGTAATATGTCTGCTATTTTAAGTAGTGATCTGCAACAGATAGAAATCACTGGTGGTGAAGTGCCGAATGAAACCTTATCAATAGCTTCAAATTTATCTGTTGCCTGTGGTGATATTGTCCAGTCAATCACCGGTGATATTACTCAGGGTATCATCCTGGATAGCGACATTGCCTGTAACGCCGATTGTCAGCGCTCATCTACAGATATTACGATTAACCAGCTCACTGTTGAAACCTTCGATGTAACAGCAAATGAGAATCCGTTAACCAGTAATGAAAGTATTAATCTGGACCTTCAGCCCGCCGAGATCAAGCTTGTGGTTAAAGTCACCTTCTCCAATGGAGAGGAGCGAGATATCACCCTTAACACCAGCCTTACCGACAGCATTATCAATGTCGATGGTCAGGTCGTAATTGAAGGAACAGACACGCTGAGAACATACAAGGTATTGAAGGCTGGCACAGCTAAAATTCAGCTTGATTATAGGGACGAAAAATTTTATGCCGTCATCGAAATTCCTGAAACCCCTTGATCCAGCTCAAGGTTTGCATAATCCCTTACAAACGAAGCATAAAATACAAAAATATAAAAAACCCTTAAAATCAGACATATAAAAGAAAAACCTTAAACACACCCAACTTTTACGCGACAATTTGTCACATACCCTCTATTAGTAGCTTCCCTATACTCGCCCCTTCTTTACCAATTACTCTGGGCTGTTCGGATGAAAAAAATAAATTTACTCACTCTCAGTGTTTGTGCCAGCTTAAGCTGCTTAAGCGCAAGCGCAGAGGAATCCACAAATGAAAATACTGCAGATGCCTTACCTGTCATTTTGGTTGAAGGCAAAAAAATAAAGCAGGTTAGTGTGAATGAAGTTAAATCTGCTGATTTAGCCGAAGCTTTAACCAAAAAAGTTCCTAATATTTCCCTGGTACGTCGCAGCGGAATTGCTAATGACATCATTCTGCGCGGCCAGAAAAAAGATAACATCAATATCCTGATTGACAATGCCAAAATCCACGGCGCCTGTCCAAACAGAATGGATCCACCTACCTCTCATATCCTGACTAATAACATCGAAGACGTTGAAATCACAGAAGGTCCTTATGATGTCGAAAACTTTGGCACCTTAAGTGGTGCAATAAAAGTCACCACCAAAAAGCCCGAAGCGGGTTTTCGCGGGGAAGTAAACCTGAACTTAGGTAGCTGGGATTATCAGAAATTTGCAGCAACCCTTAGCGGCGGCAATGAAAAGGTTCGCGCCATGCTAAGCTTTTCTGAAGAAACCGGTGGTCAGTATGAAGACGGTGATGGCAATAATTTCTCAGAACAGATTACAGCCAACAACGTCTCCCCTATGATGAATTACAAACCTGAATATGATGATCATGATGCTTATAAGAAAAGCACCATGATGGCCAAGCTGTTTGCAACTGTTGCTGATAACCAGGAGCTGGAGCTCAGTTATACAGCCAATAGAAGTGATGACATCTTTTACCCATCCACACCCATGGACGCAATATATGATGATTCAGATATTTTTAATATCAACTATAGCCTGATGGATCTGGGTGACTTTTCAAGCAAACTGGAGATCCAGGCGTATAACTCAAAAGTAGACCACCCCATGTCTACTTACTATCGCGTGTCATCCGGCACCGACGCTGTTAATGAGAAAATCAGCCAGCTTGAAACACATTCTAGCGGTATAAAAATCATCAATACAACAGACCTTTCTGCAATGTCTGATATAAAATATGGTATAGATATCAACACCCGGAACTGGGATGGTGAATATACCGGCTTTGGTACAGCAACAATGATGACAGGCATTGTTAGCATTCCTGATGTTGATACCGAAAACAAGGCTCTATTTGTTAAATATGACGGCGACCTGAGTGATAATGTTAATCTTAAAATGGGTATGCGCTACGACGATACCGAAATCACGAACAATGATGCATCGCTACAGGGTAATGACTACACAGCAGTCAGTGCATTTATCTTCAGCAGCTATCAAATGAATGAGCAACACAGATTATTTGGTGGCCTGGGTAAAGCCTCACGAGTACCTGATGCACGCGAACTGTATTTTCGTTCTTCTATGATGGGAGGCATGCTTATTGGCAACCCTGAACTGGATGACACTACAAATACCGAACTGGACTTAGGTGTTGAAAGCAAGGTCGGTGATTTATCCATGAAAAGTAAAATCTTCTACAGCAAGTTGAGCGACTATATTTATTTCAACTCCAGTAAACCAATGAAGAAGTTCGAAAACATAGATGCCACCATCTACGGCCTGGATCTCAGCGGACATTATATAATTAATACCAGCTTCGATTTGGATTTTGGTCTTGCCTTACAAAAAGGTAGCAAAGACGATCCTCTCGCCGGTCAAACTGATAAAGACCTGGCTGAAGTACCACCCATGAAGATTTCCAGTGCATTAAACTATCACTACCAGCAGGACAGCAGTGTAATGGTCGAAGTCATTTCAGCAAGCAGCTGGGACGATTACGATGCCGATAACGGTGAGCAAGAGCTGGATAGCTGGACTGTCATGAACCTAAAGCTTAAGCATCGCTTTAATAATCACTTCGGCCTGACCTTCGGTATTGATAATGTGTTTGATAAAACCTATGCAGTCAGCAACACCTATAAGGACTTAACATTACTCGCTGATGGTACAGGTGATGTCATGCTAATCAATGAGCCAGGTCGCTATGTTTATATCAATGGCAGCTATTCATTCTAAGGTAACACTACAATA
The DNA here is from genome assembly GCA_050306135.1 of Gammaproteobacteria bacterium. GTDB lineage: Bacteria > Pseudomonadota > Gammaproteobacteria > JACNJF01. Next base: position 23,778 of record JBNLGQ010000090.1, read on the forward strand.
ATCGAGCAATCACATGATGTGTAATGCATCATTCTGGGCACAGGGACGTGCCTGTTTTTAAAATTTCCTCAAGTTTATCGTCAATAGAATCATATGTTAGATAACTCTGGCAGAGTATGAGACTATGGATAGTCTAAGGTAAGTCGATGTTGGAAAGCATTGCTTCTCCTTTTCCAACCTATAGTTTCGGCTTACGAGTTGACTCATATTCGGTCGAATTAACGCACATCAAGAATTGATTTCATTTTACAAATTTTACATATAGTGGACATTCGTTATTCTAGTCAGTTTGGCGGGTATCGACCCGAAGTTGCCATTCCTATCATCCACGTATGTCTTTTTAATGCACGTTAGTAGCTCTCAAAATAATTCAGCTGATACCGCACACATCCCATCAATGTGAAAACTTTGCGTAGGTCGGATAAGCAAAGCGCCATCCGACATGAACAACACAAGCACCTTGGCAAATTCGAAGGTAAATTAATGTTGGACGGCGTCGTTCCTCCTTTTCCAACCTACAATTCCGGGTTACGGGTTACCATGTGATAACCCTACTTACACCGTAACCCGTTACCACATTTTCATGTGTGTATATCTCTATGGTTACCATATCATCCCACGCAAGATTATCGGATTGATCAGCGCCGACTTTAAGATAGTCCTTTTCTGTAAATGGTGTTCTGTTCCAGTACGTATAGACATTGTCTTGTACTGAATATGGTGTCAATGGAAGAAGTGACTCTGCTGCTTTAAGAGCTTGACCAATTTTAAAGCCACCCAGCGTAAAAGTTTGGCTTCCGCCGTCCGCTATAGTTGTGCACGGATACCTAGTAGTTTTTCCACTAAGAAATTTATAGCTTAGTAATGTAGTACTACCGCCCATTTCGCCAGACTCATAAAAAGCGGTTATATTCTGAATGGGATAGAAATAGCAAATTCCAGTATATGATTCGCCAGCATCGCCCTCTTTATGCACTGGAGCATCGCCGATTTTTGAGAGAATTTCTCTCAATTCAGTTTTTTCAAGTTCAAACTCGCCAAATTTTGTGAATTTACTTAGCTCTCCATCAGCAAAGACCGATGAAGTGAAACAGGCGATTAATGTCGGCAGGATACGAGATTTCATTTTCACCTAACGCCTAAAATCACTGGGAAATTTTAGCTGCGTAACGCAGTGGAGTAGCTTAAATTTGTCCATGTGAATTTACCTTGTATGATTGAAATTCCATTATTTTCCTTATTTTAATCCAGAGATTATAGTGAGGCCCAAACCTGCAGCAACAGGTTTTCAGCATGGCAGCTCGATGAAGGCCCGGTGCCTTTAGAGCCCGTTAACAAGATAGAGCGT
>JBNLGQ010000091.1:0-33586 GCA_050306135.1 Gammaproteobacteria bacterium
GATCTTCACCTCGGTGCTGTCCTTAATATCAGCAAGTCCAACCGCAGTTTCCGCTACCGGCCTGGCATAGTCGATCTCCCATTCCTGCGCTGGTTTGATTTCCCTTTGATGCCAGTCGAGATGCCTGCCGCTGATATAAGCGGGCGACAATTTGAGTTTTCTGCTGGCGCTGTACAGGGTAACCGCTGCGGTGTCTCGGGTAACGACGGGGTCGCCTGTGATACGCGCGACTAATACCTTGCCTGCCGTGAGCGTATAGATACGCGGCTGGTAGCGTTGTTGTTCGACGCGCCAGTCATATGCTGCAGCAAATAAAACCGCAGGTATCAATATCGCGAAAAATTTAACCCGCATCGTTTCAACGCACCAGTTGCGGAATGAGTGGGCCATCAAGTCGGGGCTTGCCGATCAACTGGGGTATCAAGGCGTTGAACAGGTAAACAAAAGGCACAGTCAACGCCATGCAGATTACGGTCACACAAATACCACTGACGATTATCAAACCTGGTCCATCCGCAAAATGGTTGAGGAGCCATGCCGCCAACCTGTCGTTGATGAAATGATAAAAAACACCGTTCAGGCCAAAAACGACCAGGGTGTTGGCACCCAGATATGCAACAAATTTCCGTTGGCCGGATAGCCTGGCTAGCAGCATAATCATCACACTGCCGATTATCGCGGTGATGGGAAAAAGGATCAGGTTGCCATGCGATGAGGCAACCATCACCACGGCATCGTAAGTTGGTATCGTGAACATACCTTTGTTCAAATCGTAAGTGAAATAGACCAGCGCCAGACAAACTATCAACCCGGCGATACCTTTAAGCAAAGGCATCGATTCAACGAGGAAGTTTTTACGTCTCAGGTAAACCCCTACAAGGTACAGCGAGTAAGCAGTAAACGCTTCCAGGATCATAAAGTAGGGATAAATTTTGCCATCGGGTGATAGCAGGTTGAGCGGGTTTAGAACGCCTGCATTCCAGGCGAGTATCGAACCGATCAGGTAGTAGCCAAACGCAATGCCGATAATTCTGGCCTGAGAGTTAAGATAGCGAGCGGTGAAGTAATGCATGCTCTCCACCACAAACAGGCAGATCAGGAACCAGGTGGGGATATTGAAAAAAGGAAACCCTGCTAGAAAAGTAGCTGCCAGCCCTTTTATGTAACCATCAAGCGAGGGTAGCTCAAGTCCCGCGCTAAAACCGCTGACCCAGAATGTCGGGATGACCAGAATAAAGGTCAGAAAGGCATAGGGAAGCAGGCGCGACAGTAGCTGTCGTTTTGTAAAGGTGGCAAAGTCATAGTTGCTACTCAAATCTTTCGCGATAAAGCCGGATAGAATGAAAAACAGCGGCATGTGGAAGGAATAGATGAACTTGTAATGCACAGCAGCAATCGCGCTACCTTCCTTCATGCAGCTTTCGATAAAGTGGCCGTAATAGACCAGAATGACACCATACAGCCTGGCGACATCGATAAATTGAATGCGACTGGCGGACAATTGCTTCACGGGACCTGCCCCAGAGAAAATCCTTTAGCCAGATGATTGCGCACAAAATAAATCATCAATACACCCGGCAAAATCGCTACCACGGTCATGGCACTCATCCAGCCTATGGAATTTAACCCGAGCGCCGTCCCTGCACGTAGCAGAATCGAGCCAAAGGGAACAGCATCAATCGTGGTCACCCAGTTCGCCAGCAGGATTTCAACCCAGGAAAAAATAAAACAAAAGAACGCAGTCACGCCTATGCCCGGCGCGATAGAAGGGATCAGCACACGCATAAAAAACTGCGGCAGTGAATAGCCATCCAGCATAGCAGTCTCATCAAGCTCACGCGGGACCGAGGAAATAAATCCTTCTAGAATCCACACCGCGACGGGTACCGTAAAAAAACAATGCGCGAGCGCGACAGCGACATGGGTATCGGCGATGCCAACACTGGAGTAAAGCTGCAGCAACGGTATCGCCACCGCCGCCGGCGGGGTCATTCTGCTCGCCAGGAACCAGAAAAACACATGGCGCTCAGCGAGAAAGGAATAGCGCGAAAAGGCAAAGGCCGCCGGCACAGCGACTATCAACGTGATGATATTGTTGATAAGCACATAAATCACTGTATTCAAAAGCGCCATATAGGCCTGTGAATCACTGAATATGGCTTCGTAATTGCTGAGCGTTCCCAGCATTGGAATCGGGGTGATACTATTCTTGATTTCAAATTCCGTTTTAAAGCTGTAGTTAACGATGGAGTACAACGGCAGCAGTATCACAGCCACATAAACCATCGGGATGTATTGTTTGATTGCGCGTAGTCTTTTCATAGTGATTGCTAATGCGGTCAGTGCTGCGGAGACATCACTTTGTAGAGAACCCAGGAAAACAACAGGATGATCAACAGATAGATCAGAGCGATGGCAGAAGAATGCCCCAGGTCAAATTGCTTTACCGCGGTCTGCATGATCTCATGTGACAGAAATATGGTTGATTTGCCCGGCCCGCCACGGGTCAGGATAAACGGCTCAATATATATCATGAAACTGTCCAGGAAACGTAACAGTACAGCGATCATCAGCACCCGTTTCAGCCGGGGTAACTCGACATGGCGAAAGATATTCCAGCGGCTCGCGCCATCGACTTGCGCAGCCTGATAATAAGGGTATGGAATCGCCAGTAGACCTGAATAACACAGCAGCACCACCAGGCTCGTCCAGTGCCAGACATCGACAAAGACAATAACCGCCCAGGCCGTTATCGTATGGTTCATATCAATGCTTGTATTAAACAGAGACAGCAGCGCGCCGAGAGAGCCCCACTGCGGGTGAATAATCAACAGCCACATCAATCCCACTGCCACCCAGGGGATCATCAACGGCACCGCGATGACCATGATATAAAACGAAACCAGTTTGCCTTTCCTCGGCAACGAGAGGGCTATCAGAATCCCCAGGGGTACTTCGATACATAACACGATGATCGAAAAGGCAAAGGTTCGCAGCAGGCTGTGATAAAACTCACTGGAACCCAGTACTTCGCTAAACCACTTCGTACCCACCCAGAAAAAATCGTTGCCGTAAAAAACATCCTGTACCGAATAGTTCACGATTGCCAGAATCGGGATAAAGGTGCTGAAGCTGACCACTAACAGCGCAGGCAGGATAAACACAAAGGCTTTATTATTCGGTGTTTTCAAAATCTTTTTTCAAGCGGGTGAATACAGCAAACCTTACCTGAAAAGTGCCGCTTTAATCCAGTTGAATCGTTGTTATCTACTAATGCGCTTTTAGCAATACAAACTTACGATCCGAGGCAACCAGCTCAACCTGCTTTAACCAGGCTTTGAGTTTATTATAATAGTTCAGGGCGTTCATCCATAAGAAGTGGTCTGGCCATTTCCTTATTCCCTACCGTGCAAGCCTCCAAAAAATTATCCAATCGAAACATTGTGTTAAGGACTGACCGCTTCTGAATCGCTAAGGTCGTTTTTAAGATAACTCAGCTGCCCGAATTTTACGATGATCTATGCGAGTGTGATGTCCTTACATTAGGATGTTGCATATGCTGCAAGGTGTCACTGGTAACAGTGAAGAATTGGGAAGCCGGTGTAAGTCCGGCACTGCCCCCGCAACGGTAACAGAGCGATGGACACGGTGAATACCACTGGAGATTAAGTTCTCTGGGAAGGTGCCGTGGCCGGCCATTTGGCCACTCTGAAGTCCGGAAACCAGCCCTGCATAAAACATTAACCACGGGTGGTGGTGTAAGCTTCCAGATAGTCATACGCAATGCATGCGTTTCGACTGGTTTGCTTTTCTCCCGCCCAAGCAAATGCCGCGGGGCGCGGCTGGAGTAAAGCAATGAAACAAGATCTTTCGCAGCTGATCGCTGCACATAAACCGAACTACTCTTTAGAGCGGCCCTTTTATACCGACCCCGAAATATTCGCCGCGGATCTGGAGCATATTTTCTACCGAGAATGGCTGTTCGCTATCCCTGCCTGCGAACTGGAAAAACCAGGTTCCTACGTCACCCATCAGGTGGGCGACTATCGCATCATCCTGGTACGCGACTACGATGGGATAATACAGGCCTTTCACAATACCTGTCGCCACCGTGGATCGGTCTTGTGCAAGGCTGCAAAAGGCAATATCCCGAAGCTCGTCTGCCCTTATCACCAGTGGACCTATGAGCTGGATGGCAGCGTTCTGTGGGCACGTGATATGGGAACAGATTTCGACCCGTCTGAACACAGCCTGAAGCAGGTGCATTGCCGCGAGCTTGCGGGACTGGTTTATATCTGCCTAGCCGAAGAGGCCCCCGACTTCGATGAGTTCGCCAAACTGGCTGGTCCATATCTCGAAATACATGATCTGCAAAACGCCCGCGTCGCACACGAATCCACCATCATAGAAAAGGGCAACTGGAAACTGGTCTGGGAGAACAACCGGGAATGTTACCATTGCGGAGGTAACCACCCCGCATTGTGCCGGACCTATCCTGAAGACCCTCTTGTTACCGGTATTGGGGAGGATGCCTCACCACCCCATTTGCTCAAGCATTTCGAACGCTGCGAATCAGCAGGATTGCCTTCCCGCTTTCAAATCGCAGATAGCGGTCAATATCGGCTTGCACGTATGCCACTCAACGAGGGAGCCAAAAGCTATACCATGGATGGCAAAACGGCGGTGAGCAGAACGCTTGGCCGCATCCCCTTCGATGATGCAGGCACACTCGTCAAGTTCCATTATCCGACGACCTGGAACCATTTCCTGCCCGACCATGCGGTCGTTTTCCGTGTCACACCCATCTCGCCCAAAGAGACGGCGGTCACTACCAAATGGCTGGTACATAAGGATGCGGTTGAAGGTCGCGACTATGATCTCAAGCGTCTGACCGAGGTCTGGACCGCCACCAATGACGAAGACCGCCGCGTAGTCGAGGATAACCAGATGGGCATAGATTCACCCGCATACCAGCCAGGCCCGTATTCTCCTGTTCAGGAATCCGGAGTCATCCAGTATGTCGACTGGTATTGTAGGACTATGGCTGAGCAGCTGGCACCCCGCGTCCATCTTGCCCTGGCAGTGGAGTGAATATGACTAACGATCTCAGCCGCCTGCCGGCACGTTCAATCTGGTCCGATGAAGAGCTGTTGGAGTGTGTTTCTGTCATCCCCGAGGTACCCAATACAGCAACTTTCAGCTTTCAGGCGCCATCGGGCGCATTATTTGATTACCTGCCCGGTCAGTTCCTGACTCTGGAACTGCCGGTACCGGGCGGACCGCTGTACCGCACCTATACCATCTCTTCCTCGCCGTCACGGCCGCGCTCAGTCTCCGTCACGGTCAAGGCGCAGGAAGGCAGCATTGGTACTCAATGGATGCTTGATCATTTACAGCCGGGCATGCGCCTCAAAGCCATCGGGCCCGCAGGGCTGTTCAGCCATCTAAACCATCCAGCCGAGAAGTACCTCTTCATCTCGGCTGGTTCCGGCATTACGCCCGTTATGTCCATGACGACCTGGATGTTCGATCTTGGCACCATACCGGATATCGTTTTCATCAACTGCGCACGCAGTCCCAACGAGATCATCTTCCGTGAGCGGCTCGAACACATGTCGAGCCGGGTACCGGGTATCGATCTGCACTGGGTGGTCGAAACCCCCAACCGGTTTCGTGCCTGGACAGGTTACCGGGGCATGTTCAACCAGCTCATGCTGGGGTTGATGGCGCCGGATTACCTGGAACGTGAAGTGTTTTGCTGTGGACCCGAGAGCTTCATGCAGGCCGTGCGCGAAGCCCTGCAAGGTCTCGGCTTCGACATGAACCGATACCATCAGGAAAGTTTCCAGGCCAAGGTCGAAACTGAATCCGATGCACCCGAACTGGACGATGTAATCCCCGATGAGGAGACCCGCGCCGAAGTGACCTTCGCGACCTCTGGTGTCACAGCCAGGGTCGCCCAGACCGAAACCATCCTGGCAGCGGCGAAGGCAAATGGACTCAACATCCCTTCCGGCTGTACCTTTGGAGTCTGTGGAACCTGTAAGGTAAAAAAAATGACTGGAGAGGTGCATATGGTACACAACGGCGGCATTTCTGAGGACGATATCGCCGATGGCTATATCCTGGCCTGCTGCTCGAATCCGATCGGTAGTGTGACTGTGGATGTGTGAAGCAAAAGAGGAAAGGTTAAAGATCATCCAATTCATGCCAGGGCCTCTTAGGACCTGTTAACACGTGTCGATAATCACTGTTGTGACTAAAAATATAGTTTAAGGAAAAGCGTATCTGTCAGGCGGCAGATACGCCTCTTCTAACAATGCTTACAGCTATCTTCTAGCTGCTGTTCCAGGTCATCAATCATTTCAAGCAGAAAGCAGCTATGCTGGTAATCCGCATAACTCACTTTGGCTTTTTCACTGGAATATAGCTGGGCAGAAAGTCCACTGATGGTTTCCAGGATCAGTTCTTCGTTTGGGGGATACAGGTCTTTCATAACAGTCACCTAAAAATAATACCTTTAATTGTTATATCGGCTGGTAACAGTTTTGGTTTAGTCTTTTTCAAGTGAAGTATCGGATTATGTCTGAACTAATTCAGTTGAGCGGTCAGTATCATTTATAAAAATCTCGCCCTGTGCGTTACCGCGCTAGATGATATGGTATTAAGCATCCGGTAACTCTATTCATAGATGCCTGACCATTTTCTTATTTTCTGCCGTGGAAAAGTCAGGAAATATCAATTCGAAAATCATGTATCAAATGTAAGGCCAGACCCGAATGGCACATACTTAAGGCTAACACGACGTCATTGCGAGGAGCTTGCGACTTGGCAATCCCTTTCGGCAGATGGTCTCAGCACTGTTTTAGAGATCGCCGCGCTAACGCTCGCGAAGACAGTTTTCAGTTTAAGTAAGTGCCATTCAGGCCGGACCCTGAAGTATCATTTACAATTGTGGATTTGTCGGAGCTTCCCTTTTAAGCGGAAATAAATATGACCTGCTTGTTGAATAAAACCCTCAAACTTGGCCTATTAAGTTTTTTGACACTAATAAGTGTAGGAGCATGCGCAATGTCTAACTATCTGGAATTAAAATGGGAATGGCCAGCGAATCGTAACATTGAATCGAAAGTTCTTGTGAAAATTGATTCGTTGGAAAAAGTCAGCTCTGGCTTTTTTGGCATTGGAAAATCGCCTTCTATAGCAAACAATTTGCCCGCCCCTTATACCGTCAAAGGGACCGTACTGAAATCAACTAGCAGCTTCGAAGAAAAAGCCATTCAACTTATTGCCCCAAAACTCGAAATTGAGAATATCCAAAAAGGAAAAGTTGCAATGTTAGGACTGGTTGATAGCAAGACTTGTGTATGCATCGTAGCAGTTGACGATCAAAACTCGAATCTGGATGACATTAGCTGCCCTGCAGCGGACTAATAGAATATAAGAGATTAGATCCGAATGGCACTTACTTAAGGCTTATATGCGGTCATTGCGAGGAGCTTGCGACGTGGCAATCTCTTCGTCAGTGAGGCTTCGACAAGGTTAGAGATCGCCGCGCTGACGCTCGCGATGACATTTTGCCCTTAAGTAAGTGCCATTCGGCTCTCGTTTTATGTTGCCTTTAAAAGCACAAATTTCCGATCCGAAGCTACCAGCTCAACCTGCTTAAACCAGGCTTTGAGTTTATTGTGATAATGCAGATGTCGGTTTCCAATCACCCATAGCTCCCCTCCTTCACGTAATACCCTGGCTGATTCAGCAAACATGGATAAAGCCACTGTATCCAGTTGCGCCTTTTCCTGATGAAATGGCGGATTGCATAACACCAGATCCTGACTGTTATCAGCGAATTCCTTTAAACCGTCAGCGCTATAAAAATGCACAGTTCCTGTTCGTTCTCCGAGTTGTTGTACATTCAGGCGAGTTGATTCAATGGCCATATATGACTCATCGACAAAGTGAATATTGGCTAAAGGGTTTTTGTGTGCAGCCATCAGACCCAGTACTCCATTGCCACAACCCAGATCAACTATATCCCCTTCGCCCTCGGTCTCGGGTAAATGCTGCAGCATCAGGCGCGTTCCGTTATCCAGTTTTTCTCGTGAAAAGGTATTCGCATGATTCACTAGAGTGAAGTCGGTATCTTCAAGCTTCCAGCTGAGTGGGTATTTTGAGCTTATCTGTGGCAATTGAGGGTTTGGCCGCACGGTAATGATACGAGCCTTTTTTTGTGCGCGACTGGTTTCGCATGGACCTATAGTTTTTTCCAGCAGTTTCCAGATCGATGGTGGCATTGCCTTAACCATACCAGCCAGCATCAATCTGGCGTTATCAGAAAGATGCGGTTTTAGCTGGATCAACTGATATTCCAGCAAGGCCAGATTTTTGGGAACCTTTATCAATACCAGATCAAACTTACCCCTGAGAGGTGAAGTGCTGGGAAGACAGTCGACTGCTGACTTATCCAGGCCATTACTGCTGAGATTTTCCTGCAAAGCCTGGTGCGCTAGCCAGGAATCTGACCAGCTAATCGGGGTATATTCTGCCAGAGCTACACCCAATGCGCCGAAACCATCATTACAGATCAGAGGCTTTTTTAAATCTGCAGCTTCTTCGAACAAGGTTTGTAACAGATATTCATCCGCAGCATCCCAGGCCCTTAGCAGTTCTTTTTTGCGTCTTGGCAATCTTTCCAGCTGGAAGTTACCGAAAGCAGATTCAAATGTTGATTCAGTCATAGCGTTGGTTTGGTCGTACGGGCAGGATGAAACGCAGGGATTTTACACACTAACACTAAACGCCGTTAGATATATTAGACTACTGGTTGCGTTCCTGAAGCAACTTAAGCTGAAACAATACATTCCTTTCTTCTTCTTCCAGAGTTGTTTGAACGTATTTGATCGTGCGCCAGTAAAGCGGTATCACGTTGTACTTGAGTGCATTAACCCTTTTCTGCGTTTTACGCTGTTCTTCCAGTAAACGCCATAGCGCTGACTCAACCTCGGCAAGTTTTGCCATTTGCATGGCCATATCGCTAAAGTCTTTGCGCGTTTCATCCAGCATTACATCGGTACCCAGGATACCCACAGGCTCCATAGGTTGTGGGGTGATTTCTACTGACGGATACTGCACCCCCATATTGCGCCTGGGCAATACTTTAATTTTCAGAGCTTCGGGCATGCCCAGCGCCAGTTGTCGAATACGCTGAGTGCCCGTGCGCATCTGGGTGATACTTAAACTACGATAGGCTTTTTGTAGACTGGCGTGTGCCTTACTGCGCAGCTTACGGTATTCTTTCAACTGTCCATATACCAGGCGCGTCAACATTTCACGCTTCCTTTCCAGCAGTTGGTAGCCCTGATCCAGAAACTCTACCCGGCTGCGCAAATCCAGCAGGTTACTTTTGGTAGGGGCTATGTTGAGTCTATCCGGCATTACAGGGTTTCATCCCAGCTATGATATTTCTGCAAATCCTTCTCGCTAACCCGAGTCAAAGCCTCGGTGGGTAATAGCGACAGGATTTCCCAGGCCAGATCAAGGGTTTCGATAATACTGCGCTCTTCGTATAAACCCTGTCGAACAAAGCGATCTTCAAATGCATCCGCAAATTGTAGATAACGCCGATCTCGAGCAGACAACTCTTCAGCACCGATAATCGATGCCAGATTGCGCGCATCCAGAGCTCTGGTGTAGGCAGCATATAACTGACTGGCTACTCGCGGATGATCTTCACGCGTATCGTCCTTGCCTATCCCATCCTTCATCAAACGCGATAATGAGGGAGGCACATTAACCGGTGGATAGATTGATCTGCTATGCAAATCACGGCTCATAACGATCTGGCCTTCGGTAATATACCCAGTTAAATCAGGTATAGGATGAGTAATATCATCACTCGGCATAGATAACACAGGGATCATGGTGATGGAACCATGATGATCTCGCACCCGGCCTGCACGCTCATAGATTTCAGCCAGATCTGAATATAGATATCCTGGATAGCCTTTACGCGAAGGAACGTCTCCCTTTTCGGTGGCCACCTCGCGCAGGGCTTCAGCGTACTTGGTCATATCCGTAATCACGACCAGCACGTGCAGATCAAGATCGTAAGCCAGATACTCTGCTACCGTTAATGCGGTACGCGGCAGGATCAATCGTTCCATAGGAGGATCGTTAGCGAGATTGGTAAACATCACCACATTACGCAACACACCACTGGATTCGAATTCGTCTTCAAAGAATCGTGCATCTGAATAGGACGCACCCATAGCCGCAAACACCACCACAAAGCTGGAGGCTTCGCCAGTCAGTTTGGCCTGTCGGACTATTTGAGCTGCCAGCTGATTATGCGGCAGACCTGACCCCGAAAAGATGGGTAGCTTCTGCCCACGTACCAGCGAATTCAGGCCATCGATAGTAGAAATACCGGTCTGGATAAACTCTCTCGGATAGGCACGTGCGGCTGGATTGACCGGAGCTCCATTTACATCGCGCTTAAGGCTGGAAATAATCGGTGGACGCCCATCTCGCGGCGCACCGATACCATTGAAGTTTCGTCCAAGCAGATCTGGTGATAGCGGCATTTCAAACGGCTCGTCGAGAAAACGCACCCAGGTATTTTCCAGGTCCAGATTATCTGTACCTTCAAAAACCTGTACCAATACAACTTCTTCTGAGGTTTTTAAAACCTGACCATTGCGTCGGTTACCCTTGTGGTCACGAATAGCCACTCGGTCACCTGCGGCTACTGCACCCACCCCTTTCATGTACATCAATGCGCCATGCAGGTTGTCGACCTTTCGATATTCAATCGCTGTCATCACACGGTCTCCTGTTTAGAACTGTATTCCACCCTGATCACATCCAGCTCAGTACAAAGTTGCGTGCGGAATGCTTTCATTTCTTCCAGTTGTTCACTGCTATAGGTCGACTTAAGTCGTTTCAATTGTCCGATACTTTTTAATTGCTGTAACTGCTCGACTGGAACACCCAACTTGATCAATACCTTTCCTTCATCATGTAATAACATCACGATATCCAGTAATTGAAACTGCTTCTCTGGTGAGCAGTAACTATCTATTGGATCAAGCGCAGATTGCTGTAACACCGCTTCCTTGATCAGAGCCGTGCTTTCCAGCGCCCATCGTTGCGATGATGACAAGGCTTCCGGCCCGACCAGATTAACGATTCTTTCCAGTTCATCAGCCTGTGCCAGTAATGCCAGTGCCTGAGCACGGCGTTGCGCCCACTTGGTATCAACATGCTCTGCCCACCATTCAGCGGCTCTATGTTGATAGTCCGAAAAACTGTCCTGCCAGGATACAGAGGGATAATGTCGCGCATCAGCCAGTGGTTTAGACAATGCCCAGAATGTACGGATAATTTCCTTGGTATGACTGGTAACGGGTTCAGAAAAATCACCACCCGGCGGGCTGACAGCTCCAATAAGGCTGACCGAGCCACTTTCATCGTTTAACGTTTTTACAGCCCCAGCTCGCTCATAAAATGCCGCTAGACGTGAAGCCAGATAGGCCGGATAACCCTCTTCCACTGGCATCTGACCCAGACGACCTGCTACCTCACGCAGCGCCTCTGCCCAACGGCTGGTGGAGTCGGCTACCATCACCACATCATAGCCCTGATCACGATAATACTCGGCCATGGTTACACCAACATAGATACTGGCTTCACGTGCGACCACCGGCATATTGGAGGTATTTGCCACCAGAAAGGTACGCTCCATCAATGAACGACCACTATGCGGGTCAATCAATTTTGGAAAGGATTCAAGAATATCGACCAGCTCGTTACCTCGTTCACCACAACCCACATACAGTACAATATCAGCATTGGCCCAGCGCGCAATCTGCTGCTGCACCATAGTTTTACCTGCACCGAATGGTCCCGGTACAGCTGCTTTGCCACCTTTTAACAAAGGAAAGAAAGTATCCAGCACACGCTGTCCTGTCAACAATGGGTTACTTGAGTTATCTCGCTCGCCATAGGGCCGTGGCTGACGTACTGGCCATTCGTGATACATTTTCAAATCACTGATACGACCATGTTTATTACGTAAGCGAACGACCACCTGCTCTACTGTATAGTCGCCTTCGGGTGCATGCTCTACCACTTCTCCTTTACAATCAGGAGGGACCAGTATTTTATGTACAATGGTTTCAGTTTCCTGTACCGAGGCGATGACCTGGCCGGGTTTTAAAGTCTCACCTATATGCAAGCTATCATCTGGAATAAAGTGCCAGAGTTTTTCTCTATCCAGTGCATTTACCAATAGACCACGACTAATATGCTGACCGCTTAATTCAAGTATGCGATTGAGTGGACGTTGTACACCATCAAAAATTTGTCCCAGCATGCCGGGGCCAAGCTCTACCGATAAGGGATGACCTAGAGCTTCTACCAGCTCACCCGGTTTTAAAGAATCAGTTGATTCATAAACCTGCACCAGCGCATCCTTTGCCCGTAGATGAATTACTTCACCCACTAGTCCAAGCTTACCAATCTTGACCTGTTCACCATTGGTAATGCCTTCCTGCTGAATGGTGACTATGGGCCCATTTACTTCTATCACCTTACCCATTTGTAGTTGCCTCTATGCTGAGAACTTTTGAAAAAAGACGTTCCAAAATAGTTCGTAACAACTCATCTTCACGACGTGCAATAATCCCTTCAAAGGTATTATCAATCATCATCGTGCCATCCTCTGATACCAGTCTCAGCCCACCACTACACTCACATAGCTCTTCAGAAAGCTGGACATTAAAACCCAGTTTCTCAGTCATCTGCTTCCAGCTTGCAGCATAATTCTTACGATCTCTATGATTAAGCATTGCATGCATACTGGGTTGAGCAAGCTCTTTGGCACCTTTGGTTAATAGTTGTGTGAATATCGGGTCATAAGTCTCTCTATCCAGAGCAATATCCGACACCTGTTGGTTGACCTTATCCATTACAGACTGGACCAGTCCCCAGCGATGCCTGTCCAGCGATGCCTGCAGCTTGATTTCGTTAGCCTGAACCCGACGCTGGAATTCACGTTCCGCATTTTCCTTGGCAGCCAATAGCTCTTTCTGCTCCATCAGCTTCACTTTGGCGCGCGCATCTTCCATGATTCGAGTACGTGTCATCTGCCCCTGAGTGATGTGTTCTTCTGTCAATACCTTGGCACGCTGGATAATTGCATCCTGCAATGCCTTAACCTGATTCGTTGAGTTATTCGCCATTGAGAATCTCCTCCACTGCAGAATTACCCAGCACCCGACCAATCAAAAGATCTACCGGTGCCTGATATTTATTTGCCGAAAGAATATCTGGAATTTCACTGATTAATATATGCCCGCCTTCATTGCGTATCTGATCAAGTATGGGTAAACCAGCCTGCACCAGATTCTGTTGCAAAAAGATGAGTGCACTTTCTTTATTACGTAATAACTGGGTCAATATTTTTTCAATCTCAGTGATATCTAAATCTGCGTAGGTCTCCATACCAAGCAGGGAAAACCCATCCATTAAAGCACTGTTACCAATTGCCAGCTGGCGCATTAGATTTTGCCCAGCAACAGGATAGTCACTACCAGACCATAGATCGCAATACCTTCACCCAGCCCTAAATACACCAGAGTTCGTCCAAACATTTCAGGCTTTTCAGTAATCACCGCCAACGATGCGGCACCGACTGAACTCACTGCGATTCCAGCACCAATGGTTGCCAGCCCGGTTGGCAGGCCAATACCAATCAACGCCAGACCATAGCCGATACTAATTTCCCTGGCACCTTCAAGCGCTGCGGTTTGCGCAAACGCTTCGTTAATGCCAGACACCATCATCAAACCGATGCCACCTACAAAAATTATAAAATTAAGCCCGACACTGCCTCGAACCCAATTAGGTATACGCGCCCCTCCCTGTACCGGATTATATTGCAGATAAATGCCCAGTCCGATTAATGACAACATGCTAATAGTCAATACAATGGTTAGCGTACTCATAGTGATCTCCTGTTGTTAAATAGGGTCTATTTTCAGTGGTTGATAAGGCTTACCCTTGCCACTGAAAAAACGTGAAAAGCCTTCATAGTACTCAAGGCGCAGGCATTGAATCGCCACTATCGCCCCTTCAAGAACAATGATAAAAATATTACCCAGCACGATTGCCACACCATGCCCGAAGGTATCCAGCATGGCTGCCAGCGTAAATACAGCGGTGGCCAATGCAATATGATTGAGTGAAAAAGCAGCAATACGCAGAAAAGACAAGGTTGAAGAGACGTTATTGATGACGATTTCCAGTCCTTCAACCATAACCACCATAACGCGCTCAACCAGTGAGCCTGATGATTCCAGCCACTGGTAATAAAGCATCATCAGCATGGTGATAACTATGAGTAATTTTATGCCCATGCCGGCTATAGAAGGGAGAAAGTCAACCGTGATCAGATAGAACACAGCCAGCAGATAAAAGACTAATCCAGTTATCCCCAGCGGACTGTAAAGTGCCTGACGATAAAGCCCCATCACCCAGGCATTGCGTATCGATAGCAGGTTGGCAATGATAAGAAACCCAATTCCCCAATACAGCGCCAGACGTAATACCAGTTGCGGGTCTTCCATGGGTGACATCCATAGCGGATGTACAATATGCTCATAACCAAACAGACTGCCGTAGAGAAATCCGAACAACACCGAAGATGCACCAGCCAGACTGCCTATTACTGCCAGTGCTGGCATACGCCGTATAAACATCAAAGCAGCCACTAAAATCACACCACCATGCCCAATATCACCAAACATCATGCCAAACATCAGCGTATAGCTAAGCGCAAACAAGATACCCGGATCATACTCTCCGTACTGTGGTAAGCCGTACTGTTTGATCAGAGAATTAAAAGGCCTGATCAGCCAGTTCTGGCGTAACTTGGTCGGTACACTGGATAACTCATCCTGAGTGGGTGATTCAAATATTAACTGGTAAGGGTATTCCAGTCTGCCCTCCAGGCTTCTCTCTATTTCTTTTACACGAGACTCAGGAACCCATCCCTGCAAGGTGACTAAACGCCCTTTACCTTTGAGGTAAGCCGCCACATAGGCATATGGCATAGCCTGATAAACCAGTTGTCCTGCCTGTTGTAGTAATGCCTGATTACTTTGTACCAGTTCCTGCAATTGTTGTTGCTGCTGCTGCAGACTGTTATTGATATCCTGTTGTTTTGCCTTTAATTTATCGCTCACGGTCTGTGGGTGATCAGTAAATTCTTCAGGAATAGTGAGTTCTCTAAAATCAGCTGACCTGAGCAACTCCTGTACTTCCTCAGCCTGCTCTGCGGAGCCAACAATAATCACAAAATCAGCACCTTCGGATGTATAAAAACGATCCAGCACGTAGCCACTAATGGATAATGCCCGACGTAGCTGATCAGTATTACTGCTCGCAACCATACCCGTTTGCACATTTAAAAACTGACTTTGCCGTCCTAATCGTCTGAGGTCTATATCCAGATTAATGAAGCGCTGCAGGCTACCCAGTAATTGATTCACGGCGCTGCTTTGTTCTTTTAGCTGTCGCTGTTGCTCCTCATGCTGTGAAACCTCTGCCCATAACTGTTTCAGTTTTTCATCAACCACGGAAAGCTGATCAACCGTTAGCAATGTAGATCGAGTTAATGTGAGGTCTTCAATAGTAGAGCCTGGAATATAGGCATGTATTTTTTTGTAGCGCGACAGAATACTATGAAAACTGTCCTGGAAATCATGGGCAGGATTATCCAGTAACAACTCCTCTTCATCCGACATTTCTTCAAGGTGCACCACCGAAAGCGCAGCAAGTACATTTGCCGCCAGCTGAGTATCATCAGCGATCAACCTCAGCTTCATACGTTTCATGATTACCGGAGTACTTAACATCAGTCACCGAACCCCACTGCCTGGCCAATCAGCTCTTCACTAAAGCCCAGTTGCTTACCTTTGATAATCGCCAATAAATAACGCGTCTCTGCTTCTCGCAATAAGAGATAGGAAAACAGGCGCGTAATATCAGAATAGTGATGACTCAGACCCTTTTTAGCTGCCGAAAGAGAATACAGCTCCATAATCTGTTCAACCTCGAATATCGTATGTGCAGAAGACAGCAGTTTCTTCAGCATCGGCGGCAGCTCTTCTATCACTTCTGGCAGAGAGCCTTTACTCGCCAGATTCATCAGCTGTGAGGACTGCAGACGCTTACCAGTTGCGGTTAAAAGGTAATAAGATCGTGCTGCAGACAATCCGTAGGAAAAGCGATAGCGCAGTAACCAGAGCAGATTAAAGCGATCCATTAATACACCAAGAACATCGTTCAGATGTATCTGTTCTTCACTGGTAAGAAAACGGGCTCGAGTTGCCAGCTCGATAAAGAAATTACGATCAATCGCTGAATCCAGAGAAAAAAGATCATGCCCCTGCTCATCAAAAACCCGTCTTGCCTGACGTACAATCCCACCATAGGCCGTCTGTTCCAGCAAGCGCAGCATTTCAAAGGGATCATCGGTTTCCAGTAAAGTCTTGATTGGTAAATCTGCATACTCACCCAGATTGATCAATTGCTTTTGCAGCTCCGACTCTTTCACTCCGGCAAACTTGCCACGTATGAGCACCTTTAGATTAGATAGCTCAAACCATCGAATTGCCTGTTTCAGAAAACGTCGATTATTGGCATTTAAGGGGCGTAGCAAGAGTTGAAAATCGAGGTACATACTATATGTAATCAATCTTCGTAGCTGGGGTAGAGGAATTTCCAGATTTTGCTCTGGCAACATGGATTGAATAAGTGCTGGTAGCTGTTCCAGGTCACTAGCCACGATTCGATTTAACACTGACTCATCCAGAAGACGCTGAACCATCAGATCAGTACGTGCAGAGAGGTAGGAGTCTGATGTATGAATAGACATCAGCTGCTTTGATCGAAAAGAATCAGTTTGAGGGCATGCTCGGCTGCTTCATCCGCATGCTGTTCGGCAAGTGCTCTAAGCTCTTTATTCCGCTCATCGTATCTCACCTTAATTTCAGCAATACTCTGGACTGCACGCTCCTCTGCCTTATCGCTAAAGGCCTGGTGCATTTCAGGCAGGCGATCATGAAACTGCTGCTCCAGAGCCCGCGCATCATCAACTGCCTGCTGGATGATGTCGTCACGTTGTTTTTCTCCCTGCGTCACTATGTCCTCGGCCTTTTGCTCGGCCTCCAGCAATTCTTTTAAGGATTCATCCATCTAGCTGTACTCCTCTTACATTGCATTTACTTATAGCAGTATAGTATGTCGCTATTCACAGCAGCATATTGATTTACATCAAAGGAACTTCGCTAATATGTATTTTTCTGATTACCCCATAAGCCCAGATTTATGTAATGCATTAAAAACTCACCACAGAGGACACGGAGTCCACAGAGAGAAGCAATTAGTCAGGTTTTTACCTATGAATTAACTACACAGAAAATACAAAAGCAGCGGTAGAGGAACATGGTAGTGTTGTTTACGAACCCGGGGATGGGGTCTAAACGATATTTCAGCATCAAATCACACTAGATTTCATCCCTTGAATATCTAAACGCCTCCTCGCTATAGCACGCCTTCCAAGCTACCGCAGGGAATGACCATACTTCTTAATCTCTGTGTGCTCTGTGCCTCCGTGGTGGAATAATTTAAATATTAAAATAGTGTACCCCAGGGGTTACCACGTTTCTCGATAAGCTCAGCTAACCCACTCCAGTCGTTGCCAGAACCAGTACAGGCCCACCACTCCGATAATTATGGACATGGGTAGCACCACCAGTCTGCGATATATCTGCTGATGCCTGAACCATACACCTACTGCGAGGAAGGCAATAGAGATTATCGCTAGCTGACCCAGTTCAATACCCACATTGAAGCTTATCAGTGCCAGAGCAAAATCATCTTTGGGCATTCCAAACTCAGACAGGATGGAAGCAAAGCCCAGGCCATGCAACAAACCAAATCCGAAAACAAGCCACAGGCGGCTTTTATGCAGCCGGGGTTTAAACACATTCTCTATACCCACATAGGCAATAGAAAGCGCAACCAGTGGCTCAACAACCTGAGCGGGCAAACTGAATAGTCCCAACATTGACAGGCTTAAGGTAATCGAGTGAGCAATGGTAAACATGGTGACCTGCCACAACAGCGGGCGCAACGACGTGCTCAGTAAAAAGATCCCCAGCACAAACAGAATATGATCCATGCCACTTGGAAAGATATGCTGAAACCCGGAAGCTGCGTAGGTTTTAAAAACCTGCAGAAAGCTCTGACGGGTAAAGATATGGTCCAGCGCATAAGGCTCGGTGTAGACGTCTTTCTTGATCCACTGATGATCCGACCAGTGCCATTTCTGATTTTCCTCATCTACCTGGCGCACCCGGGTAGCATGATCACCAAAGCGCATGGGGTAATACCAGATCAGTTGCCTGTGCTGGCGAGAAGCTTCACCCACAAGCTTTAATGTACTGATTCTTGGTACTTTTGTGTAACCCGGCTCAGGTATATCTACCGAATCAAAGGTCAGCGGCAAGCTTTCACCGTCTAATTTAAGATCAATCCCCTGGATGAATTTCGGCTTAAATGCTTCAAATGCCTTAGCAAGCTCGCCAGGCAGCATCTTGCGGTAGGTATCATATTCTTCAGCGTTGGGGGCTTCCTGAGTATTGCGGTAACGCCCATTGATACCAGTCAGCAAGGCTTCCACACTGGCTCGAACCTCAACCACAACCTTGCCTGTGGTATACAGACTGATCTCAATCAACGCAGGCCTGACCACATCGGCTGATACAGGAAAGGTAAAAATCAGTAGCAAAAAGGCCAGAGAAAATAGTTTACAATGCATAGAAATGATAATAAAAAATAAGGAATAAACGTCACAGCAGCGGCATCATATACCAAAAACAGGGTGCTTACTCAGCCATCACTATTAAAAAGATATTGGAGTTCTTATGAATAAAATTGATCGTCGTAACTTTATTAAGTTACTGGGCGCAGGTGCAGCCGCATCAACCATTCCCGTGTTCTGGCCTTCTTCAGCCATGGCATCAAAGATGCCTAAAGATTTTTATAAACTACCTATGAATGGTAATGCGCGCATTCTGCATATCACCGATGTGCACGGTCAATTATTACCTGTATATTTCCGCGAACCCAATGTCAATCTGGGCGTTGGCGAAGCCTTTGGACGGCCACCGCATGTGGTTGGCAAGAAGTTTCTCAAGTATATGGGACTGAATGAAAACTCACCTGAAGCCTATGCTTATACCTATCTGAACTTTGCCAGATCAGCACAACAATTCGGTAAAACCGGAGGCTACCCGCAGATCAAAACCCTGCTGGATATGCTACGCGAAGAAGCTGGCGGTAGAGAAAACACCCTGACACTGGATGGTGGTGATCTATGGCAGGGCTCAGGAACTTCACTATGGACACGTGGCGTCGACATGGTTGAATCATCTAATATTCTGGGCCTCGACGTGATGGTCGGCCACTGGGAATTCACCTATCGTGAAAATGAAGTTTTAAGTAATGTTGCCCTGTTTAAGGGGGATTTTATTGGCCAGAATGTGCGCGTAAAAGAAGATGCATTATTTGGTGATGAATACGCCACTATGGTAGAAAAATTTGATGGCCGTGGACTTTATGACGAAGAAGCCGGCTATGCATTCCAGCCTTATGTCATGAAGGAAGTCGGCGGCGCACGTATAGCGGTTGTCGGACAGGCCTTCCCGCGTACAGCCAATGCCAACCCACAGGAATTCTTCCCCGACTGGTCTTTTGGCCTACGCGAAGATGATATGGCTGATCTGGTTGAGGACATTCGCAGTGAAGAAAAGCCAGATGCAATTGTATTGTTATCACACAACGGTATGGACGTTGATATCAAAATGGCAGAACGCGTCCCTGGCCTGAATGCCGTATTTGGTGGTCATACGCACGATGGCATGCCCCAACCCATCAAGGTTAAGAACAAGGCGGGTAATGACTGCTGGGTGACCAACGCCGGCTCCAATGGTAAATACATTGGCGTGATGGACTTTGATATCGACAACGGTATCAAAAACATGAGCTATAAAATGCTACCAGTTATCTCCGACTGGTTGCCTGAAGACAAGGAGATGAAGGCCTATATCGAGCAGATGCGTAACACCGTGTATACCGATAAAATCATCGAAAGCCGTTCCAGCAAGTTCTCTTATAATCCCAAGCGTGTGGGAAAAACCTTCAAACAGATTCTGGATGAAAAACTTGCAATAGCTGACCGCACCTTATACCGCCGAGGTAACTTCATGGGCACCTGGGATCAGGTTTTATGTAATGCATTACGTCATGAATATAAGGCCGATATCGCCATGTCAGCCGGAGTACGCTGGGGCACCACCACACTGAAAGGCGAATGGATCACCATGGAAGATGTGATGACTCAATGTTCCATGACCTATGCCGAAACCTATGTCGCCGACATGAAAGGCAAAGACCTGATGAACACACTGGAAGGTGTGGCAGACAACCTGTTTGACCCTGACCCTTATTTACAGTCTGGTGGTGACATGGTACGTGTTGGTGGTCTTGATTACACCATAGACCCTTCCAAAGGACTGGGCGAGCGCATTACCAATGCCAGACTCGACAATGGAGAGGCAATTGATCCTGAAAAAACCTACAAGGTAGCTGGCTGGGCAAGTGTCAACCGCACCCCCGAAGGTCGCCTGATGTGGGATATCGTGCATGATTATATTCTGGCAAAGAAAGACAAGGATAATGTATTACGCTTACCGAAGATAAATCATCCTACGCTGATTAATGTTATGAAAAATCCGGGGATAGAAAGTTATCCAGGTAAAGCGACCTAGATAAAAAAGCTGAACCCAGTAAAAAAGACGACTCACCACAGAGAGCACAGAGCACACAGAGGTTTGATTTTTTTTCGTAGGAATAATTACGCTACTGATATAGGAGAAAAGGTACCAGGCTGTTGAAAAAACAACCCCCCTCACCTAAATAATCCTCTGTGTTCTCTCATGAAACAAATCGTGGCTCATTGTTTCTAAGAAGTAATTTACAGGGGTTCCCTCGGAGGACATCGCTACTGTCCGGGATAATTCCTGCGTGTTTCAAAAGTGTCATAACAACCGCTATTACATCGTCATTACCCAGCTCGACTGGGTAATCCAGTGCGATGGCAGGATAATCGAGACCGGCTGGATTACCGGATCAAGTCCGGTAATGACGAGCATTTATATTTAAGTCGCCGTTAAGGGAAACTCTGAACAGCTAGTCACTATTGGCCGTTTCCAGGTATAACTCAACCATTCCGTACAGTAGTGCGGAGAACCATGAGAACGAGAAAAACAATAACCACGAAGGCCGCTAAGAAGGTATCAAATAATATATTCTCTGTGCCCTCTGTGTTCTCTGTGGTTTAAAATAAATCCTCACGGCCCGCACAACAACCAAACCGCAGCACCAGCAAGCCACCATAAGAAACATCAAGTACAACCAAAAACCTTCGTGCCCTTCGTGTACTTCGTAGTTCATTCTTTAGCGGCATAAAATTAACCACGAAAAACAGGAACGAGGACGAATCTTGTCTTCGCCTGCGCACCTGTTTATAAAACACGGCCTGATGTTTCCTGCATGACAGCGCTGCGCTTGCGGAGCAGAATCTCCGTGGTTAATACCTTGCAATAAGCCCAGCTTTGAGGTATCAGGAATATTTTAGCGAAACAGGATCACCGGCATGAACTGGAAAACCGCATACCGCTCATTTTATTATCAAAATGCTGAAGCACCTGAAGATATAATCTTACCACCGGAAAAAACAGCATTATTAATCATCGATATCCAGAACACCTATATCACGCCTACCGATGATCCTGTTGAAAACTCACGTTGGCAGCCTTTTTATGATCGGATGAATCACCAGGTTATCCCCAGCACAGCGAAACTCATTGAAGATGCACGTCAACGTGGCGTCGAAGTTATCTTTGCACGCATCGCCTGCCTTAAAGAAGATGGCAGAGATCGATCGCTGAGTCAGAAAAAGCCAGGATTTAATTACCTGTTAATGCCAATGACTAGCGCAGAAAGCCAGATCGTCCCTGAACTACAGCCACAGGGTGATGAAATTGTAGTCACCAAAACCACAGACAGTGCACTCACCGGCACCAACCTACGACTGATATTAAGCAATATGGGTATACAGCATGTGGTTGTCGCCGGGATATTTACTGATCAATGTGTGTCATCCACGGTACGTAGTCTGGCAGATGAAAGTTTTAATGTGATTGTGGTGGAGGATTGCTGTGCAGCGGCTACGGATGAGTTGCATCGACATGAGCTGGAGATTATTAATATGATTTATTGTCATGTTGTGAGCTCTGAGGAATTGCCTGGGTTTTATTCTTGATTAGACTTCATTCTGGCTGACGCCATCACCCTTGCGCTAATCAACTATTTCTAATTTTTATTGCACTATCATCGCGAGCGATAGCGCCGCGATCTATAAAATTCTCAACAACAGCACATTAGTCCTGAGCTAGTACTGTTTGTTTCTACCTCTACTTACCATCAGTAACAGTACCTTCTCGGACATTTGTTTCACACGCCATTGCTTTCCTTACTCCTTAGTAATAAACGAGTACGCCTGCGAATCACTTCAAAACTATTACTATACCGGCCAGGGATAATTCTTTAAGCTTAATAAAAGCAGGAAATAGACTAAAAGAGCTAACGTGACTGAGGTAAGGGGTGGTAATAGACAGGTCGATCCCAGGGGTGTGTGATACCTGCTTTCTGCCCTACCTAAAACATACTCAAACTACTCTGCCCCCAAAACTACACTACGAACTATACTCAATACATCGCGAGGTAGGGAAAACCCTACATATTTGCCACCCCCCTTCCTGTTGCCTTACACGTTTTTCAGAATTATCTGAGATGTTTTTATGGGTTGTGAGATTAGTATTTGCACGCCGAAAACTTTTTTTGCAGGGCATTATGTATGCCAAATATTCAAAGCCTCAAGTAGTTAACACTATTTACTGCTTTGACCACCACAGGCATAATTTTGGCAACGGCGCTTGCAGCAAAAGGTGACCAAGTGCTCATGGTGTCATTTTGAGCATTGACCAGAGCCGAGCCGTTCGTTTACCGTCCTCACTCCAAAAAAATCCAGTAGTTAGGAGATATACATGATTAGTATTATTTGCCGGAATATAAAACTAAAAACTGTCATTAGGGGTGGTTTTCTTCTTCTTTCCGGCGTAGCCGCAATGCAGTCCGCTTACGCGGCTAACTGCTCCGAGCTTCCCTCCAGTGGAGAGCGTTATTACATTGTTAGTGAATCGAGTGGAAAGGTTCTTGATGTCAGTGGTTACTCGTCTGAAGATGGTAGCAAAGTGCATCAGTGGGAAAATCTTTCAGCGTATAACCAACAATGGGATGTTACCGACCTGGGAAATGCCACCTGGTCTATTAGACCTGTCCACAGCGAAAAATCACTGGACGTTTACGGCTGGTCCAAGGATGACGGTGCGCCTATACACCAATGGACCTACACCGGTTATTTGAATCAACAATGGAAGATACATGATGCAGGTAACTCCTTCAAAATAGCTTCTGCTTACTCTAATCTATTTATTACAGTTGATGGCACAGAAAATGGCTCAGGAATTTACCAGTCAGCAGACAAATCCTCGTCATCACAGCGCTGGTACTTCAACCCGGTAAATGCTAAATGCGGTAGCACAACAGCTACTGACACAGCGACTAATACTGATACAGGTACTAATACAGGAACTGATACAAACTCCAGCCCCCTTCAAACATTCATGGGCAAATACACCGTGATGATCGGTTCCAAAATGGATACCCAGGAGACGGCCACTTCGGCCCCATTCGATATGCGTTACCAGTATATTCACAGTAAAATGGCGCCTTATGACGCTTGCTACCAAAATTGCTGGGACGGCTGCCAAAGTAATAACTGGTGGGGATGCTGGACAGCATGGAATCATTCCAAGTCGGGAGAACAGGTTAAGATATATCTCGATGGAGCTGCATCAGCAACCTGGGATGGTAAACCCCGAGCTCAGTTTATGTCTTTAACCTGGTACTCACTAAGAGACCTGGGAGATATGGCCGGTTACGGCGACGGCCCGCAAGAAGTGACAGCTGTTAACAACTCAGACCTACTTACAAAGTATATGGATGACTATCGCTTTTTCCTTAATCAGATCGCTGATACCACCGCCATGATTCACCTGGAACCCGATTTCTGGGGATATGTTCAGTCGATCAACAGTAATCCACGTCAAGTTCCAGCAAAAGTGACGGCATCCAACCCCACTGACTGTGCGGGCGAAGAGAATAATGCTGCCGGACTTGCCTCCTGCCTCATTTCAATGGCGAAAAAGTATGCACCCAACTCTAAAGTTGGGCTGGCACTCTCTTGTTGGAATCTTAATATGGAAGGTGGTATTGAAGAGTGTGCTCAATTCCACAAGGATCTCGGTGCAGGAAAAGGTGACTATCTCGGCATAGGCGCCGCTGATCGTGACGCCGCCTGGGCACAAATCGTTAAAAAGAATGATACTTATTGGTGGGATGACGCAGCGTTCTGGCGCTTCCTGAAATATGCCAAAACAACGTCCGAAACAAACAACAATAAGCCAGTTGTTGTATGGCAAATCCCGCTCGGAAACTCGGCTCAGAACAACACCAAAAACCATTGGAAGGATAACAAGGTGCAATATCTATTCGACAATATTTATAGCGTAGCGGATGCTCATATCGTTGCTCTATTGTTCGGAGATGGTGAAGGAGACCAGACCAATATTAAGACCGATGGTGGCTATTTGGCCAGGCGAACGCTTGAGTATTACAACAAAGGCGGAGCGGGACTGAAATAGTAAAATAATCAGCCAACCACCAACCCGGCATTGATGATTGCCGGGTTGATGGTTTATTAACAGAACTCAAATTTCAGCTATCTCAATAATTGGACACAAACTGGTCCTGCAAGATTAACGGGGCAAGAGTGCATCTAATGATGAATCCAGTGCTTGCTCAAAAATCCATTATTGTTACTACCTGCCCCTTTTAACCATGTTGAAGGGTCAGGATGTACTTCTGTACTTTTCATCAATTTCACTTTAAATACGGTTTTAAAAAAGCCATTATGCCTTCAATATCGAACCTTTTGACCAGTTTCTGTAGCTGATGGACAAATGGGATATAAGTTTCATTCTCTGATTCCAGACGAGAGAGTAAGTCCTTAATTTCAAAGATTTCTCCTAAATCTGCCAACTGATACAACTTATGTAGTAGTTCGCTGGGCGGTGCAATCACTGCTGTGTCGCTTACATTCTCTGCATCGGCGTATAGCCATGTTAATCCCAGCTGCTTTTCCAGGATGAGGTATATCTCATCTAAGCGGTAGGGTTTACTGACATAATCGTCTATCCCTGATGCGCGTAACATTGCCTCCTGTTCTTTTAACGCAGAGGCTGTGAGGATGACGATCTTCACCTGATCCCCACCTGGTAAATAGCGGATTTGCCGAGTGGCCTCATCACCGTCCATCACCGGCATGCGCCAGTCCATAAAGATCAGGTCAGGCTTCCATTGCCTGAACAGTGCAACACACTCTACTCCATTCTGCGCCACCTTCACCTCAAGCCCGAGGTCGGTCATCAGTTTAGTCAGCAGTAGTTGGTTTTCGCGCTGGTTTTCGGCGATAAGAATACGATAGTGAGGCTGCCCAGGCAGCAGGCTCGATCTCTCGCCATCATTGCGTTCAACGCGCTGAGGTATTTCAATATTGTCGGCCGCTTCCAGCGGTAGATCTACACGAAACAGCGAGCCCTGCCCCAGCTCGCTTTCGACAGATACGCTTCCACCCATCAGTTGGACAAATTGCTGCACAATGGCGAGTCCCAGCCCAGTCCCACCCTGCGAAGAGTCCAGGGATAATTGCTCAAAGGGCTTAAACAGGCGTTGCTGGTCAATGCTACTTATTCCTGGGCCGGTATCCTCGACCTCTATCAGCAGATGGTGAACTGCATTGCGTTTACTGTGCAGGCGGATGGTCACACCGCCCTGCTCGGTAAACTTCACCGCATTGCTCACTAAATTGACCAGGATCTGCCGTAGCCGTGCCTCGTCACCCTTGATAAAACGGGGGAAGTCTGATGACTGATCCTGCTCCAGTTGCAGGCCCTTTTGCTGAGCCTTCAGCCTCATCATGTCTCCCACTTCCCGAACCAGTTCGTGCAGGTTAAAGGTGTTGATCTCGAGTTGCAGTTTGCCCGCCTCGATTTTGGCGATTTCCAGTACGTCATTGATTAGCCTGAGCAGATGATCGCCGCTGTTATTGATGATTTCCAGGTTTTCACTCTGGTTGGGCCCCACAGAATGATCCTGGCGCATGAGTTGGGCAAATCCAAGGATGGCATTGAGCGGGGTACGCAGTTCATGGCTCATGTTGGCGAGAAACACGCTCTTGGCCCTGTTCGCTGCTTCGGCCGCATCGCGCGCCAGGCGCAGTTCCTCGGTACGTTGTTGGACTGTTTCTTCAAGGTGTTCCCTGTATTGTACAAGTTCCTCTTCAGCCTGCTTTTGTTCGGTGATGTCGCGGCTGATGCCGAAAATCCCTACGACCTTTTCTTTATCGTCGAATACCGGCCACTTGTTGGTATTCACCCAACGCCGTCCCCCCTGCGCATCGAAGTAAGGATCGACCTTGTTTAAAAGTACCTTGCCTTCACTCAGGATCAGTTGCTCTTCTTCACGGTAAATTCGCGCCATTTCCTCAGGGAACACATCAAAATCGTCCTTTCCTATCATGTCGCGCCAGCTTTGATGACCAGTAATATTGGCCAGTATCTGACTACAAAACAGGAAGCGGTTGTCCTGGTCCTTGTAATAGATGAAGTCGCTGGTGTTTTCAAGCAGGGTGACAAAATCGGTGTTGAGTTTGCGTAATTCGTCCTCGATGTGTTTGCGTTCTGCAATCTCCTCTTCAAGCCTTTGGTTGGAGACCATCAACTCTTTGGTACGTGCGTCAACCTCCTGCTCCAGTCCTTCGGTGAGTTCCCGTATCCGCAATTGTATGCGTACCCGGGCCAGCAACTCCTCCTGGGGGAACGGTTTGGTGATGTAGTCTACTCCACCCGCCTGAAAGGCTTTCACCTTGTCCTGTTCATCCTCCAGGGCACTGAGGAAAATGACGGGGATCGAAGCGATCCTATCATCAGCTTTTAGTCGCTGGCAGACTTCAAAGCCATCCATCCCCGGCATCCTGATATCCAGCAAAATAAGATCGGGTGGGGTAGACTGGACGAACTCCAATGCCAGCTCTCCGTCCGAAGCGGGATAAACGGTATAACCCTGCTCGGTCAGCAGGTTCATCAGTAGCTGAAGATTGGCAGTACTGTCGTCGACAACCAGTATCTGATTGAAGTGCCCATGATTCATACCCGTCGCTCCGTACCGTTTTCATTGTGGTAATCACGAATTAACTGCCGAATCCGACCAAATTGAAGATTCCTGGCTTGCACATCCAATGTGTCGGCCAGAGCAGCATCATGGACACGTATTTCGTCGATGGCGCGGCTCACCGCCTCTATGTCAAGACGGGTTAGTGCCTGTTCCAGCCCTTTCAATAATTCGCCCGGCAAGCTCGCCAGAGCTGCCGTATCCAACAGGACTTCTCTGGTAGTTGGAGAGCTTTCCTCCGAGTAGACGAAACGCACACCAAGATGACGCTTCAGTGCATCGAGTATTTCATCCTGCGTATAAGGTTTGCGAATGAAACCATCACATCCAGCCGCCAGGATTTCGCGCCGTTCCTCTTCCAGGGCGTGAGCGGTGATGACGACGATCCGCGTTTGTGCGCCGTTATCGCTTGCCTTGATACGCCGGGTTGCTTCCAGTCCATCCATCACAGGCATGCGCCAGTCCATCCAGATGAGATCGGGCTGCCACTGTTCGAAAACGGCAATCGCCTCCTGCCCATTCACGGCTTCTCGCAGTTCGAAGCCCAACGGCTCCAGTAGTTTATGAAGCAGCCGGCGGTTGTCCTGCTGATCCTCGACAATGAGCAGCCGATGGCGCGGCTGGCCCTCTACCAACCCCATCACGCGCCCGCGCTGCTTCTCAACAGGGATATCTCCTGCTGGCAGCTCGGTAACCGGTATTTCGACGTGAAACTCCGAACCTTTTCCCGCTTCACCGGTTACCCAAATCGTTCCCTTCATCAAGCCGGTATACTGTTTGCAAAGTGGCAGCCCAAGGCCAGTACCAGCTTCTGTAGATGGACGATTCTCCAGTTGTACAAAGGGTGTAAAAATGCGTTCTCGATCCGCAGCACTGATGCCAGGCCCGGTATCTATGACAGAGAATCTCAGATCGAATCGTGACGTAGAGTTGGCTGCACCCTCGTTCTCGCTGCGCAATACACTAAAGTCAACCTTAAGGGTTACGCCCCCTTGGGTAGTATATTTGATCGCGTTTCCGATAAGATTGATCAGGATCTGCCGTAGCTTGCCCCCGTCCACGCTGATATGCCGGGGAAGATCTGGGGGTTGCTCAAGTTTAAAGTCCAATCCTTTCTCCTGTGCTCGCACCGACACCAGAGAAACGATCTCCTGTAAAAATTGGTACAGGTCCAGCGGCGATTCTTCCACTTCCTCCCGGCCCGCCTCAATCTTGGAGATATCGAGCACGTTGTTGATCAGATTCAATAGGTGCTCCCCACTACGGTTGATAATCTGCAGGTTTTTAATCTGATCTGTATGCAGATTTTTTTCATCTACCATCAGGCGAGAAAACCCCAGGATTGAATTTAGAGGTGTGCGCAATTCGTGGCTCATATTGGCCAGAAATGTACTTTTTGCCTGGTTGGCACTTTCGGCTTTCTCTTTGGCCATTTTCAACTTTTCCTGGCTCTGTTCCAGTTCGGCTGAGCGTTCTGCAACTCTGATTTCCAGGTACTCCTGATTTTTATACAGCTTTGCACGAGTTTGCATAAGATTCTGGATCATACCCATGAACGCATTTTCAAGAATTTTTAGTTCGTTATTTCCTTTAGTGTTTACATCGATTTTTATATTTTCCAGATTATCAAGCTGCAATTGTTCTGCTGCACGTGTGAGCTCAGCCAGAGGCTTGCTGAGCAAATACCTGGAGATCAGCAGAAACAGGATCCAGAACCCAATAATTTTAATAATCGCGTTAAGAATCAGAATGAATACACTGAACTTCAGTTTATCAATAACAATATCTCGGCTTGAGTAAATCGTTACTGTGCCCACAGGAAATGATTTATCTCCCCGCAAATGGTGTATCTGAAACGTTTTCCAGAAAAGGCCAGAAGCACTTAAAACATCGTTTTGGTTTTCATTTGAACCATTGCTTGCCGCTGGATAGGACAGGTGTAAAGTTTTCCCCATTTCGCCCAGATATCTTCCCTCGGGGTTCACAATCTCAATACCCACAACATTGGGAAGTTGCATTATTCCGGTCAGAGTAGACTGCAGTTGGTTATTGTTCATCTCCCAAAGCGCCTGTTCCAGAGTAGGTCTAAACGTCTGCGTAAGTATCTCCAGTTCCTGAATAACAAGACTTCGCGTATGTGCGTATTCCGCAACGATATGTGCAATGGTTACGGTTAGCGCCAGGATTAGATAGAAAGAAAACACTACCTTTAAAAGCCTGGCTGCTATCGTGTCTTTATACAGGTACAAATTTCATGCCTACAGCATTTACATTAAACAAATACTTCAGTAACAATTAATTAAGGTGTGTACCATAATCTTTTGTCATTTAACGGTGTTGCTTCCGGTAACAACGGGTTTTTCAACTCAAAGATTCTTCTGTTTTTCAGATTGGCTTTTTCCAGAACTGTCTTCATGTCAGGATGATTATAAAAAAGCCTGTCGAATGAACCGTCGTCCACAGCTATCCTGAACCCACGTTCGAGCCTGTCGTACAGCTTTTTATTATTCTTGTTGGTAAAAATATAACCGGCAGCCGGATAGTGTAGTGCCAGATCGGTTTCCACTACCAGCCCGGGATGTTTCACGTCTGCCAGCTCTTTCCATGGTTCATGAACGCCTCTGGGGAAAAAATCAAATCTTCTGTCTTTTAGCATATCGAAGAGTTCAACATAGCCCGAAATTCCTACCACCTTGAAGCCATTAGTGCGAAGTATTTTCGTGTCCGGCCAAAGCTCACCCTGACCGGCCCACAACTTTTGAAAGTCTTCCAATGTTCGAACGGCGGAGAATCTCGCTTGATCACCTTCATTGATAATTGCGAGGCGATAGCCGTACATTCCTTTGTAAATGGGGATTCGGATGGGATGAAAATCTTGCTCACGCTCTTTCGATGTCATTGTTAACACCACATCAAAAAAGCCTTTTTTTAACAACTCAACATCCCTGGCCTGTGGACCCTCATTTTGTGGGGTTTCGATTCTGAAGGGGCCATCGGTTGGTTGAGTCTTTTCCAATATCAATTGCAATAACTGATATTTATATTCTTTACTCGGGTCATAATTAGATGAGGTTCCCCTTAAGGAACGGGTTTTTACAACCAACGGATTTTCCGGCGTAGCAGCCCAAAGTGGCAGTGAATTAATGAACAACACAGAACAGGAAATCATCAATAACGCAGTTTTTATATAGTGTTTCATTTTCTTCTCCAGAATTGTGAATGGACCAGCTTGTGCACGACCAGCACCTCAGGGGCAGCTCGGCAGCTAGGGGCCATCTTTTCAATCAGTTTCGTTTAATATCTTTTCTTCTTGGTCTCCTTGTATCATGTGCGACAGCGCAAAGTGAACAGCCACGCCACGGTCTGGGTCTGCTATAGCCCATGCCCGACCGCTATGCCAGAGATGATGCGACACACATCAGCCTACCAAACGCTGAATCCCTGGATTTCTTCTGCGTGGTATATAAGCACTTTAGTCCTTCATACTCCCTTAGTCCATATCCGTTAGGCATAATCTTTAAAACCCGGGTTTGAGATCAACTGTTTCTAATATTTACAGCTGATAATGCTTAATCTGACCTTATTCAAAAGGATTTGATTTATGCTCCGAAAGCCACACTTTAATCTGATCGCTGTTCCTCAGCATGTCATACAGCGAGGTAATAACCATGAACCTCGCTTCTTCTCCTAGGATGACTACCGTCTATATCTTGAAGATCCTAAGGGTTGCGTCAAAGTAAGATGTATACCAGCACCTGAAATCAGGTTTATGCAATCACACCCTGGCACGAAATTTAACTCACCCCATTAAGGTGAAATTAAGTTGGCCCTGGTTGACAGTAACCATCTAAGACCGTTAATTTAACGCGCCCAGCGCATCTGGCGAGGGTTGAAATTAATACGGAACTTACGGACATCCATGATTACACGAAAATATCGCTACCTGATTGCATTGGCGAGCGAAAAACACTTTGGACGAGCAGCCGCCATCTGCCATGTTTCACCCTCTACCCTGTCTGCAGCAATTCGAGATATCGAAGAGACTCTGGGCGTAACTGTGGTAGAGCGCGGACAACAGTTCGCCGGATTAACCTCTGAAGGCGAGGTGGTAGTGAAGTATGCCCAGCGTATGGCGGCAAGCGTGACCGATCTTAAACATGAGCTGGAGAATCTACGTGATGAGTTGACTGGATGCCTGCGCATTGGTGTGATTCCGACAGCAACTACTGCCGTTGCAACGTTGACCTCCGCTTTCTGTCACCGACATAAAAATGCAACTGTCCAGGTATTGTCCCAAACCAATGATCAAATCTTACAGCGCCTGCAACGTTTCGAACTCGACGCAGGGTTGATTTACCTCGACACGGCGGTTGATCCGGCATTCAAGGTGGTACCGATGTGGAACGAACAACATGTGTTGCTCACGGCAGTGGATGGACCTTTTGCCGATCACTGCAGCGTTAGCTGGAAGGATGCAGCGAAAACTCCCTTATGCCTGCTGACGCCTGATATGACCAATCGCAAGACCATCGATTCGGTGTTCGCACAGGTTGGTACAACTGTTTCCCCCACACTTGAAACCAATTCGCTGATTAGCCTGCTTGCGCATGTTGGCACAGGTAACTGGTCCTCCATTATCCCACTTAGCGTGCTGGAACAAATTGGCACACCACCAGGAGTCGTCGCTGTCGAACTGGTAGACCCGGCTATAAAGTGGTCAACCGCACTGGTGACCCTGGCGCGCGAACCTGCACCGCCTATCGTCAAGGAAATTATTCGTCAGGCTGAGTTGATGGTGCAGTCATTCGGCCCAGACGAACAACTGTTCGAAAAATCTCGCTTTTCATTACTCAGAAACGAGATTAAAAAACGGGGTTATGAATAATGCACACAATGAAATCGTCGATCGACTGATCGCTAACCATCGGGATCGTCCCGGCCCCTTATTACCCCTGCTGCATGATGTGCAGGATGCTCTGGGGTATATCCCTGCTGACACGGTGCCGATGATTGCTGCAGGGCTCAATCTGTCGCGTGCCGAAGTGCATGGCGTCATCAGCTATTACCATCATTTTCGCAGCAAGCCACCCGCAGCCAGGGTCATCAAGATTTGTCGTGCCGAAGCCTGTCAGGCCAGAGGCAGTGAGGCCCTGGCACAGCATGCAGAGGCAAGTGTTAACGGTCAGGACGTTGAGCTGGAAACCGTATACTGCCTGGGGCTATGCGCCAGTGGCCCCGCGATACAGATCAACGAGACCCAGCTCCACGCCAATCTTACGACGGATAAATTTGACGCTATCGTCGCAGACCTGGAGACACAATCATGAGAGTGACGATGTATGTACCCGGTGATGCGGCAGCCTGTGCATTAGGGGCCGACGCGGTTGCTGAAGCAATTTTGAGAGAAGCATCAAGCCGTGATCTACAGATTACGCTGGTACGTAATGGCTCACGCGGCCTGTTCTGGCTGGAGCCCATGGTAGAGGTAAACACACCTGTAGGGCGTGTCGCCTATGGAGCGGTACAGGCCAGTGACGTCCCTGCGTTATTTGATGCGGGATTGTTTAATGGTGGTGAGCATGCTCTGCGTCTGGGCATGGTTGAGCAGATTCCTTACCTGGCGAAACAGCAACGGGTCAGCATGAAGCGGCTTGGCGTGGTTGACCCACGTTCTCTGGACGACTATCTGGCTCATGGCGGTGGCGCAGGGCTGGCGCGCGCGCGTCAGATGAAGCCTGAAGAAATCGTTCAGGAAGTTATTGATTCAGGACTGCGCGGTCGCGGTGGCGCCGCTTTTCCTACCGGAATTAAATGGCAAACCGTACACAATACACCCGCGCCACAGAAGTATATTGTGTGCAATGCAGACGAAGGTGACTCTGGCACTTTTGCAGATCGCTTACTGATGGAAGGTGACCCTTTCTGTCTTTTTGAAGGCATGGCTATCGCTGGACTCGCCGTTGGTGCAAGCCGTGGCTACATCTATTTACGTTCGGAATATCCGCATGCCTATGCAGTGATGCAGGATGCACTGGATCAGGCC
>JBNLGQ010000092.1:0-32864 GCA_050306135.1 Gammaproteobacteria bacterium
TAGGCAGGTCTGCACCGGGGATGGGGGGTACTGCCGGACGCGAGCCGGTAGCGATCAATACCTTGTCATAGCTCATGCTATCGCCATTGGCCAGTTCCAGCGTTTTGGTGGCATTGTTGAGTGAGATGACCATGGCATTAACGACATTGATCTTCTGATCGATAAAGTGCTCATCGTTATTGCGTAAATGACAGCCCTGTTCGTCGATATTGCCGATCAGGTAATACGGGATCGCCATCCGGGAATAGGGGGCTTCGGGTTCTGACGTGAGTAAATCTATCTGACCCAGAGGGGCATGTTTGCGCAGTGTTTCTGCTGCAGTGACGCCGGAAGGACCTGCGCCGATAATAACGTAATGCATGATGGATGCTCGGTCTGTGATCGTTGGCAAAAGCCCCATCCCCGGGTATTTGTTATTGACTCAGTGGGATGGGGCGCATGGTTTCTGCTGCTATAAAGACAGCCGCTGACGGGTTTCCGCAGTGAGTTCACCCTGATTCGTCCAGCCTCGAAGCTCGTAGTACTTGGGCAGCATGTCGCCCAGTCGATTGACCTGACCTTCGGTGGGGCCGCTTTTTATGGCTTCTTCCAGCAAACGTTTGGGTAGCTTGTCATCATTGGAGGTAAAACCAGCTGCATTGTTGAAGTCACGCTCAAGGTTCCAGACACGTTCGCCTACTTCCAGACATTTCTCAACCGTCCAGTCGCCTTCACAGGCTGCATCGATCTGTGGTGCGATATTGTCCATACCCCAGGCAAAGGTGGTGAACAGACATAAACCCGCTGAATCGACTAATGCTGTCGCATCCTGGAAGGCCTTAACCAGTTCGGGTTTGCCATCGGTATCGGTTTGTTCAGTCTTCACTGGAATACCCAGTACCTCAGAAGCGATGGTATAGCCGCGTAAATGACAGGCACCGCGATTAGAGGTGGCATAGTTCAGCCCTATGCCCTGGATACCGCGTGGATCATAGGCGGGGAATTCCTGGCCCTTCACCGACATGGAGAGTTCTGGACGGCCATACTTTTCGCACAGACGTTTAGAGCCTAGCGCCAGGTCTTTACCAAAGTCAGTACCACTCACCAGCGCTTCAGCTGCGGCAACAAAGGCTTCAGCTGAACCGAACTTGAGTTCCACACCATCAGTTTGAGCGGTGGTTAATACGCCTTCCTCAAACATTTCCATCGCTGCAGCAACCGTGGCACCAAAGGTAATCGGATCGAAACCATCTTCATTACACAGAAAATTCACATAAGTGAGTGCATCCAGATCATCTACACCGGTATCCGCACCCAGTGCCCAGGCGGCTTCATATTCCAGACCGCCGGAGGCGCCCCAGTATTCGGGCTTGTTTTCTACCGAGAAGTGGGTTTTATCGATGGTAGAGATGCGACCACAGGCGATGGTGCAACCAAAGCAACCGGCATTGGTGGTAAGGTTGGCCTTGCCATCGCTGGTTCGTTTTTCATGCATGGCTTCACCGGAGATATTACCGGCACCTTCAAAGCCTACATCGCGCATATTGCGTGCAGGTAGACCACCCACGCCATTGATGACATTCATCAGCACCTGGGTGCCATAGGCGGGCAGGCCCTGTCCGGTGACGGCATTTTCTGCCAGCACCTGTTTACCATCATTCACTGCCTGCATGAAAGCAGAAACATCTTTGATGTTATTCCCTACACCTAAGGTGCCGCGTACCGCAACCGCTTTCAGGTTTTTGGAGGCCATCACGGTACCAACGCCAGAACGTCCGGCTGCACGGTGTTTATCGTTCATCACCGCTGCGTACAGACAACCTGACTCTGCGGGGCGGCCGATGGTGGCGACCCTGATTTGTGGATCCTGATGGATCTTATGGATCAGGTCATCGGTTTCCCAGGCCGATTTGCCCCATAGGGCGGCTGCACTGCGCAGTTCGGCTTTGTCATTGTCTATCCACAGATACACGGGCTCTGGCGATTTGCCTTCGAAGATCAGCATATCCCAACCAGCGTTTTTAAATTCTGCACCCAGAAAACCACCGGAATTAGAACAGGCTATGGCACCGGTGAGCGGGCCTTTGGTGATTACTGAATAACGACCTGCAGTAGAAGCCATGGTGCCGGTCAAAGGGCCGGTGGCCATGATCATTTTGTTGTCAGGGCTCAAGGGATCGACTTTAGGGTCGACCTCTTCCACCAGATACTTGGAGGCCAGACCACGTTGGCCTAGGTATTCATTGGCCCACTCCATATTCAGGTCTTCAGCAGTACAGGTACCTGTGGTGAGATTGACGCGTAATATTTTTTTAGTCCAGGACATGATTCATTCCTCCTCAGGATGCGTTGGCTTCGGCAGATGGCAGACTTCTGGATGCTGAAGCCATCATACGGTCATAACCGGTCCAGTCCGCATCGATATAGGTGATGGCTGCGGTTGGGCAGGCCTTGGCGCAGGCAGGATCACCGCCACATAAGTCACATTTAACGACCTTGTGGGTAGCCTGTGAATAGTTGATGGTGCCGAAGGGGCAGGCAATGGTGCATACCTTGCAGCCCACACAGCGCGCATCGGAAACCACTTTGGCACCGGTGACACTATCCAGACTGATTGCATCAACTGGGCAGGCACGTTGACACCAGGCTTCATCGCACTGGGTACAGGTGTAGGGAGCAAAGCGCCCTTCGTGATGGAAATTAAAGACCTTGATGTAAGATCTTGACGGATTAAACATACCGGTATGTTCAAACGAACAGGCCATTTCGCATTGCAGGCAACCAGTGCATTTAAGTGAGTCTATGTGTAGGGATTTTTGCACAATCATCCTCCGGACAATTTTCAGTTATTGTAATACACTGGCTAAAGTTACTTGAGGCCAGACATTTTTTGACATCATCATACTAATCTAGCTAGCATCATAGACAATCATGCATTGGTATCATCTTTCTCATTCCAAAGTACTAGATGCTGGCACCATAAACTCAAACACAAAACAGGCTTGTATGATAAACATCGATGATGAAAGCGATACCGGTAAAATCGGCAGCCGGAATGCGGCCGCACAATCAGGCAGCCTGTCGCATCTTCAGCTTAATCAATCCGCCTGTTTCTGGTTACAGTCTCAACCGGAACAGGCTGGCCGCATCACCATAATGCAGCACTATGAACGGCAAACTACTGAAATATTACCCACAGGATATAGCGTCAAAAGCCGTGTACATGAATACGGTGGGGGCGCTTATTGCGTAAAAAACGACCAACTTTGCTTCTGTAATGAATCAGACCAGCGCCTGTACCTGTTAAACTTTGATACCGCCGCCATTACTCCTATTACGCCCGAATCAACAACAACACGTTATGCCGACCTGGAATTTGATCCTGTTGTGCAACGCCTTTTTTGTATTCGCGAACAGATTACATCGCCCACCGATAGTATTTCTGAAGTTATTTCAATCGATCTGTTGCCTCCTTACCAGATTAAAGTGCTTCATCAGGGCTGTGACTTTTATAGTTCTCCGCGTATCAGTAATGACGCCAGACGAATCTGCTGGGTTAGCTGGGATCATCCTGATATGCCCTGGGATCAAACAACGCTGTGGATTGCCGATCTAGCTGATCAGGGACAGGTTAATCATTCGACTCAGATAAAATTCAATAACGCTTCTATACTACAACCTCGCTGGTCACCTAATGATCAGCTGTATTTTATTTCTGACCACGACAACTGGTGGAATATCTATCGTCTCGATAATGACGAGATTAAACCTGCTGTTAAGGCTGATTTTGATTTTGCCAAACCACCCTGGATTTTCGGACTGTCTAACTACAGTTTTTTGTCTGCTGACAAGCTGGTTTGCTGTCACAGTGAATATGGTTCATGGGTACTCAGTATGATTGATGTCCATACTGGTCAACAACATGAGCTTAGCCGTGAATTTAGCGAAATTTCATTTCTACAGGCCAATGCTGAAGATATTTATTTTATTGGTGCCAGAGCTGATAGCTCACAAAGCATTCAGTTATTTGATCCAGGCAACAATAGCTCTCAAACACTTTTCCCACTGTCTCTTCACGCACTTCCTTTTACCGTTTCAATACCAGAAGCCTTTACTTTCGCAAGCGTCGATGGTCATACCGGGCATGCACTATTCTATCGACCACAGGTCCCGATCACTTCTCCACCCCCATTACTCGTGATGGCGCACGGTGGGCCTACCAGCCAGTTTGAATGTGCACTGGATATCAGAACCCAGTACTGGACATCTCAGGGCTTTGCAGTCTGTGCTGTTAACTACGCCGGTAGCAGCGGCTATGGCCGTGAATATCGCGATAGACTGAATAAGCAATGGGGAGTGCTTGACGTTAGTGACTGTGTAGCAGCTGCACAGGAACTGGTTTTACAAGGTGAAGTTGACGCACACAGGACTGCCATTCGAGGTAATAGCTCGGGTGGCTATACGGTTTTATGTGCACTTTGTTTCCACAGTTTTTTCCAGGCTGGAGTCAGTTATTACGGCATCAGTGATATGTTGCGGCTATATCATGAAACGCATAAGTTTGAATCTCATTACATCGATAAGTTGATAGGTCCCTACCCTGAAGCTGAATCTATTTACCAGCAACGTTCACCAGCACTGCATTATCAATCAATCAGCAGCCCGGTACTATTCCTGCAAGGTGCAAAAGACCGCATTGTGCCACCCAATCAGGCGCAGCTCATGCATCAGGCACTGGGTGAAAAAGGCATCGCTTCAGATTTAGTGATTTACCAGGATGAAGCGCACGGATTTCGTGATGTTAAGAATATTGCTGATGCCCTGGAGAAAGAGCTCGCGTTTTACCAGCGCGTTTTTGCACTGGCAAAGAATTGCTCCTAAGGCAATAAGGCCTCAAGCTCTCGATGCAATAACTCATCGTCACCCAGATTGAGTTCAACCAGTTTGCGCAGGTGAGTCATACTATCGATATCAATAGTCTCACAATGAATACCCAGACGACCATCCTGTTTATGGGCAATGCTGCCATCCATAATAATCTTTACCGCAGATGATTCGTCCAGAGTCAGAATTAACCGGCACGCTGTACCCGGCTCAGGGATAGAGCCCGAGCATTTACTAATCAAGGCGCCCTTGAATGAAATATCAAGAAGATCACAAATTACACGTAGATCTTCACATTCAAACTCAACCTTGCAATCGAAATGAATTCTCTGGAAACGTCTGTTATCGGTCATGGCATTGATCCCATATTGTCTGCATTGATTCTAGCACGCTGGCAGAAAAATTAATCATGCCCGTACTTATTACTCTTCAGGCATACTGTGCCACCAGATTCGCGCCTCTGAGCAGAGATCTTTAGTGAAGGTTGCCTGTAATACCCCATCCAGCACCATTCTTGGTAATGGATCACCGGGTTTACGAGTAACAAGGGAAGTGCCAGTTGATTTAGCCCAGATCTGAAACAACTCTTCTGAGGCAACCTGATAGGTAACATGCCAATGTGCAATACCTGTTGTTTCTGAACTTTCGAGAACCTCAAAACTCAGGCTCACATCTTCCTGCAGCTGTACCCGCTTCCAGTACTCGACAAGCTGTTCAGAACCCTGTTGAACCTGAAAAGGGGTATTATGGTATTTACCTTCCGGCTCGAATAACGCCGCAAACATTGAGGGGTCACGCTTTTCCCACGCTTCTTTATAGCCCTTCATAAACATTTCTATATTCATACCCACCACGCTTTGATCATTATCCTAGAAAAA
Organism: Gammaproteobacteria bacterium; assembly: GCA_050306135.1. Taxonomy (GTDB): domain Bacteria; phylum Pseudomonadota; class Gammaproteobacteria; genus JACNJF01. Next base: position 5,742 of record JBNLGQ010000092.1, read on the forward strand.
TCACTTGGATCGCATAAGTCTACGCACCAAGAGTAGGCGCTTTAGGCGACACCTTGATGCACCTGATAAAATCAAAATCACGCTCATCACCAATCAGGTGACTACGGTGATTTTGATTTCACCATGCACATCAATCTGTTACGCATCTTTTACGCGCCCAAGTGATTTTTCTAGGATTATCGTTCTAGTTTTCAACCTGGAAAAACCAGTTCAACCATAAGATAAATATGGCGGAGGGTCTATAAATGTTTCACTAATGGCTAATGAGCTTCAGGGGATTTTTTTAATCAACAGCTGTGGCAACCACAGTTGCTCTGGATCTATCTCGTGTAGATCTACAGACTTGACTGGAAAAGGATCACTTTCGGGTGGAGGTACCGCCAGTATATCCAGATCGACCTCATATGCCTGTCCAATATAGTCATCACCCTGTTTGTGTATTCGATAATACAGTCCATTCCAGGGATTGATGCCATAGTCGATCGGTTTACGGCGGATAAACAGGAAATCATATTCCAGCGCGGTGAGGTTCTGATCCGTGATATGGCGCTTCATTTCATAAGGATAGGCAAGATGACACAGCATATCGACCTTATCTGTCATACATTTGAAAGGTCTCATGGAAAGGAAATAATCGCCAAAACGTTTTTCATTCATATCGATCCGATAGTCCATACCACGATCGATCGCCGTGAACACTATGCTGGCTACAGGCAAGGACAGCTGTTGCTGCGAGTCCTGCAGAAAAACCTGATATGACAGTTCCTGTTCAGCATGGAGGTTTATGCTGAACAGGAGTAGAAAAACCGTAATCAGACGACATGCTAAAATACATCTGCAATTCATTGCATACAGTCTCAATTTAAAAAGGGACCCATCCCTGGGCTAATGAGCATTAAGCTTGCTGAGGAGGTAATTAAAACTATGACTTAGGCAGTTTAAAGGTCCATACAGTACCACCCTGATTAAACTTCTTAACAGTCTTAGCGACTTCACCACCCCATAAAGGAACAGCACCACCCCAACCTGAAACAATGGTTAGATACTGTTCACCATCCTGTTCCCAGGTGATGGGTGATCCAACAATGCCAGAACCTGTCTGGAACTTGTACTTCATTTCACCAGTGCTTGCATCGAATGCCATCAGATAACCTTCAGGATTACCGGTAAATACCAGATTGCCTGCAGTAGCCAGCACTCCACCCCACAATGGCGCAGGATTTTTAAACTCCCAAACTGTCTTTCCTGTTTTGGGGTCAACCGCTTTTAAGGAGCCAATGTGATCCTCAAAGATAGGTTTGATGGTAAAACCAGAACCTAGATAAGCCGCGCCTTTTTTATAGCTGACTGGCTCATTCCAGATATCCATACCCCATTCGTTTGAAGGCACATAAAACAGGCCGGTGTCCTTACTGTAAGCCATGGGCATCCAGTTTTTTCCACCCAGGAATGACGGGATAGAGAATACGGTTTTACCTTTTTTACCATCACTGGAATCGGCTGGATTACCGGGACGCATCGCTTCGTTGTAGATAGGTTTACCATTTGCATCCAGACCTTTCGCCCAGTTAAGCTTTTTAACAAAAGGGAAACCACGGATGAATTTTCCATTCTCACGATTGAGCACATAAAAGAATCCATTACGATCAGCTGTTGCTGCAGCCTTTACCATTTTTCCTTTATCACTGTAATCAAAAGATACGACTTCGTTTACACCATCAAAGTCCCAACCATCATGTGGTGTGGTTTGAAAATGCCACACAATCTTTCCCGTATCAGGGTCAATCGCAAGACGGGATGAGCTGTATAGATTATCTCCGGGGCGCAGATGCGAATTCCACGGTGCAGGGTTGCCGGTACCGAAGAAAAGTAAATCAGTATCAGGATCATAAGTACCACCTAACCAGGTTGCTGCACCACCATTTTTCCACAGGTCACCAGGCCAGGTTTTACCTGCTTGACCACCGGTGATTCCATTTTCCTTACCATTCAAATAACCCATGTGACCTTCAACGGTTGGGCGTGACCAGATGAGCTCACCCGTATTAGCATCACGCGCTTCTACCTTACCGACGATTCCAAACTCACCGCCGGACACACCCGTAATCACCTTGCCTTTTACCATTAATGGTGCCGCAGTAAAGGAATAGCCTGCCTGGTAATCACCAAGCTTCTTTTTCCACTTCACTTTACCTGTTTTGGCATCCAGTGCGACCAGTTTTGCATCCAGAGTTCCAAAATAAACCATGTCACCATAGATAGCCGCACCACGATTGATGACGTCACAACAGGGCATAATGCCGTCAGGCAGGCGTGCATCGTATTGCCAGATTTCTTCACCGGTTGCGATATCAATCGCATATAAACGCGAATATGAAGAAGTCACATACATAACACCATCATGAACTATTGGTTGAGATTCCTGACCGCGCTGTTTTTCACCGCCAAAAGAAAACGCCCAGACCGGGTGAATCTTTTTAACCGTGCTGGTATTAATACCTTTTAATGGGCTATATCTTTGCCCTCTTGGCCCCAGGCCATAAGAAACCACATCGCCGGTTGTTGCCTGGTCATTCACAATATCAGAATCGGTGATACCAGCCTGTGCAGATGTAAGCGCTGCACCGAGTAGCTGGGTTGCAATAAATGTGATGCCAATAATCTTACCTGACATCTTGGGTATTTTTTTCATAATTCACTCCTGATGGTATATATTCTTAATCACTATTGTGCTTAAAGTGCTGCACGTATAAGTGTTGCCTGGTGGCCCAGTTATCACTGACGAAACCTGTAACTCGAATGCCTCTTACAGGCCGGCTATACAAAAATCTCTGATTGCCTCATTGCAGTATGAATCAGCTGAATATCTAAACAATCGCACCTTGGGTTAGGTTTTTTAGTTACTTAGTATTAGTACTAAGCAAGAACACATTGATTAATATGTGGAGGGTTTTTCGTAGCTTAGCCCGAACTGCTGAAAAACATTATCTAGTTTTCCCTGATTAACAAGCTCAGTGATAATGTCGCCAACAGCATAAGCCAGCTGTCTAAAATTGGTACGTACTGCAAGGCCGATATCCCAGTCCTGCTTCCCAATACTACTTAATCCATCGCTGGATAAATCGAAAGTTTTCTCCGTATGTCGCAAGCCCCACTCAAGCTGACTACGGGTACCGACAACAGCCGCCAGCTTGCCAGCTTTCAAACTCTCTAAAGCAAGCGAGATGGTATTGAAATGTTTTACCTGTGGACGTAAACGACCACCCCAGACACCAGAGAGAAAGAAATCAGGCAGGGTATCGATTTCGACACCAATGGGAAGATACTGAAAATTAGCCAGTGTGCGAATATCTCCGGTTTTCTCGGTATCACGCGCGATCAACCAGCGCTCGCGCTGATAGGGGCCAAACATGACCACCATGTCATTCTTTAGCTTTCCATAGCCATCCATGAGGCGAGAAAACTCGGGATCATAGGGTACTCTCATCATCAGATCTGCAACCTTGCGCCTTAGCATATGCCCTTTCCACACGGCATTGCGCAAGTCATCATCCAGCGTTTCATCGGCAGTAAACCAGAACCAGCGCGGCTCAACGCCCAGCTGCTCTGCAATCAGTTTAGCCACCTCAACATCAATACCTGCGGCCTGCCCTGATTGCTTAAATGAATAAGGAGGGAAATCATTATAAACAGCAATTTCAATATAACCGGACTCAATGATTTCATCATAGGTCCTGGCCTCGACCGACTGCATCCATAAACATGGAAGCAGTAGAATAATCCACAGCAGAATAGCTCTATCCACGTTTAGTAATAAGATGCTTAAGCATTATTCTTCAAATCGACGCGTATCAATATAGCTACGAATTGCCCACATGGCTTCCTGACTCAGGATGCCTTCAAAAGGAGGCATATAAACACGTCCATCAATAACGGCTCCGCCCCGAATTCTGGTCATAAACCATTCATCCGATTCCTGAATAGAGTCAAACTCGCTATCATCATTCAGCTTACGTAAGTCTGGAGTGATACCGCCAGAAATAACCTCAAGCCCATGACATCTTGCGCAATTCTGATTATAAGCTGATGACCCCACCTTGATCGCTTCTTTATCCCCACGATAGGGATTTTCTTCTCGCCACTCTTCACCCAAAGGCTTTAAGGTGTCAACGTTCACTGCCTGTGGTGTGACATTGCCATGTGCCATAACCGTACCACTTTGCATAATTGAAAAAATAAGGGTAGACACTGCTGCCAGTTTTATCAAGTTCATAATAATCTCGATGTTAGTAATGAAAACTGCAACAATTTTGCCGTGATGTATGATTAAAACAATTCTGCTTTGGTCGCTCTACTCCCCCTTTTAGTCTTAATCATTTCGTCTAATACGAGACTGAATTCTGGATTTATTTCATCCTAAAGTATTAAGTTTTCTACTACTCAGGTATTAATCGCTTCATTCCTTAAGGTCATTGTGATGTTCGGTAGCAGGGTTATTATGATCGCCATTGTTACTAAAGGGGATAGTATTGAAATATAAGCGTCAAATTTTCATTCGAACAAAAGTCCTTACAAAATATCTGCTGACTTTGTGGGTTGCTCTGCAATGTACGAATACTGCCGCGCTTGATATACCAATACTCTATCTTAAACAGATTGTTCATAAGCCTCCGGTATTATCCAATATTTTACCGGAAGCTGAAAACAGCGGTATAAAGGGGGCTGAGTTAGCCATCGCCGATAATAACACGGCCGGAAAATTTCTCGATCAGCACTATAAAATAACCCTGTTTGAATCAGATAATCCCTCACAGTTGATTCAACGCGCCCATCAGTGGATAGAATCAGATAATCATTTATTGATTGCTGATCTCACAGCATCAACTCTACTGACCTTAGCTCAGGACAAAGCAATAAATAGCAATGTTATCATTCTTAACACCTCCGCTAGCGAAAACAGCCTGCGCAGCCAAAGCTGCCTTACCGGGTTACTACATACCATACCCAGCCGAGCCATGCTAAACGATGCGCTCATACAATTCCTCATCAAAAAGCGCTGGCGCAAACTATTACTGGTAAAAGGCTCCAGAGCAGAGGATAAACTATTAGCTAAATCTATTAAGCGCTCTGTAAAAAGATTTGGCGCAAAACTGGTAGATGAAAAAACCTGGAGCTTCGATACAGACCTTAGACGTACAGCCTCCAATGAACTACCTGCTTTTACTAAAACTGATGAATACGATGTCATCGTGGTCGCAGATGAGTCTGGAGATTTTGGAGAATACATTCTATACAACAGCTGGTACCCCAGACCCGTTGCAGGCACACAGGGATTAACCCCGGTAGCCTGGCATAGAGCCGTTGAACAATGGGGAGCAGCACAACTTCAAAGCCGCTTCGAAAAACTGGCAGGCCGCTGGATGAATAGTAGGGACTATAGTAGCTGGCTGGCAGTTCGCAGCATTGCTGAAGCAGTCACCCGTACCTCTTCCAGTGATTACAGGGTTATCTATCAGTATTTATTGAGTCCAGAGTTTCAACTGGCTGGATTTAAAGGTAGAAAACTCAACTTCAGAACATGGAATGGTCAAATGCGCCAGCCTATACCTCTGGTCCATCCACGTGCACTGGTTAGTACTGCACCTTTAGAAGGCTTTCTTCATCCACGAACTGAACTGGACAGCCTGGGATATGATAAGCCGGAAGTCAGTTGTTCATTCAATACAAACATTCAGGGCTAAACTGTGAAACCAATACTAACTTTCATTCTGATATTTTTACTTCAAATATCTAGCAATATACAGGCAGCTACACTCTATGTTTCTAATGAGAAAGATGACTCTCTGTCACTGATTGATCTTGAAAGCCTGAAGGTAATAAAAACCATTGAGGTGGGACAGAGACCCAGAGGGATTACTTTTAATAAAGATTTCAGTCAGTTATATATCTGCGCCAGTGACTCTGATACGGTTCAGGTAATGGATGTAAAAACCCATAAGATAATCAGCAATTTACCTTCTGGCGAAGATCCTGAACAGTTTGCGCTAAACCCCAATAATCATCACCTGTATATCTCTAATGAAAATGATGCAGTAGTGACTGTGGTCGATACCGAAAAAAGGATAGTTGTTGCTCAGATTGATGTAGGGGTAGAACCTGAAGGCATGGCAATAAGTCCTGATGGACGTTATGCGATCAACACATCCGAAACCACCAATATGCTGCACTGGATTGATACAAGCACCCATGAGCTGGTGGGAAATACTCTGGTTGATCAACGTCCCCGGCATGTAGAGTTTACTAAAGACGGATCCCTGCTTTGGGCCTCTTCTGAAATCGGCGGCACGGTAGCGATTGTTGATGTAAGCAGTAAAAAAATCATCAAAAAAATCAGTTTTAAGATTCCAGGTATCACTGCAGATAAGATCCAGCCAGTAGGGATAAAACTTACTGATGATGGGAAACTGGCCTTTGTCTCCCTTGGGCCGGCTAACCGAGTGGCTGTTATCGATGCTGAAAACTATGAAGTTGAAAAATACCTGCTGGTTGGACGCAGGGTATGGCATATGGCATTAAGCGAAGATAATCGTTTCCTGTATACCGCTAATGGAATCAGTGGAGATGTGTCTGTAATTGATGTCCAGGCACTTAAGGTCATAAAATCTATTAAGGTTGGACGTTATCCCTGGGGGCTAGCAATACACCCCTGATGTTTAGTCTCTGACAGAAATTTTATTGTGATACCCTGTTTAAAAAGTTTGCAACTCTGTATTCTTAACAAAAAACATATAAATAACTCTCCGGGGGGAGAAAGCTGATGAATAAAATTCTAATTGCCGATGACCACCCATTATTTAGAGATGCCATTAAATCTATCATCGTAGAAAGTTTTTCCGGCTACGAATTACTGGAAACCTCTAATCTGGATGACGCCATAGCTCTGGTTGATGACAACCCTGACATAGACCTGATTCTTCTCGACCTGAATATGCCTGGAATGGAAGGCCTGACAGGTATTGTCAAAATGCGTAATCATGCGCCGGAAATACCTTTGGGCATCATTTCAGCCGAAGAAGAAAAAAGCATTGTATTACAGGCAGCAGGTTATGGAGCTGTGGGATTTATCCCTAAATCAACTACCCGAGAAACCATTACCAAAGCCATAGAGCAGATACTGGCTGGTCAGGTTTATCTGCCCGCAGATATCATTCGTAGTAACCCGAGTGAAAAAGTAAGCGATACCAAAAAACAGTTTGATATTGATATGAAATCAATCTCATATCTAACTCGCAAACAGTTACAGGTCTTTGAGCAAATGGCGAAAGGTAGCTCGAACAAACAAATTGCCTACGATATGAATATTGCTGAAACCACGGTTAAGGCTCATGTATCTGCCATACTGCATAAATTGAAAGTAAAGAACCGTATTCAGGCAGTGTTATGTGCATCTAACATCGACTTTGATCAGTACCTGCATAACTCAAGATGATACTCAAAGTACCACCTGGCTAAAAACCTTACAAAGTCAGCTCATCTAAATCAAAGTCCTAAGGATATTCCCAGATTATGTTCAGCAAGCTCTGAATTAATCAGAGCTTGCTTAGGCCTTTTATTTGCGCGGACTGACAGATCAGTACAAATGTTTCTGGAAGAACGCCAGGGTCCGATCCCAGGCGAGACTGGCTGCTTCGGGATTATACTCGAGCACAGGCAGGTTCTTTGTATCAGCATCTTTGTTGGCGAATGCATGTTTGGCATCGTAGCGATGGAATTCGTAGCCTGCACCCGATTTATTGAGTTTTTCTTCCAGCGCATCCACGCCTTCGATAGCAAAAAACTGATCCTGAGTACCCCAATGCCCTAGCAGAGGAGCCTGGATCTTGTCAGCGTCGACGTATTCGAGTGGTGGATATCCATACCATATGGCATTGGCATCACTCTCAGGCACGAATACTGCTGTCAGAACCGTCAGTGCACCGCCCATACAATAGCCTGTCACGCCTACCTTAGCGCTACCAGTGGATTTTAGATGTTGCACAGCACCACGGATATCCTGGCTTGCAGCATCGGCAAAATCCAGACCATTCATAAGATGTTCGGCCTCGTTCGCCTCTAGTGCCATCTCGCCACGATAGAGATCTGGCACCAGTGCACGGTATCCCTGCGCAGCATACGCTTCGGCGACATCCCTGATCTGGTCGTTGAGACCCCACCATTCCTGTATCACAACAATGCCAGGAGCGTTACTGCCCTGCTCCGGCTCAGCAAGATAGGCCTTAGAAATTCCGCCATCTGGCCGTGTGTAACTGATCATTTCACCCATAACTTTCTCCCAAATAAAATCTTAAATCGACAGGTCACTCACAATGCGGTGACCAGAAATGGGACTCTGTCCCAAAAACCAACGAAGCTCTGAATAATTCACCCATGAATCAACCAGAGCTTGCCCAAATAATTTTGTCATTTTTACTCTGACACTTAATAAACCAAATTAGTTCAAGTATACGCTATACACCCATGGCCCCATGTAAACTACAGCTGCAATAAATGATTGATCGCCAGTTTTAGTTTGACCGGCTTTACGGGTTTATTTATTAAATGATAGCCAAGTTCTCTGATCTGCTGTCTTAATTCGCTGGTGTAATTGGCCGTTATCAACAGCACAGGGACACCCTCTGTATGAAGTTGATTGATGCGTTGAACAACATCCAGCCCGGTCAGGCCATCATCAAGATGATAATCGGCAATAATCAGGTCTGGTTTATTCTCACACCCGTTTTCAATAAAGGCTTCAATCTGAGCATTTCTCTGTAGGGTGTCTACTTCACATCCCCAGCCCTGTAACAGGGTTTGCATGCCCAGACAGATACTTTCATCATTATCTATCACGAGTATGTGATTCTTTTTCGCAGGCAGTTGCAATGATTGCTCAGAGATTAACTCTGCTTTATTGCCCTGGCGCTGTTCTTTTGAAGCATAGGGAATCAATACAGAAAAGCATGAGCCTCTATTCTGTATCGAAGAAACTATTATTCTATGATCAAGAATACGTCCAATCTTGTCTACTATCGCCAGCCCCAGGCCCAGGCCTCTATCTTCTCTGGATGTATGCTGACCACGATGGAATTCACGAAATATTAATTCCAGATCTTCAGCGGCTATTCCTGAGCCGGTATCTATTACCTGAATCTCAAGCCCATCTTTTCGTCTTCTTGCTCCTAGCACTATGCGACCTTTTTCAGTATAGCGAAAAGCATTGGTAAGAAAGTTGCGTAGAATACGCGCCAGCAACTGACTGTCAGAATGTATCGAAACCTGAGACCTTATATAATGAAAATCAACTTCATGCGCCTTGTTCTGCTGTTGAAACTCATTCGCCAGATTATCCAGTAAATCGCTCGCGTCAAATACGCCAGCCTCCGGTTCGACCACACCTGCATCAAGTTTGGAAATATCCACCAGTGAGCTGATGAGAGATTCTATATTTTCCAGTGAATAACTGAGTGACTGAACCAGATGCTGAGTATCCTGCGGCAGATTTTTTTCCTTTAACGATGATGCAAACAGGCAGGCTGCATTTAATGGCTGTAATAGGTCATGACTGGTTGCTGCAAGAAATTTTATCTTACTTAGATTAGCCTCTTCAGCCTCGCGCTTTGCATTCAACAAACTGGCTTCTACCTGTCTTCTCTCCAGTATTTCATCCCGCAGTTTTTCGTTGATTTCTGAAATCTGTTTGGTGCGTTCATACACCCTTTCTTCGAGATTATCGTAGGCGGCTTTTAACGCCTGCCGAGTTCTTCTCTGTTTGGTGACATCCTGCTCCAGTGCAAAAAAACCTATTACCTGATTATCGCTATCATAATGCGGCACATAAGTTTTCTGAGAAATGCGTTGTGTTTTAGTGGCGCTGTTTTCTTCTATTTCAAACTCAATCGTATTGCCCTGCAATGCCTGTTCAACATAGGATTGATGTCGTTCAAATGCCTGTTCTCCAAGTACATCCTGCATAGCCCGTCCAATCACCTTATTACGGCTGGTGGCATACCAGTCCTCGAACTGAAGGTTGGCGAACTGATAGTTAAGATCACTATCAATGTAAGAGATTAATGCAGGTACTGCATCGGTAATCAGGCGTATGCGTCTTTCGCTCTCACTGAGCGCTGCCTGCTGTAAACTTCGCTCGGTGATATCAGTATAGGTATTTACGAATCCACCTGTGGGAATGAGGTGACGCCGGATAAGTATTACCCTGCCATTACTCATTACCTTTTCGCGTTCCTGAATAATATTGCCTGCATTATATTGATTGCCTACCGGAAACCATTCAGGACCGACATAAAGCTCACTCACAGACATTAAGCTATGAAAATCTACTCCACCCTGTACCTTGCGGGTATCCAGTTGAGTAATTTCCAGGAAGCGCGAATTCCACACCAGCAGGCGACAGTTTTCATCGATTAACGCCACGCCCTGCGACATGTTATTTATGGTTGACTCCAGAATACGAGCCTGCTGCTCCAGTGCCCGTTCGCGCTGACGGGTTTCACTGTTTTTTAGCCTGGTAATATCGGTAAATGTTAATACCAGCCCGCCATCAGCCGTTTCGCTTTCTGAGGTCTGTAGCCAGCGCTCATTATGTAATTGATAGACCTGATTCCCAAAGCTCTGTAGCCGGGTAGCTCGGTTTTTTCGACGATCTTTTTCCGCTTTAAAAATGCCATGATCCAGCCCATGCCTGACCAGATCAACCAGTTGTGTTTTACCGACCTCAAATGTTAAATCGGTATGCGCCCAGAGCTCGTAAAATCGACCATTCGCTAACACCAACTGGCGTTTATCATCAAACAAAGCGAATGCGTCAAAAATACTTTCGACTGAATCCACCAGCCGCTGTCGTGCAAGCTCTGACTCTTTCTGAGCACGCGAAACTGCCTGATTGGCAGCTTCCAGTCGCCCCATGGTCTGGTTTAACTTGATTCTGTCGACCTTGACTTTATCGACCAGCAAAGCAGCATTTTCAAATGACTGATAGGCATCACTATGGTTACCCCATCCCAGCTCGACACGACGCATCAGCACATGATTAATACGCTCAAGTTTATGCACATGTCTGATCAGCCTTTCATTTTCCAGACGCAGTTTTTCTACTTCCGAATCTGTACCTTCAATTGTATCTGGATGAGCAGGACTTAACATAAGCGTTAACTATCAAGAATTAGAGTTACAACCATCAGCAGTGCAGTGCCACTCCAGTAAAGGTATGGTTGATATGTAGGTCATTATGCTGCTCTCCATAGGTACTAAAACCTATGACATTATATTTTTGATACAGCTCTGAAATAGCCGGCAACAGGTCATGCTCATCCATTTCTATGCGTCTATGAATACAGTCATAACCGATCACCAGACTGGGTTCGCCCCTGTTACCCATTAACCCTGTTAGCATATTGTGGGTATGACTGACCAGGCCAGTGGAATACATCTTCGTTAGCACTATGCCCTGATCGATAGCACAGAAAAAAGTCAGACTCAGGTCTTCATTAACCTGTTGAATAGATCGGATATAGGTATTATCACCGATCTGCACTGCCAGCGGATTTAGTGCGAATATCTTCGGACTCAGCTCATCCAGCTGCAAACCGGTTATACGGCAATACTCAATTGCTGCTGGTTCAGCATTCAATTCATGCACCACTCGCTTGAAAGGATCTGCAGCTGTCACCACCAGCTTTTCCTGGCCCTGAGCCAGATGATGGTCACTAAAAATCTGGAATGGACAGTTTGTATTCACCAGAATCAAAACCGCTGCATTGTTGTGAAACTCATTATTCAGATAGATATGGGTATCCCTGAAGTGCAGATTATCACCTGCTGAGCCACCCACCAGTTGTATACCCTTTAAAGAGCTACTGAGTGTACTCATGACAATTTCTTCGCGAATAGACATGCCGTCCAGCAGGGTCAGGGCAAAACTGTTCTGCATTAATGGGGCGAGCTCTCTGGACTTCAGCCTTTGCATCATATCTTTCACCAGTTCAGAGGCCGATTGAGCGGTAAATTCATGCAGATTGGTTATCAGGCGAGTTTCAATCTGGAACTGACTACTGGGCAGGCTAAAGGCAGTGATAGAGTTTTCAATATAACCGGCCGGTGATATTTCACCTGCCGTTGTACAACCGACAACCGGTATATTTTTAAATAGACTGGATAGCGCTCTGGAAAGCACCTGCAGATCATAGTCGACACAACAGAAGAACATGACCAGTGCAACATCTTGCACCGCCAGCGACTTATAGATTTCCTCAGCGGCCTCGGCGGCATCTGGATTTACCGAAAAAGCTTTTTGAATAGTTTCATCTGAATCAATAACTTCAGCTTGAGTTAATGTTCGCATGATGCTCCCCCTCATAATGCCGATCTTCGATCATGCTATTAATCTAGATTAATTTCAATCTTTAATCTGATGTCAGTTATGAAAACCTTATTTATATTTTTTATGATTGCGCCCTAACTATTTCTCGTTACACGCCTGTTAATCCACTGTCGGGAATTCTTTTTATTTCTAAATAATAATGGCTGAAAGTTTATTTCAGGTGATACCGGCTGTTTAACCAGATCCTGTAACTGCTGATGATGCGGTGATTTAGAGCATACCGGATCAGCCTGCCTGGCATCACCCGCCAGCATCAATGCCTGACATCGACATCCACCATGATCTAGCGCCTTTTCATCACAGCTACGACAGGGCTCCTGCATCCAGTCATCCCCTCTGAAGACATTAAAAGCCTCGGAGTCATACCATGCAGACTTTACTGAACTATGTTTCAGATCTGGAAATTTCAGTGGAAGCATGGATGCATTGTGACAGGGTAAGGCTCTGCCATCAGGGCTAACCGTTAAAAATATCGAGCCCCATCCTCCCATACAGGCTTTCGGTCTTTCTTCGAAATAATCCGGCACAATGAAGAACACTTTCATGTTATCACTGTGTTTTTCACGGAACTTATTAGTGATTTCTTCTGCTCGCTGAAGCTGTTGTGCACTCGGTAAAAGGTGCCTTCGGTTTTCAAATGCCCAACCATGAAACTGGATATTGGCCAACTCGACGTAATCCGCCTGCAACTCCAGCGACAGATCCAGAATCTGCTGAATCTCATCGATATTATCCCGATGCAGCACGTAATTTAACACCATCGGATAGCCTGCAGCCTTTACCGCTCGCGCCATAGCCAATTTCTGCTGGTAGGCTTTTTGACTGCCAGCAATACGATTATTCAGCTCTTCGCTACTGGCCTGAAAACTGATCTGAATATGGTCCAGCCCAGCCTGTTTCAGGCTATCGACCCTAGCCTCATCCATACCGATCCCGGAAGTAATTAAATTGGTATAAAAGCCCATCTCGCGCCCGGCTTTGACCAGATCTTCAAGATCCTTACGCAGTAACGGCTCTCCACCCGAAAAGCCGAGCTGTGCCGCACCGAGTTCGCGCCCCTGCTGTATGATGTTAATCCACTGCTCGGTAGTCAGCTCTTCACCCTGATTGGCAAAATCCATAGGATTAGAGCAATAGGGACATTGTAATGGACAGCTATAGGTCAGCTCTGCCAGTAACCAGAGCGGCGGTGTAATTACCTCAGTCACAATGCACCCACTGGTTGTTCATTGCCTGTTGAATAAATTCAATAACATCATCCGCAATAGACTCAGCCATAGAGAATTTTTCCTGCAGGGTTTCAATCACTTGCTGCAAATTTTTTTTCCCATCTATCTGGGCAAGAATTTCTCCGGCACTACCATTTAATTTAACCATACCTTCGGGGTACAACAATACATAGGCATTCTGTACCTTTTCCCATTGCAGGCGAAAGCCGGGCGATATAGCAAAAACCTTGTTAAGCAGATCATTCATGGTGAGATTTCTTCATTAAGGTGCCACCCTGAGCAACTCACCATAACGACTCGACCGTTCACCCAGTTCTATGACCATGCCGTCATAGGCGACCTCTATCCCCTCGTCACGCAGGATATGACGCTCTGCTGAGTTTTCGACCAATATCGGATTGGTATTATTGATATGAATCAGAACCTTGCGGGCTGAATACTCGCGTAGTGCTTCTATCATGCCGTTGTTACCCGACTGAGGCAGATGCCCCATCTCTTCGGCCATTTGAGTACCGACACCAGCCTTGATCATTTCATCTTCTTTCCAGAAAGTGCCGTCAACCAGTAAACAGTCTGAGGCTGAGAAATATTTTTCCAGCCCCGGATCAATGCGGCCGAGGCCCGGTGCATAAAAAAGACTGCCACCATTTTTCAAATCTTCTACAAACAGGCCAATATTATCACCGGGATGCGGATCATGGCGGTGTGGAGAGTAAGGTGGTGCTTTGCCGCTTAACACAACTGCAGTGATCTGTAGATTATCAATCCCTTGTATATTGAAAGGCCTGCCATCCAGTGCAATATTTTTCCAGTTCATGCCGCCATTCCAGTGTGTCAGCATGTTAAATATAGGGAAACCTGTTGTCAGGTCATTATGTACCATATCGGTGGTATACACATTGATAGGGCAGCCTTCACGTAAAATTAGCAGGCCGCTGCTGTGATCAATCTGGCTATCGACCAGCACAACACCTCTTATTCCAGTGTGACGTAAACCTTTGCGTGGGTGGATTTCGGGGAATCGTTCCAGTTGAAAACGTATATCGGGCGATGCATTAAACAAAACCCAGTTTTCATTATCAGTACTAACCGCTATGGATGACTGGCTACGGGGAGTTGCATTAATCTTACCGTTTCTGATGCCGTAGCAATTACTGCAATTACAGTTCCATTGTGGAAATCCACCGCCAGCCCCAGATCCGAGTACTTGAATTTTCATATTCGGTTAAACTCTGATTGCGCTCCGGGTAACCCCGGAGCCAGAGCCATTAAATTAACGGCGATTTAGATACATTGTTACTTCGAAACCTAAACGGATATCTTCATAAACTGGTTTAGTCCACATAATTTCACCTCGATAGAATGATTTTTCCAGGAAAATTTAATTTCCCTTACCCTGGGTCGGATAAACCCAACCACCAAAATATCATAAATAATCACTATCATTTTGCTATTGTACTTTAGGATAGAAGTGACACTTTTTTAGTCGTAGAGAATTCAACTGTTAGCCTATGAAAACCTCTGAATCCGTCAGCTAAAGCTAATAACTTACTACTTAAGTACTAACCTTATTGCGACTATCTACGCATTGCTAACACCACTGACCCAATTACTATGTGGACAATGCGCAGATACTCTCACAAGCTTAATATTCTTCAATTCACTCGCTTCATACGCCTGTGGTTTTGTGTGATTTTTATGCTTTGCTTTGCGGTTACATCCCAGGCAGCACAACCACTGCATTCTGAAACCAGTATTACTGAAGCGGATATTCTCTCTCTTTTTCCTAAAGCTACAGTCATTAAAGAAGAAATGAAAAATCCTCCTGTATGGCCGGTATATCAATTACAGGAACTCATAGGATTTGCATTTGAATCTCGCCATATTACTGACTATCCCGGTTTTTCCGGTGATCCCATCAACCTGCTTATTGGCATCGATACCCAGGGTATTTTTACCGGAGTCAAAGTAATCTCGCATCATGAACCGATATTTCTACATGGTCTTGGGCCACAACCACTGTTTGACTACGTGAGTCAATACAAGGGTATACGATTGACTGATCGCATCGTACTTAAAAAGGAAGGTAACAACTCACATCCTAATAGTCCCGGCACTGTTTATTTTGATGCTGTAACCAAAGCAACTGTATCTATCATTGTTATGAATGATACCGTACTGTCTTCGGCACTCAAGGTAGCACGACAAACACTGGATGAATTTGCACAGCGCCTGCCTGCCAGTGTTAAAAATGACCTTTATGAACCTATGAGCTGGCAGGACTTATTACAAAAAGGGCTGGTAAAACACTGGAACATCAGCCGTAAAGATATTGAACAGGTTCTGGGCAATAGTCTTGATGAATACCCTGAAACTCAGTGGTCCGAGTCAGAAGACGATGAAAATATCAGTATCTATTTTGCCTATTTAAATGCACCAACTGTTGGCAAAAACCTGCTGGGAGAAAGCGAGTTTAATCGACTCAATAATAAACTGCGTAAGGATGAATCTGCCGTACTGTTAATGTCGCAGGGATTTTATGATGCCATCGGTGAAGACTTTAAACCCGGCACCATACCTGAACGATTTAACCTTTTGCAAAATGGTTTACCCATTCCAATCAGGGACATCAATTTCTATAATTACAACAGCCCCGTGTTAATGGACCAGGCACCGCTTTACCAGAATGCAAGACTGTTTAAAATCCGCGCTCAAAGCGGCTTTGATCCCAGTGCATCAATGGATTTGCAACTTCTGGTTAATCTGAAAAAAAACCACCTCATTAAAGAGCAGGTTAAATTATCCAGCAGCTATCAATTACCGGAAAACTATTTCATCAAACAGACTCCTGTAGAAGAAGCCACAGCTACCCCTATCTGGGTTAAGATCTGGCAAAATCGCAGTATTGAAATTATCATTTTGATCATAGCGTTATTAATCGTCAGCATCATTTTCTGGTACCAGCAAATAATAATGAAATCCATCAATCACTTTTATCTGATTCGCTGGAGCTATCTATTATTTACCCTGATTTTTATTGGCTTCTATAGCCAGGGTCAGTTATCAGTGGTGAATATATTTACCCTGTTTAATGAAGTAAAAGAAGGTTTTGATATCACGCTGTTCCTGCTAGACCCTATCATCTTTATTTTATGGATATTTACCACTATCACTTTGCTTGTCTGGGGCAGAGGTGTTTTCTGCGGCTGGCTATGCCCCTTTGGTGCGCTACAGGAAATGGTTGCATGGTTAGCCTCTCGTTTAAAGATTCGACAATGGAAACTTAAAAAGAATACTCACCAAAATTTACTGAAACTAAAATACCTGTTTTTGATTGTATTGACAGGTATATCCCTTTACTCACTTAACGCATCTATGATACTGGCAGAACTTGAACCTTTTAAAACCGCTATCACCCTGATTTTTATCCGCTCCTGGCCATTTGTTATATATGCAGTTTTACTGCTCGGCCTGGGGCTATACATTAATAAATTTTACTGCCGCTATGTCTGTCCACTAGGTGCAGGGCTAGCAATACTGGGAAAGATTCATCTATTCGAAAAACTGCGCCGCAGATCAGAATGCGGGTCAAAGTGCCAGATGTGTAAAAACCGTTGTCAGGTTAATGCCATACATAGAAATGGCAGCATCGATTATAACGAATGTGTACAATGCCTGGAATGCCTGGCCATCATCAACGATCCCAAACAATGCGCAATTGATTTACTGACTTTAAAGCAATCCGGTAACGCGACTTCAATACCTCTTGCTGCAGCTACTAATGCAAACTAACCCTCATAAAATAAAACAACGGCTTCTCATTTAGTTTTATCTGATGTTTGTTTATTTTTCTTATCCAGCATCTTCAATAGCTGGTGCTAACATCAATGCGACAGATACCATCACCAGCCTCAAAGCCTATGCTCAATTCAAATCTGGCCAACCTGCTACAGCAGGGTATGGAATATGAAAAGGGAGTTCTGCTACACAGACTCATTGAAATCTTTGCATCACTTCTACAGCAACTATTACAGCAGGATAATGTAGATGGACAAACTACGGAAAATGTTTTTCTACCACAACATCAACGCGTAGCCGCACTCAAGTGGTTAACGAAAGCAAGAAAAAACCAGCACATGGATGCACAGCCGATTATATTCGCTTATTGGCGGACTCGGACAAGCAGAGTGCACTAGCTGTAAGATTAGTCTGATTTTTTCACCTAAGCGGCCTTAAGATGCTCTACAGGCTTGGCTTTCCTCTACTTTCGTGGATAATGCACACTTTATTTAGGTAACAGCTCGATGGTTACCCTCTTCATCAACTCTAAAGGTAATTTTAATGGCCGAGAAAAAAATCAAAGCAATCCAAACCGCTTACACAAAAACTCAAACTATTCAGTCACTTATGGAGTCTACAGGACTAGCTCGTAAAGACGTTGTTGCAGTATTAGATGGACTGGCCGACATCATTGAAGGTCATGTCAAAAAACGTAGCTGCGGTCAGTTCACTCTGCCTGGCCTGCTGAAGATCAAAACCGTTAAAAAACCAGCTCGCAAAGCCCAGAAGAATGTACCTAATCCATTCAGACCTGGTGAAACTATGGATGTAGCAGCACGCCCTGCTTCAACTGTTGTTAAGGTAGCTCCTTTGAAGCGCCTGAAGGACATGACTTTATAGTCACAACCTTCAAATCATAGCAGTAAAGAAAATAGGAAAACCTCGTTTTCCTATTTTCGTCTCAGGGTCAATCAACCTGCTCATCCGACTCAGAGATAGGCATGGGAGCTGAAGCAACACTACGCATATCTCGTGTATTCAATACGGGTTGTTTAGTCGAAACAGCACTTTCACGCCAGACTATCATCAGCCCTGAAAAAATCGTAATCACCAGTCCAATCACAGCAACCTGATCAACTGATTCATTAAAAAACAGCCAGCCGAATAAAATAGCCCATATGATTTGACTGTATTGCATAGGCGCTACCACAGCCGCAGGTGCACAGCGATACCCGGTCAAAATAAACAGCTGTCCTAATAAGGCAAAAACACCGATCAAAAACATCAGACTCAGATCGCCCAGCGACATGGGGGTATATACAAAATATAATATGCCGCCGCTCATCAAAATACTTAGCAGCAGAGGACTCAGAATAAGAATCGCTGAGTTTTCCAGATTGCCGATTTTACGCGAAATGATAGAAGCAATAGAGTTGCACAAAGCCGCAGCAAAACCAAACAAGTGCCCTATTTCCAGATTTTCAGCTGACGGACGTAGCACAACTACGACCCCAATAAAACCCAATAAAATACTTACACCACGCATTGCATGAATTTTTTCACCGAGTAACGGTATTGCCAGTAATGAAATCAGCACAGGCGTTGTAAACAGCAACACATAAACCTGAACCATAGGTAGCATGGAAAAGGCTAGAAAAGCGAAAGAGACACTACCGGTCATCAGCAGCGCACGTAAAAACACCAGCTTCGGATTTTTAGGGTGCAGTGAAATTGCACTCCCCTCGACAATACGCGCTAATGAAAAGGGCACATAAGCAAACAGCATGGCAAAAAAAATAATCTGGAAAACAGAGTAATTACTCAGCACCTTAACCAGAGCATCATGCGATGAAAAGATCACATAGCCCAGCAAAGACACAGCTATGCCCTTAAGGACTGATTGATCCTGAGAGTTATGTGGCACCGAGACTCCCCCCTGAACTGGTCCTGACATTGTAAATGCTACTAAATTAATATCCCCGCATATTAACCCATAGTTTTGAAATATGCAGAAATTAAATTTTTGATATTAATCGGTAAAGCATAGAACCATTTTTTACAGCTATCGGAGTGGGGTGCTTCTATTTGATACTGTGGAAACAAGCTGTATATAATGTGATCAAACTGAGGTGCAGAATCTCTGACGTCTCTTGTTATATTTCTATTTCGCAAAGTTGATTTCAACCCCAACTTTACCGCCAGACACATCAAAACCACCTGATGGCTCAACATCCATAAGCTCGTGAGAATTCACCCACTTTTTACCATCAAGGCTTGCCCAATATTTATATAAATAAATGTCTTTTTTAAAACTCACCATAACCTTTGATGAAACATTTTTTTCAAACACATTTCCTTTTACTGAGAATTCAACAGGAAATTCCATATTTGCAGGAATAAAAACAACAGAATCTTCTGACGCACGGCTGACTTCACCAATTGTAATGACTGGCTTTGTTTCAATTAAGGATGAAGAGGGCGTATTGATTGACGCACAGCCATATAACAGTACAAATAATGAACCGGTTGCAAACGACTTAATTAACATCATGATTTCTCCTTTTGAATCATTACGACCTAAACAGCGGCGCGCGTGTTTTGAGTGTCCGAATGTACGCAACGAATGGCTGCTTTTACTTGTCAGTTTTTTCAAATGCAGCATATATCCCGAACTCGAAGCTACCACGAAATAGTAAATAACCAAAAATACATCCAAGCATGGTTAGATAGCCGGTACCGTAGTATTTGTTGAACAGAATTGTATAGAACCAATTTTGACCATAGAGGTAAATTATAATGCTCACTATCGTAGAAAACAGAAGAAGCCAGGCGCAAAAAGATAAATACTGCGGTATTTCTTTTACCAGGAAAGGCAACAACAGTACAAGACAAAACCAAAGAAAATACCCCCTAAACCAGAAAACCACTGTAGCAACTTTCTATTGATGACGATTTTCCTGAAATCTAACACCCAGCCTCAGAGGCGATGGCCCAACGGCAGTGACGTAGCTGCTCGATATTTCCGCGAACCCATTGAAAGCCATTGTTATAAGTCACTATTAAACACTTTGTAAACTGAGAAACCTATTATTGTCACTAAAAGAAAGACGCTGACAAATGGTGTTGCCGAAAAAATAATCATCGAATATTTGGCTGATATCTCTTTACCATATTGCAAAGACAGAACAGACAATATTGGCATTATAGATAGGACCATGGAGATTTTTGATAATCCGTGCAGCTTATATTTCCACTGCCATAGAGCCAAACCCCACCAAAGTAAAGGAAGTAATACGGCACCAATAATAGCTACAAGAATAACAAACGTCACTGGAGATGCTGATGCCATCATTTATCCTTTGAGCTTTAACGTATAGCTAAGGGGCACGACACTTGACTGACTTTAACAAAGCCGGTGCCGTTTTGTAAAAAACAAAATCCCAAAACGGCTAGCGGGCCACGCGTCCCTTTGACCGCTGGGTTAGGTTGCGGACTCACTGTGAGCACCAATATGTTTTGCTCCGACGCTGAAAAGGAGCCAGGCCGAAACGGGCACTGTGATGTAAGACAATAGTTGACACCAAAAGAGACCAATTCCGAGCCAGGGCAACAACTCGATTGTGTCAGCTGAGCACGGTGCAAGGTTTTTGAGATTGCCTTGGCATTCGAAGTATTCATACGCCCAAATGGCTAACAGCCAGCCGCCGAGTGTTACTGTGGCGGGTAATAATGCAAGCATATAGCGAAGAAACCATGACATATAAGCAACCTAACCAGGGTGTACAAAAATTAAATCATAAAAAAGTAACTTAGTTGTAGTTCACCAGGCGATTCTACGCTCATAGCGCCTGAGCCGTCAGGCGTCAGGCTGACCTTTTTGTTAGCTTAACCCTTAACAATTTACACAAAGAATTGAAAGACTTTGCTGTGACAATTACAACAGCCAAATGTGAGGCTATCAGCGATAGTGTGATAATAAGACTCCCGGTTAAACCGTTATAAATTTGGAACCAGGATACTTCACCTTCAACTTTGAATGCTCGCGCATCACCTCTGGATGACACCATTAGTTTAACTTCTTCATTAACTTTAAGCCTCTCCTTTAAGGAATACTCTTCAATCCCATAAGCAGTGGCAAAGCTGTACTTGGATAATCGTCGGCCACCTTCGGCTTTCTGGATAACATCAACAACCTTAGCACTAACAACGAAGCCATTATCTTTTATATCGACTGCTTTTATATATGAAGCTATAAACACTCCATTCACTGCTAATAGAACTGCAAAAAGCACAACTATTAGAGATGTTAAAACAAAATTATTTCTCATTACCGCCATACACTTTCACAAGCTAACGCCAGCTTAAAAGGTGAGCGCCGCAACTCTGTCCAAAGCGGCGCGAACAGTGCCGCGAGTCCTTTTGAAGCTCTTATTAAGTTCATTGGCTGATGACTGACAATATTGCCCAATAAATCGCATAACCTATCCCAACTGTTCCGATAGCAGCCAATATAACCACTATTACCTTTTTTGTTTCATAACTCTCTTCTTGAGAACTATCTAAGTTGAATGAAGAGCCCGGTTCAAGCAACCTTCGTATTTGATTTTCATTTTCCTTTAGTGCTGCTGGATCAACATGACTATATCTTGTCGTAGCAGCTGCAGAAGGATCACTACCCATAGATTGTATTTTCGCCAATGACCTTATTGCTTCTTCTCGAATTTGATCTTGTTTATTCTTTTCCATTTTTAAACTTAACGCTCGGCTAAACGGCTTGCGCCGCCATTGGTAACGTGAGCGGCACCCTGGTGCCGCGAGTCCGTTTTGAACCACTTATGTTATAACCGCTAATTTGCATGTTGCCTCAGACCCTTGAAGCGGGTAGATTTTGGTTTTTTGCGATTTATGAAAACTACCGCTCTACCCGAATAAAAGCAAGGGTTTCGTTTCGTAAGCCGTTTCTCTTTAACGGTTGCCGATACTCAAATGACTTTTTATTACCGAAACCGCTTTATTTCAAAGCTTGCCTGATAATGATTATACCCACATGTTTTTTACTGTTTGTTTTGAAACCGAGATTTCAAATATCTGTGATTGTTTTAATTGAAACAACCTGATCAATTTTCTTTTTAGTTATAACGCCCAGCTAAGCCGCCGGAACGGAGTTTATTGTTTTGTGCGAGCGTAGCGGTAAGAACAAAACAAGCGACGCAGTGGAGGTCGGTTAGAGCTGTTTGTTATAACCTTTATGCACGCAATTTGGTTCCGTCTGGATTACAGGCACCTTCGTCAGTTCGCGTTGGGTAGCACTCCATTTTATGATCATTTTCATAAAATAGTACGCCATGAATGCCCATTGCATCCTTTTTGGCTATGCGTCTCTTCCAAATATTCGTAAATGCCAAGTTCAGCTCATCTTCGGCTTCTCTTTCGTAGACTTCATTGATGAATGCGATATCAGTCCCCTTGGGAAATATCAGATAAAATTCATCTTCTGTAGCGCTGAAAATGTCATATACACAATTTTCAGCACTGTCGATTATTTGTATGTTCTTCATAAGTTATAACGCCATGCTCTGCGGGAATTTGAGAGCGACAGCGTAGGTTTTTCCTGCTGACTGTATTTGTTATGTTTTAACTCCATCTTTACCTTCTTGTTTCTTTAGCTCTACCATCTTATCAATTGATTTATTGAACATATTCATGAAATCTTTAGATGGTGTCGATGGATTTTTCTCAAAATTTATATTTTCTGGATGCATTAAAGTAATTAGCTTCTCATACTTAATGCCTTCGATATTTTCAATTGCACCTAAAGTATCTGCTCTGGATTCATAAAATGTCGCAAGCTTTGAGTTATACTGATATAGGTTATTAATAATATTCACGAAGAAAAGTAGTATTAAAATTGACCCAATCTTATTAGTTATCGTTGACACGAAAACCAGAGTACTAGTATTTGAGGATTGTAATTTCTCTAAAGAGTTCATTAGGGCGTCTCGCCCTTCTTCGTGTTTTTTGACTTCAGTGATCAACTCTTTAACAGAAGCAGTGTATTCTCCTAATTTGCTTTTGATTAGGTTATCAATTGTCATTTCCGGAACACCAGCATCTTGAACAGGTAAGGATTTGTTCTTTTCTCTGATGCCTTTGTTTATTTCTTTTAATTCATATTTTAGCAAGTCTTCTTGCCGCTTAATTTTTGACAAATGATCGCTTCCAATGCTATTCAGCTCATAGTAGGTGTCAATTATCTTGTCGGAAGCTCTTTGGTATGTATCGTCACCACGAGCCAACTCTTCGGCAGATATAAAGATATACATTCCTATGACAAGCGAACTAACAATCATTAATAGGAGTAGCAAGTTTAGACGCCTTAAAGAAGTTGCTTTTTTTCTTAAGTGAAACTCTACCTTATACAATTTTGATTTAGATAAAAACTCATTATTCTTACTAATATAGTAATTTTTAAAACGCCTAAATAATTCAAAAATAGATAACGCGAATATTGTGAGCATTAATGCGATTAAGAATGGGATATAGAACGTGTCAATTTCAACTAAAACCTCCCCTTCTCCAATGACAAGGAAAAAGCAATAGACTAAAAAAAGAACAGTGCCATAAATATATGCGATCTTAGATATCAGCTCTATAAACCATTTTTTCATATTCTTTTATCCTTCGTATATTCTTGTAAACATAACGTCTAAAGCAGAGGCAAATCGACCGGAGGGAGATTTGTCCTGCTGACTTTTTTTTATACGCTTCATGATGGTATAAACAAGCTTAACTTTTGAGTGAATAAAGGAATTAAATCCTGCCGGTTTATACCATAGTTCCATAGAGACTCACCAAAACCTTTAATTCTGTCATTATCTTCTAGTTCCTGAAACTGTTCTTCAGTAATTAGCGAAAACTTTAACCACATGGATATTATTTGGAGTTTCCTCAAGCTCCTGTCTTTTTCCTCCTTGTCCGATAGCCCAGTTTGTTGGCAAAGTTCTTCGTAGGTAATTCTATGATGTAAAAGCGACTCATAAAGAGATGGATCTTTTACTTTTATTACCGCAAGAAAAGCAATTATTGGAGTTAACCTAAAATGACCTTTTTCTGATGACGCATAGTAAACTGCTAATATTGTATAAACCCTTTCTAATTGTCTAAGAGACAATTCAAAATGTTTTGACAACACCGCAATAGAGTCTAATAAATGACTTTCATCACCAAAAGTCTCCATTTGGTGTAGTTCAAAAAGCCTTCTATTGTACTGATCGATATCATTGTCATTTCCTTCGCCAGTTCTCTTTGGTAATGCTGTTTCAATATTAATAAATTTTTGAAGATAAACATGTGCATCTATGTTTTCACCATAAACACACCTAACAGCCTCTTCAAGCTGTTTCCTATGCATGACAAGGACAAAAACGACATTCTTGACCGAAAAGAGGTGTTTAACTTTTTCCAAAATCTCTACAGCGTAAGATGGCTTGCAACGGTCTAGTTCATCAATGATTATTACTAAAGGCATTTCTCCTTCTGTGCTAAGAAGTGAGGGTATTTCGGTCAGCAATTTTTTAAAAGATTGCAGATGTTCTAAATCTTGTTTGTGTGATAACAATCTTTCATCTATAAAATTTCCTACTACAGAGGAAAGCCCCTTAGATATGTCCGATTTTATATCTTTTAATTCATCAATATCACTATCTTTGATTACCCCTAACGTGGCTGCCTTGATACCAATTTTGGTAGTCCATGATAATAGTTGAACTCCAACATACTTAGCTTTTACCCGAAACTCTTCTGCTTTTTTCTCGTCAGGATTTACTAATTTATTTTCAATATATGTATTGATTTCACTCGCAACCGCTATAAAGGGATCATCAATGTAATCATTCGCGAAAGAGTCTATGTATATGTTTGGTATTCCCGATTGCGTAAGTAACCCTTGCCACATTTTTACAAAGGTAGTTTTTCCTTCTCCCCACCTACCATCGAGGGATATAACAAGTTCATCGCTTGATCGAGTGACCAAATTTAATAGAGATTGACCAAAATCTCTTCGGCCAAGAGCATCTTGCTCGAAGGCCTCATTTTCACCAAAAACTAAAGGTGGTGTAACTATTTTCATTTGTACTCCTTTACGTATAACGCTCGGCTAAGCGACTCGCGCCGCCTTTGGTAACGTGAGCGGCACCCTGGTGCCGCGAATCCGTTTTGAGCCACTTGTTATAACCGCTAATTTGCATGTTGCCTCAGACCCTTGAAGCGGGTGGGTTTTGTTTTTTTACAATTTATGAAAACTACCGCTCTACTCGAATAAAAGCAAGAACTAAGTTTCGTAAGCCGTTTCTCTTTAACAGTTACCGATACTCAAATGCTTTTTTGTTATCGAAACCATTTAATTTCAAAGCTTGCCTGTTAATGATTAGACCCGCATGATTTTTACTGCTTGTTTTGAAACCGATATTTCAAAATCTGTGATTGTTTTTAATGAAACAACCTGACCAATTTTCTTTTTAGTTATAACGCCTACAGCAGAGGAAAACCGCAGCACAGCGTAGGTTTTTCCTGCTGACTGTACTTGTTATGGTTTTTTAACCACATGGCTCTAAGTCACTTGGAAATGAGCTGAACTGCTCACGCTCATTTACTCCATAATCACCTGTCTTATTTCTCGAATTCCAACCTCGATTTAAATGCGCGAATATGTGCCCGATGTGGACTTCATATTCACCCTCGTCGATTGAGCCTTTCTCTGTCATTTCAGTTATTAAACTTTCAAGATGCTCTTTCGCATCTTCAAGTTCGTACATCAAGGATGACCACTCTATGGGATTCAATTCACTATTAATCATTATCTTTTTGAACCATAACGCTTGGCTAAGCGGCTCGCGCTGCCGTTGGTAACGTGAGCGGCACTCCGGTGCCGCGAGTCCGTTTGAGCCACTGGTTAGCTGAACATGAAACCGCTGTTTTGTAAGACTTGCACAATTGCATAGTTTGTTTTTACCTGCCGTGGTTTTCCATTTTTAAACTGACTTTTCAGGTTTGACTACGTTCAAACTGCAACCCTTATTGCTTTGAAACAAAAGTGAAGTGCTGAACATGAACCAATTGCACTTTTATACCCGAGTTTGTACGAGGCCTCAAATTTTAAATTATGTTTGAAAGATGATGACCATACTGCCTGTACTGCATCAGCCCACATTTTGAAATGATGGCACTTTAAAACTGAAATTATAAATCTGGCAATTCAAAATTGAATGCCAGTTACATTTTGTCTTTTCAACAGCTAACGCTCGGCTAAGCGGCTCGCGCCGTCTTTGGTAACGTGAGCGGCACCCTGGTGCCGCGAGTCCGTTTTGAGCCACTTGTTATAACCGCTAATTTGCATGTTGCCTCAGACCCTTGAAGCGGGTAGGTTTTGTTTTTTTATGATTCATGAAAACTACCGCTCTACTCGAATAAAAGCAAGAACTTAGTTTCGTAAGCCGTTTCTCTTTAACGGTTGCCGATACTCAAATGCTTTTTTTGTTATCGAAACCGTTCTGGTTCAAAGCTCGCCAGATAATGATTATACCCGTATGCTTTTTACTGTTTGTTTTGAAACCGATATTTCAAAACCTGTGATTGTTTTTATTGAAACAACCTGACCAATTTTTCTTTTGGGTTATAACG
>JBNLGQ010000093.1:0-21116 GCA_050306135.1 Gammaproteobacteria bacterium
CTGGGCATGGTGGATTTCCTGGTCACCTTTCGTCGGTATGTTCATCGCGCGCGTTTCTTCCGGCAGAACAGTACGTGAATTCATTATCGCGGTATTGCTGATTCCTACCACTGTAACCGTACTTTGGATGTCAATCTATGGCGGCATTGCTATTGATCAGGTGGTGAACAAAATTGGTGTGCTGGGTGAAAAAGGCCTTACTGATGTACCGATGGCTATGTTCGAGATGCTCGATCAATTACCAATGAGTTCTGTGCTTTCCGTAGTCGCTGTCGTACTGGTGCTGGTTTTCTTTATCACCTCTTCAGACTCAGGTTCGCTTGTTATCGACAGTATTACTGCTGGTGGCAAGATCGATGCTCCTGTACCCCAGCGTATATTCTGGGCATCTGTTGAAGGAGCTATCGCGGCGGCATTACTGTGGATCGGTGGAACAGAAGCGATTCAGGCTCTACAGGCCGGAGCCATATCCACCGGGCTACCATTCACCTTTGTATTGCTGTTGATGTGTGTCAGCCTGTTGATGGGATTTAGTACTGAACCACGCGAGTCCTAGCGCAGTACTCCTGAAAACAAACAATTCTACAGAATAAAAAACCGGCCTTCATGGCCGGTTTTTTTATGCGCAATAGCTAACACCATAAATCACTAACAGCGGTTTCAGCTGAATAGTGATAATTAAGTTGAGCCTGAAGCAACTCAGCCGTTGCCAATGCATCCGTTAGTGCATGATGCGCCTGATAATGCGGTAATCTGTAACGTTCTCGACAGTCACCTAAACGTAGAGATTCAAGTGGTCGTTTCAGCAAACGGTCGATAAGCTTTCTCTTTTTGCAAAGCACCCGTGTTTCCAGCTCCATAGTATCGATGACTGGGAACTCAATCCCCTCCCCCAGCCGGTCTAACAGGGCACGGGCCAGAAACTCTCGTTCGATATGTCTGTAGTGGACAACCACTATTCGTCCGGCGATAGCGGAAAGCATCTCCTCAAGGATTGCCTCAAGGTCAGGTGCCTCGTTGATATCAGAGTGAGTAATGCCATGGATTACTACCGATCCTTCAGTCAGGGCCTGGGCTCGTTTTGGCTTGACCAGCCAGTGCGCCGACTCCCGACAGTAAATTCTGTTCATGGTAAACGGAACAATACCCACGCTAACGATTTCATTGTTATCTGCGTCCAGTCCAGTGGTTTCGAAATCCATTGCAATCAGGGGCGTGTTGATGATCGGTGTTTCCGGGGTGACCGTGCCACCGGCATAGAATTGCTGTAGGCGCGGGTCACGAGATTTGAGCTTAAGGTCATCGTAGCGTGCTGGCCAGGATCCGGGGTACTCTGAGCCGATTGTTCCACAACTGGTTTGCATCGTCATCACCCTATCGTTTAAGCGACATGTTGGAGTTGTAACGGTACTTGAGAAAGTTCTGTGCATTACTCAACACCTGAAATGCTTCCTTCAGATTACGCCTGTCGAAATTAGATAGATGCCTGGGATGAATATTATTGTCTGGTGTTTCATTGCGCTCGATCTGGTTTGCCTGATGTCGAATCCTGACCATGGAAATATATTCCAGTGCGTCTCTCAGGTCGGTTCCTTTGGCACCAGGTAGAATGCCAGCCTCGATCACGTCATCCAGGCGTTCAAAGGAGTTACTCGATATTGCCCCAACTGCCAATGCGTGAACCCGGATGACATCGGTCAGCGGGGCAGTGCCACGCCGTTTAATATTGATGGAATTCTTGTGCTGACCATCCTTTTCCATGACAAAATCCTTGAAAAAACCCAACGGTGGCGTGCGATTCAAGGCATTACGCGCAAGGCTGGCAAGAAAAATTCGGTTGTTCTTAGTGCGATGTGTGATGAACTGTCGTAGTTCGTCAGCCCATTGATTGCGTCCCCAAACGCCATCCAGATCAAAGAAAATACTGCCATTGAGCAAGGCCTGTGGATTCGCCTCGTCAATCCATTTCGCGAAGTGTTCTTTCCACCCGCTACGCGTTTTACGCCACTCCGGATTGGTTGCCATCACATTCCCATCACAATAGGTATAACCACATTCGTTGAGCCCGTCACTGACAAACTTCGCTAGCTTTTCAAAATAGTCCCCATGCTCCGATTCATTGTATCTATCGGCCAGTACCAGCGCATTATCCTGATCGGTGTACATCAATTGTTCATCACGCGCCATCGAGCCCAGAGCAAGAAAACAGTAGCGTACCGGAGGTGGGCCAAATTTTTCTTCAGCCATCTCCAGCAGGCGCTGCTTGAAGCTACGCCCGATCACGGATATGGCACTACCAATCATGTGCGAGTTGGCGTCCTCGCGCACCATGCGCACAAAAACCGCTGGGATTTTCTCCGCATGAGCCTTGAGTTCTTCCAGGGTTTTCATCTGGAATATGCTACGAACCATCAGGATACTGCTCTGCGACTCGTGCCGAACCAGGTCGGTAAGTGACAGAATACCAATCGGTTTACCGCGCTGAAGTATCGGGAGATGGTGGATATTGTTGCGCAGCATGGCCTGCATGGCTTCAAAAATATAGGCATTGTCATCGAGGGTTACGGAAACTTCTGACATCACCCTATGAACGGGTGTTTCTGGATCCAAACCAGTTGCCAGCACACGTTCACGAAGATCACGGTCGGTCACAATACCGTCGATCCCGCAAGAATCTTCGTTCTGGCGGTTCGGGTTCGTCAGTAAAATCGACGATATATGGTGCTCAGTCATGGTTTCGGCCACTTGACGGATTGACGCTTCCGTCGACTGAGTGATGAGGTCTCGCTTCATCAGTTCCTTGAGCTTAACCGTTGTCAGATCATTACTATCGGACTGGATGGTGACAGCCTTGTGTAATAAGGAGTTATTACCAGTCTCAAAATAATCAGCGAAAGTTTCATAACGCTCGCAGTAATCCCTGAATTGTTCTACTGGAATACAATAGACCAGAGTATCTTCCAGGGTCTTGACTGGAAAGCGCACACGCTGATTCATCATCAACCCCATCTGACCAAAGACGTCCCCTTCGGAAAGGCGATTGAAGAGTTCTCCTGTCCTGCGGTAGGCTTCCACCGAGCCTTTTCTAATGACAAAAAGATCATTCACTGGATCGGAAAAATTCAGAATATCTGTATTGGCCCGATAATAGGCAACCTCGATATTCCTCGCTAGTTCACTCAATGCTTCGTCAGACAATGTGTCAAAGGGGGCGTGATGAGACAAAAATCCTACTATTTCTAGTTGTTCAGCGTGCAACTTGTTAGCTCCTGGCTATAGTGGTTATAGCGGGTATGATAGAGGACTCTTTGAAAACAACAATCGCTTATTCGAAAATTTTCCAGGTTACTTTCACCTCAGAATATTTGGGGTCAGAATCGAACGCTGCTTACTTAAGACTA
The DNA here is from genome assembly GCA_050306135.1 of Gammaproteobacteria bacterium. Lineage (GTDB taxonomy): Bacteria > Pseudomonadota > Gammaproteobacteria > JACNJF01. The sequence continues at coordinate 3,402 of JBNLGQ010000093.1, forward strand.
ACACGACGTCATTGCGAGAACGCCTATATGGATGCAGGTGGTACGAGACCATGGATGGTCGTAGGTAGGACAATGCAGGAGCAGTTACCAAACTTGTTACGCTGCAGGAGTGCTACAGGGAAGTAGCATATATGGAAGCAAGGGATCTAATCTCTTCGCCAGTGGGGTATCTGCATCAGTAGATATCGCTCGCGATGAACAGTTTTCTGCTTAAGTAAATGCCAATCGGGTCAGACTCAATTTATTTTTTATTAAATAGAGGGGCTCCACTGATAAAAATAGATTATTACTTAGAGGATAGCATCTGGTGCAAAATTGCCATTTGCACCAACATTCGATTACGTGCTTCATCAATAACTATACTTCGTGGACCATCCAGAATCTGATCTTCAACTGTTACACCACGGCGCACAGGCAAGCTGTGCATAAAGCGACAATCAGTAGCAGCATTGGTAAACCATGGTTCATCGATACACCAATCTGAATATTTATGCTGGTGTTTAAGTTTATCCTCTTTCATTTTATCACCATAGTGGAGAGCCGAGGACCATGAGCTTGCATAAACCACATGTGCACCATTCATCGCCTGTGAATGATCTTCGGTTTGAGTGAGTGAACCGCCATTGTCTTCTGCCAACTGTTTGGCTTTCTGCATAATAGATTCCGGTAGTTCAAATCCTTCGGGTCGTAGCACCGTGACATCCATACCACGTAGAGCAGCAAAATGCAGGGTAGATACTGGAACAGCCAGGGGTAACGGGCTGGGATGATTTGTCCATGATAAAACCAGTTTGCCGCCATTTGCTGGTAGATTGATATCATCCAGTGTTTTCCAGTCTGCCAACCCTTGACAGGGGTGATTAATTGCCGATTCCATATTCACATAAGGTTTATCGATCAGGGAAACCAGTTCATTAAACTGTTTATCTTGTAGATCATCCTCAAGGTTTTCTCTTTTAGCAAACGCACGTATTCCGATGGCATCACCGTAGGCAGCGATAACAGGCACGGCTTCACGGATATGTTCGGCGGCTGTACCATCCATAATTATGCCCGATCTTGATTCCAGGCCATAAATCGTCATATCGGGTGAAATAACAAAAGTACCTCCTCCCAATCGAATCATAGCGGCTTGAAATGACGCCAGAGTACGTAGCGACTGGTTTAGAAATAATAGAGAAAGGACTTTACCCTCAAGTGCACGGGGTTCTGGCTTTTCATCTAGTCGGTAGGCGAGTTGTATCAGCTCATTCAGTTCTTCTCTGCTGAAGTCAGTCAAACTATTAAAACAGTTCATATCAATTCCACTTTGCTTATGATGAAGAAATCGTTACTTTCAATTATGTTATAAAAATAAAAATAAAGAGTGACCAAATTCAAATCAGGGCAACAATGCGATTACATCTGATTCACTATTTATTCTCAGTTATCTTCTCCTCTTTCTACGTGATGTAGATATATCGATCCACTTTTCATTTGGTCTGTAGAGCTCAGCTCTCAGCTGAAATGCAGAGAAGTTTGCCTACGAGGTAAATATTCCACATCGGGTCTGTTAATACATCACAGAATAACTAACACACCTCCACTAGCCTGAACTTCCCAATAAGCAAAGGAAAACTAAAATGGAAAAAACCAATAACTGCTGCCCCCAACTACCCGATGGAAAGAAGTGTGACTATCTGGACTTTGTCTATCGACTGAATCATAACGCAACTGTTAAAGATAACGACCGTACTCATCGAGTGCCGGTTGAAGTAGCTTTACATGTCCGGCTTGAGCGCTGCACAGGCCCGATGGAGCTAGGTAACCTGGTCTATAGCACTACTCTGTTGCCTGGAGAGAAGGTTCGTCTGTTCAGTATAGATCGTCGATCACGCTTTACCTTTGATAGCGAGACCCAGCTCTCTTATCGTCATGAACGTATGGCCGAGGAGCAGTTTTACATGGACACAGTAGACCGATTCATGTCTGACCTTGAATCGAGAGACTCAAGCAGCTCATCGTCAAGCTCATCTGGGTCTGCCTCAAGCTCCGCAGGCACCAGCGGTCTTTTAGGAACGATTTTCAATGGTCCCTCTGTCAGCGTATCTGGCAGCTACAATGCGCAGTCCACCCACTCATTTCTACGCGAATTGAATGTACATGCGGAGTCCTCCCATAACCGCGCAGTTCAGATGACCCGGGAGTCTAACGCTGTATCCATCGGTGAAGTCTCTACCAGACAGCACACTGAGGGTGAAAGCGAGAGTCACCTGGAGAGCAGCAGCAGAACATTCACCAATCCCAATCGCTGCCGTGCTGTCACCTACCTTTTCTATCAGGTAAACAAGACGCAGACGGTAAAGCTGTCGATTCAAGCAATAAGACTCCGAGTGATCGATCCTGCTGGTAGCAGCGCTGTAGTGAATCGACCTATAGCAAGAGACCCTCAGTTGACGACCATTCCCGCCGGTGTACTGGCTAATTCAGATAAACTGCCAAAACTCCAGGCAGCCTACCTTGCTTCAGAACAGCAATCTAGTAGTTTGCACAAGGTTAATCTCGCCTCCATAGGCTCGATCAACGTTAATCAAGAACCCCTCAATCATAATATTGGCGAGCAGGCTATCAATGCAGTGCGAGCAGATCTGCAGGCAAACAACATTCTCGATAACAAAGGCAACGTAACTAAGGAGATCATCGCAGAAATGGAATTCTCTTTCCGTACCAGCCTGCCTACCCCCGGCGTAGTGGTAAAGGGTTGTCTGGATGATTGCCAAACCTGCGAACCGGCTCTGGAAGAGAGTATCAAAATCGAACTGGAGCATAACCGTCTGAAAAACGAACTGTTGAGGAAACAGATCGAACTACTGGATCAATCGCAGGAGTATCGCTGCTGCCCTGTAGCACAAGAAGAGTCAACAGAATCAGAGTAATCTGAATTTTGCATATCGGTATACGGGGGCTGAGCTTAAATCAGCCCCCAGCGTTAACGTATTCATTGTAGCTAGACTCGAATGTCACTTACTGATCCTCAATTCTTACGTGAATGATATGTTCAAAATTTTTAATAAACCTGTCTGCTGTTAATCTGTTACGACATCTTAGTGTTGAAACGGGCCTGATCGATAAACGCTTTTACAATATTGCAGAGGTATAAATAACCACATTAAGAACTTTCTATTTCCAGCCACCTTGACTTAAATTAAAGTTTAACTCAATTTATATTTCTATAATTAAATCGACATTCCATTGATAAAGTTACTTATGGCTGAAAAAACTACAGCAATTGCTAAGACTCCCATCTACAGTCAACTTAGTAGCACAGGCCAGAAATTACTGGATTCTAAAACTCAGTATGTAGATTGTAAGTCCAGTGATACGATTATCATCCAGGGGCAAAAAGCATCAGGTGCCTATATCGTTCTGGAAGGACAACTCAGGGTTTATTCGGTCAGTCCTAAAGGTAATCAGGCTACGATGTATACGATTGATCCCGGCGAGACCTGTGTGCTGGCCTTAAACTGTCTATTTAATGATCTTGTTTATCCAGCCTGGGTCGATGCTGAGGTCAATTCTAAAGTAGCGATTATTCCTGGACCTGCATTTCGTAGCTTGTTTGCATACGAACCTTCTATTCAGGATTTGACCGTACGTACATTGTCGACGCTGGTATTTCGTTTGATGGATGAGTTAGGCGATGTACATGGCTTGACTCATAGCCAGAGGCTGGCTAGTTTTCTATTAACTCGCGCATCTGAGTCAGGAGAACTGAAAATGACCCAACAACAAATCGCTGATCATTTAGGAACTCGACGCGAAGTGGTTGCTCGCCTGTTACTCGAATTTGTTGACAATCGCTGGATTAAAACAGGTCGAGGTAACATTAAGATACTGGACATGGAACAGTTAAGAGCAATTACTCAAAGCTGATTTTATTCATCTAGTTTTTTATTTCTGGATATGTAACTAATGTTACTGATGCAGCTCCTCTTATTTACTATCGTATCACCTCCAATTCTTAATGATTTCGAGGTTAATGATGAAAATATTTATCCGTTTTATGGCTTCACCAGCCGGACGTATTCTGCGCATTGTTGCAGGCAGTGCTGTAATCGCATATGGCCTGATGGTTGTTGGTGGGGATACCGGTAACATAATAGCAGCTGTTGGTATTCTGCCGATTCTAACTGGAGCCTTTAATATCTGCATGGTTGCCCCCTTATTGGGTGGCCCGCTTAGTGGTGCCAAGGTACGGGCATCTAATAGTTAAGTACACTCTAACATCCTAATGATTTAAATCAGCCACTCCCTGCTTTAAGGAGTGGCTTTTTTATCTCCTGACATAGCAGTTATAAATAAAAACTTCACTTTTTAATCAAACATATAGAGAACTGTTTTAGTGTTGGTCAGTTTATTTGGCTCCTGTCAAGTGAAGGTATCGGCGATAGAAACACTTACTGAGCATGAGTAACTAAAGTTACAGACCGCCCTTAAGCACCCAATTAGAATTGCTATGTTTTAAGTTTTATCCAGATTTTTGAAATTATCATGTGCGAGCTTATGCACATGTTTTATAGAGATTAAATCAGTCATGAATCAGATAGCAATTGAATTAGTAGAATTTTTTGTAGCAGTTTTTTTTGCGATTTTCTTTTTATATCATCTGGTCAGAGAGTTGCAGCCGAAAAATCAGGGGCTCTGGATTTTAGGGCTCAGTCTGGGTACAGGGGTAATATCCTTTGCTATTAAAATCGCTCTTATCATTCTATTTAGCAGCTACTCAGAACCCATGCTGGCGATGATAGCGACACTGCCCAGGATCAGCCCACAGGCCTTGAATAATATTCCACCTGTTAAGGAAACCTTTCGTTTCTTTTCTGATGATTCAGCTTATACCTGGGAAGCTCTTCCCACTATGGCTCCTTATCCAGATGACAATCCCCCATCGTCTAAAAAAGCAGCCCTGGGTAAGAAACTGTTCTTTGATAAACGCCTCTCATTTGACGGCAGCCTATCCTGCGCATCCTGTCATGAAATTTCACAGGAAAAAGGCGGTGGCGATGGTCTAGCAACATCGACGGGGATAGATCATCAAAAAGGTGGCCGTAATGCACCGACAGTACTGAATGCTGCCTTCCAAAAAGTTCTGTTCTGGGATGGTCGGGCAGCCTCACTGGAAGAACAGTCTAAAGGACCATTAGTCAATCCTATTGAAATGGGTATGCCCTCAGAGGAAAAAGTGGTCGAACGTGTCAATGAAATAAAGGAGTACAAGGAGATGTTTGCGGAGGCCTTTGGAATCGGTAATGACATTAGTATCAACCAAATCGCCAAAGCTCTAGCTACTTATGAACGCACGTTGATTACCCCGAATACCCCTTATGACCACTTTGTTATGGGCGATACCCATGCTTTGAGTCAAAAGCAAATCAGAGGTATGGTACTCTTCGAGACTATGGGTTGCGTATTTTGTCATAGCGGCCCAAATTTTAGCGGTGCCAGTGTATATAGTGACACCTCGTCTTACCGAATTTTCCCAGCCATTGTCGATGATGAATTCGAATCTAAATACCACTTTTCGGATGATTTAGGTAAAGCTGCCGATGATATAAAGCAAAAGAAGTTGGCTAGCGGTGGTGTCTGGCGGATTCCAACATTACGCAATATTGCTTTAACTGCTCCCTATTTTCATAATGGTTCAGTTGATAATCTTAAAGATGCCGTGCGCATCATGGCGCGTATGCAATTAAATAAAACGCTAAGTAACAGGAAGGTCGACGACGAATATTACTCCTGGTCAAACGCTGATAAAAAAATGCATATCACTACCAATGAAGCACTCAGTGATGATGAAGTCGAAAGCCTGGTTGAATTTCTTGAATCATTGTCGGGTGACGTATCGGTGCTTGCCAGTCAATAACCGAACGCTCTTTGAAGCCAAATAAATTTTGTCCAGGCTAATTGCCGATTATCTAATAACTGTATTAAAGATATTTTTTCATACGTCGAGATACCAATTCCACATATTCCCGAGTCTCCTTGCGCGGAAGATATCTTCTCAATTTTGAATAAACCTCTGCTGCGGTCAGTCTGTTGATTTCGGGCACCGCACGGTTGAAACTGGCTTTATCAATAAAAGCTTTTGCTACATTCGATGTACCGGTGTTATACGCAGCAATTGCACAGTAGATACGACTTTTTTCATTTTTTACTCTGCGCAGATATTTGTAGTGTAAAACATGCAAATAAGCGGCGCCTATGACAATGTTGTTTTCTGGTTTGTAAAGATAGGATGGGGCCAGTATCTTTGGTTTACCATGAAGATAGTTGGTTGCATCTTTACCTGCTGTGTGAGGTACGATCTGCATTAATCCATAAGCCGGCACAGGCGATTTTGCCATGGGGTTGAAACTGCTTTCCGTTTCCATGATGGCAAAGATCAGTTCGTCATTAATTTCTTCATTCCTGGAGGCTTCGGTAACGGCGGCTGCATATTTCACTGCTCTTTGGTGAATCGAATACGGAACCTTAAAGCTTACTCGAATGATATCCTTACCTTTCTTTGCTGATGGGATAACATCGGTAATGGCGACATTTTTGTCGGTGTTGGAAGCCTTAAAAAAGCCATCGTGATTAATCTGTATTGACAGCAGATCATCCATGCTAAATAGTCGTTGATCAGTCAGTTCAGCATGTTCGACCAGTTCTCCATAGCTGGATAGTTTGTGTTCGACGCGACTGGCGACCACATCGGATTGGTAGGCCTGCTTCTGGGTCGTGTTCATCAGTTTGAATACCGCTTCATCCAGACCCTGTTTTACCTGATTGATTTCCGTGCCCCTGTCGACGAGCATATCGACCTGCACCTCTCCTGTATTAAAATCGACAGAACGGCGTATCTGATCGGAGTCAGCATAACTTACCCATACCGATGGCCCTGAGTCCTTGAACTCCCCCCACTGCCTGGTAATGCTCTGTGTATAGGCTTTAGATTCCTGCTGGTAGGTTTTGTGATAATCCTTTAGCCCGGCTTCCACCTGCTTTACATATCGCTGCCGCTCGCTTTCAGCCATTTGCTTCGACTGATCAGTATTATTTCCAAAGTTGAAAAAGCTATTCTGTTGATAGTTTAGCAAAAACACCATAGGAACTAATGCCATCAGTATTACCAGGAAATTTCGAAAGATATTCATTTACCATTCCAGTTTGGTGACAAAATAGATCAGTGCTTTTCAATGTTGCGTATGATGACCCCGTATAACTGGATAGAATTATAGAAGACAAACTCAGTTTTTTCTTCCCCAAAAGAACCTTTTGGTCTAGTCTATTTTAAGGCCCATATTATTTAGAAATACGCCCTTGACCATGAAGTGAATATTGGTAAATTATTGAAATTCTCCAGATGCAGCATCATATCTATGGATCGGGTTTATACCGATTGCTGTTGGTATAATTCTTTAAATGATTATAAGATATTCCTTGTCACTCGCCTAAAATATGGAAAGCATCAAGACATCGCCACATTCAATTAACTGACTGATGAACAACAGGAATCGCCTCTACAACACTATCTGCTTTCGACCCATTAATCTGTAAATTCCAGAGATTGTAAAAATTGCTTATCCGAATAAAACTCATGTTAGTTATGAGTCCTGTAGCACCGGTGGAATTTAACCTACACTTAGAGAACAGGTAGAATAATAAATCCTAAAGCTTATGGACAACACATGACAACCCCGGTAACGATCTGTGATGATTCATCATTCGCACGAAAACAAATAGCGCAAGCCTTACCCGAGCATTGGGATATTAAGGTAACGTTTGCCAGCAATGGGATTGAAGGCCTGGAAGCTGTTCGCCAGAATCAGGCTGAGGTGCTATTTCTTGATTTAACTATGCCGGAAATGGATGGTTTCGAAGTTCTGTATCATATCTTTACTGAACAATTGAATTCAGTGGTTATTGTTGTTTCAGGTGACATCCAGCCTGCAGCAAGAGAGCGAGTAATGTCACTGGGAGCTATTGCTTTCATCAAAAAGCCTTTCGATGTTGAAGAAATCACTCAGATCCTTGAACAGTTTGGCCTCTTAACAGAGAGGCTTGAAGGCTCTAACCAGGTCATGGACGCCATCCAATCGCCCCAGATTCCCCTGCAAAATGTGTATCAGGAAATCGTCAATATCGCGATGGGAAGAGCAGCAGATCTTCTGGCTCGTCATATGGATGCGTTTATCGTGCTACCGGTACCATCGGTAAATACGATACAAATCAGTGAACTTAAAATGGCATTACAGGCCATCGTAAATGACACTAAAATAACATCAGTTTTTCAGGGGTTTATTGGCAAAAATATCGCGGGAGAAGCACTATTAATTTTCAATGACTCAAGCTTTACCGATATTGCTAAATTGCTGAAATACGAAGGCGACATAGATAGCAAGGTTGAATCAGAACTAATGATGGACATTGCCAGTATTTTGATTGGCACCTTTTTAAAAGCATTTGCCGAACAACTGGATATACATTTCAGTCAGGGGCATCCAAAAATTCTGCAGGATGCTCATATTGCAGATCTTGTGCGACCTGAATTTATCAAATGGGATCAAACCTTATCGATAGAAATTGATTACAGGATCGAAGACTATAATGTGAACTGTGATTTGTTATTGCTGTTTACCGAAGACTCGATCGAAGAGCTAAACAACAGGGTAGCCTTTTACGCATCATGAATAATACAAACGGAAATACAGAAATCAGTGAGCTCCACTGGATGATGGATATGCTCACCAACGTTGACGTAGGTTTGATCGTATTAGACATTTTCTATGACGTTCAAATGTGGAATCGTTTTATGGAAGACCACAGCGGTATTATAGAGAGTGAGGCAAAATATAAAAATATCTTTAGCCTGTTTCCAGAATTACCGGAGGCATGGTTCAAGCACAAAATTAATTCTGTGTTCACCTTACAATGTCGCGCTTTTTCTACCTGGGAACAACGCCCCTATCTATTCAAGTTCAAGAATTACCGCCCCATAACCGGCACAGAAGCGTTTATGTACCAGAACACCACTATGATCCCGCTGGTATCCGCTGATGGAGGAATCAACCATGTATGCCTGTTGATTTACGATGTCACTGATGAAGCCGTCAACAGAAAAGAGATGCAACGTCTGAACAAGGAGCTGGAAAAAATAAGCAGGATAGACAGATTAACCGGACTCAACAATCGAGGATTCTGGGAGGAAAACTTCCGCAAAGAGTTTGGCCGCTGTAATCGCTATAAAACAATTGCCTCCGTGCTCATTTTTGATATTGATTTTTTTAAGAAGGTGAATGATACCTACGGGCACCAGGCAGGAGACGAAGTATTACGTATGACCTCAAAAACGGTCAGGGAGATTATTCGTGAAACAGATATTGCCGGACGTTATGGTGGAGAAGAGTTTGTGCTTTACCTGCCACATACATCGGCAGAAAATGCATGGATACTGGCTGAACGCCTACGCCAGAAAATTGAAAAAATGGAAGTGAAATACGAATCTCAAAGCATCAAGGTAACGATCAGTATAGGAATATGTGAATTTAATAATTCTCTACCGAACCATGAAAAGTGGATTGAAAAAGCAGATCAGGCTCTTTACCTGTGCAAGGAACAGGGACGAAACCAAACTGGCATAGCCACCTTTGATGAATAGTTGGCGCTATCCCTTCACCTGCCACATACTTTCTCAGCATTCGGTCAATAGCCTGTAAGACACTATACTGCCAGGACAATTTATCCTACATCCAAGCAAACTCATCACTTAAGGCTCTTCCCTTTTATCTAATACACACGCCTCCATCAAACTTTAATAAATCATAAACACTTCAAATCTGACATAATAGAGATCTTAAAGAAATGGGTAATGATTTCCATTTCATCATCCAGCCAATTAACAACCTTTTGCTTCAGATAGCAACTACAACTGCGGAACCTTCCAAATGGAAATCAAAGTAAATTTCCTCGACAATCTCAGACTTGAAGCCAGGTTTGATGACTTTACTGTGATTAGTGATCAACCCATTCGTTATAAGGGCGATGGCTCTGCACCAGGTCCTTTTGATTACTTTCTGGCATCATCTGCTCTTTGTGCGGCCTACTTTGTGCGAGTGTATTGCCAGTCTCGCAATATCCCTTCTGATGATATTCGTTTGTCACAGAACAATATTGTTGATCCGGAGAACCGTTATAACCAGATCTTCCAGATTAAGGTTGAACTGCCTGAAGGTATTTCGGAAAAACACCGTCAGGGCATCCTGCGCTCGATAGATCGCTGTACCGTGAAGAAGGTAGTTCAGCAAGGCCCTGAGTTTGCTATCGAACTGGTAGACAATCTGGAAGATGACAGTCAGGCCATGTTAATGGCTCAATCCGATGCCAAATCCAGCACTTTGATTCTGGGTAAGGATTTACCACTGGAACAAACTATCGCGAACATGACGGGTATTCTGGCCGAACTGGGGATGAAGATTGAAATTTCTTCATGGCGTAATATCGTCCCCAATGTGTGGTCACTACATATCCGTGATGCGGCATCACCTATGTGCTTTACCAATGGCAAGGGTGCAACTAAGGAAAGTGCGCTTTGCTCAGCGCTGGGTGAATTTATTGAGCGTCTGAACTGCAATTTCTTTTATAACGATCAGTATTTTGGTCATGAGATTGCTCATAGCGATTTTGTGCATTATCCAAATGAAAAATGGTTCCCCCTGCAAACCAATGACGAACTACCGCAAGGTATTCTGGATGACTATTGCCTGGATATTTTTAATCCCGAAGGTGAACTTCGCGGCTCTCACTTAATTGATACAAACTCTGGTCTGACTGAACGTGGAATTTGTTGCATTCCCTACCGACGTCATTCCGATGGTGAGCTTGTGTATTTCCCTTCAAATTTGATTGAAAACCTTTTTTTGAGCAATGGCATGAGTGCTGGCAATAATCTGTATGAGGCTGAGGTTCAATGCCTGTCAGAAATCTTCGAGCGCGCGGTAAAGAGACAGATCATAGAACAGGAAATCATCCTGCCCGATGTGCCACAGCATGTGCTGGAGAAATATCCTGCAATTTTACAGGGCATCCAGGCGCTGGAAGCACAGGGCTTCCCCGTTCTGGTTAAGGATGCATCATTGGGTGGTCAGTTCCCTGTCATGTGTGTGACACTGATGAATCCGAAAACTGGCGGCGTGTTTGCGTCCTTCGGTGCACATCCCAGTTTTGAGGTGGCATTAGAACGCAGCTTAACCGAGTTGTTACAGGGGCGCAGTTTTGAAGGACTGAATGATGTACCCAGACCAACCTTCAATAGCCTGGCGGTGTCTGAGCCAGAGAACTTTGTAGAACATTTTATAGATTCGACAGGTGTCATTTCCTGGCGTTTCTTTAGTGCTAAACAGGATTATGAATTTTGCGAATGGGACTACTCCGGCACTAACAAAGAAGAGAGTGATCAATTATTTTCTATTTTAGAAGCTCTAGGCAAAGAGGCTTATATTGCAGTGTTTGATAATATTGGGGCCACAGCCTGCCGTATTCTTGTTCCTGACTATTCTGAAGTGTATCCCGTAGAAGATCTTATCTGGGACAACACCAACAAAGCACTCCAGTTCCGCGAAGATATTTTGAATCTACATTCTCTGAATGATGACTCTTTAGCAGATTTGTTAACACGTCTGGAAGAAAGCCAGCTGGATAACTATACCGATATTCGAACACTGATAGGTATCGAGTTTGATGAAAATACTGTGTGGGGGCAACTGACCATCCTGGAACTAAAAATCCTGATCAACCTTGCTTTGGGTGAGCTGGAAGGAGCTATCGATCTGGTAGCAGAGTTTCTGCAATACAATGACAACACTGTCGAGCGCGGTTTATTCTATCAGGCAGTACACACGGTGCTTGAGATCATTCTGGATGAAGAAATGGAGCTGGATGATTTCATTATCAACCTGCAACGCATGTTTGGTGAAGAAAGCATGGCCAATGTGATTGGCACGGTAAATGGCGAGATTAGATTCTTTGGACTTACGCCAACCAGCATGCAACTGGAAGGCCTGGATAAACATCTTCGACTTATAGAAAGCTATAAAAAGCTTCACAAAGCCCGTGCAGCCATTGCGAAAAATGCCAGTAAATAAAAGTATTAACTATCAAGCCAAATCACCGGAAGGAAAAAGCGCAGCTCTTCCTTCCTTGTAGCTATGCTTTTGCTTCCGGTGATATGAAACCTGATTCAGAGTATTTTTGAGTTTTGAACCTGGCCCAGCTTGCGCCTGAAAAATATCAGGCCGGAGAACAATACTAAGATCCCTAGACCCAAACTTCCTCCAGATGAGCTGCTCTGATCGGAAGTTTTACCGTTATCAGAATCAGCACTGCTATTTGCCTGAGCTTGGGTAATAGTAATGGCAATACTTTCAGTAGTTTGCCCTCCCTGACCATCACTTACGCTGAGAACAGCGTTGTAATTTCCAGCCGTTGTATAGCTGTGTGTAACGGTTACTCCAGCACCACTGCTGCCATCTCCAAAGTTCCAGTTATAGCTGAGCGTATCGCCATCTGCATCACTTGATCCGCTGGCATCAAATGTAATGCTAAAAGGTGCTACGCCAGTGGTGGAGCTTACGCCAAGCATTGCGACCGGTACTGTGTTGCTTACAGGGCTGGTTATCGTGATGTTTCTGTTATCAGTTGCCTGCCCGCCGTTGCCGTCACTGACGGTGAGAACGGCATTGTAATTTCCAGCCGTTGTATAGCTATGGGCAACAGTTGCTCCAGTACCACTGCTGCCATCTCCAAAGTTCCAGTTATAGCTGAGCGTATCGCCATCTGCATCGCTTGATCCGCTGGCATCAAATGTAATGCTAAAAGGTACTACGCCAGTGGTGGCGCTTACGCCAAGCATTGCGACGGGTACTGTGTTGCTTACAGGGCTGGTTATCGTGATATTTCTGTTATCAGTTGCCTGCCCGCCGTTGCCATCACTGATGGTGAGAACGGCATTGTAGTTTCCAGCTGTTGTATAGCTGTGGGCAACAGTTACTCCAGCACCACTGCTGCCATCTCCAAAGTTCCAGTTATAGCTGAGCGTATCACCATCTGCATCGCTTGATCCGCTGGCATCAAAGGTAATGCTAACAGGTGCTACGCCACTGCTGGCACTTACATTAAGCATTGCGACTGGTACTGTGTTTGAGCTAACAGGGCTGGAGATCGTAATGTAGCTGCTTTCAGTTGTTTGCCCACCGTTGCCGTCACTGATGGTGAGAACAGCATTGTAGTTTCCAGCCGTTGTATAGCTGTGAGTAACGGTGACTCCAGTACCATTGCTGCCATCTCCAAAGCTCCAGTTATAGCTAAGCGTATCACCATCTGCATCGCTTGATCCGCTGGCATCAAAGGTAATGCTAAAAGGTGCTGTGCCACTGCTGGCGCTTACGTTAAGCAGTGCGATCGGTACTGTGTTTGAGCTTTGAGTACTTTTGGTATAGTCATCATAAAATGCCGTGATCCAGAAGAAGGCGCTGTTCCAGTTTATGGTGATTTCATTGACCGAGAAGGCATCTAGATTATCGATATAACAGGTTTGTGCTGCGCTTTGGCAGCCATCCAGTAGCGCTTTAGCTGTTGTATCATCCAGTGACTGGTTTGGACCTCCTACCATCGCTCCAGGTGGCGCCCAGGGGTAGCTGCTGTATTTTGCGCCTGACCAGAACCGGTGATGGGGCTGGGCTGCGGCATCTTCGCCATAACCCGTTATATAGGATTTTGACAGGGTATTACGGCCAAAAAGGTAATCTATGTTGGTACCAAATGCAGTAAGGTATTTTTCATCGCCGGTATAATCGTAAGCAGAGGCAATTAATATTAATCTGTTTGCAAGGCTGTTATTTGAACCCCAGTTCATGCTGTATTTGTCGATAACTATTTCATAGCCCTGATTATTGGCTATGTTGAGCAGGTCATCGGAAAGTGCCTGAATTGTGCTTCTAGCCTGTTGGCCCAGGGTGCTTGATGAAGTCGATGGTACAGTCGCCAGGGATAACAGGCCTGCCGCCTGTGTGTTCTGCCAGCCCCATTCAGTGCCATAAAGCGTTGTGTTTATGTTGCTGGCGTATTTGTTATCCCCGGTAGTAATAAATAGCTCTGCCGCCGCCCAGATAAACTCATCTTGAGGATTATCGTCCATATAGTCGCCGCCACCATTGTTATAGTTATTGTCATAAATGACAGCAGGGTTCGCCTGAGCCGCATCCCATGCTTTTTGGGCAACCGTCAGGCATTGATTGGCAAAGATGGCATCTATATTTGTCCAGATTCTGGCGCACTGTGCGGCGACTGCTGCAACATTTAGCGTTGCTGCCGTGCTCGGTGGTACCAGATAGCGATTTTCCGTGTCTTCATGGGGAGCCAGTGGAAAACCTGTCCAGTGTTCGTCGTGCATTTTATGGTGCACCATTCCCGCCATTGGGTTACCTTCAGGGACTTGCATCGCCATCAAAAATTCCAGTTGCCAGCGCGCTTCGTCTAATAGATCGGGGACACCGTTACCGCTTTCGGGAATGTTCAGCATGCCATCCGCAAAGGCATCGCTGTTAGTGCCAAGATACAGGGCTCTTTCATAGGCATTCAACAGTTTCCAAACTGAAATACCACCATTAACCACATACTTGCCGTGATCTCCCGCATCGTACCAGCCTTTGGGAACATCCAGCGAATAGTTGCAGGTTCCTGGCCAGCAGGGAACATTGTAATCGCCAGGGTTGTTTGGCCCGTTTACATGTCCTGCTGGTCTGGCCCATTTGCTATCGGCTGTGTAGCTGCCATGACCGCCACCGGTATACTGCGTTTGTATCTCTATACCGCTACGGTTGTGATAAAAGTAACGTATAGCGTCGTAGCTAGCTGCGTTATAAGCAGCAGCATCTATTTTAAATGGGTAGCTTTGGTCATTGCCTATTTGGATTGTGAAGTTATCGCCCTCAGCCGTGTAAGAAGTGAAATCAATTTGATGAACATACTCCCCTGAGGTTTCGTCTGTACCGAAAACGGTTGTGTTCCCAGTGCTAACGATGGTGCCACCTTTTACAAGTTTCCATACTAATGGTGCAGTAGAGTTGTTTGCATAAGTAGCTACTTTAGGACCGTTTGGCAAATAGCTATACTGGTTTATACGAGGGTTACCGGTCTCAGAAAAAGCCGGCACAGATACAGAGACAAGTAGCACTAAGGCAGCAATCTGCCAGAGACGGAAGAGTTTATTGATCATAAAGAAAAAACCAGAAAAATTCACTAAATCATGTTGCGGAATTTCGCAAGAATAACCGACCCTACATATGCTTCACAAGTGAGAAAATTACACTCTTGTTTCTTACAGTAGCAGTGATATCCAATCCATGTTGATGCAGAATTCTGCATCAAAGGGAATTCAATTTACCTAATCGTTGGGCCTGATGCTGATGACTGATTATTGGCGCTCTTGCATCGGTACTCGGCAGCCCCCCTCCCCTATAGCGTAATTACTCATCAACGGCATCAGTCTGGATGGGTTCTCTCGTAGCTGGAAGGCGTTGGCTGTTATTGAGAGTTTTAAGCTTATTCCGGAGATGGTGCGGTTCGTCTTTCTGCCAACGCTCATCTTTGAATCGGCCTGTAACTTGACTCTCGTCAGTTGATTAAGGACTCAGTCCGTATTGCTGCGCCAACCATCCCATCAACTGTACCCAATGACCTAGTCGCCGCCACGACTGATGTAGTGCTGCTTTGTCTTTCCAATAAGCAATCCTCCATCAGTCTGCACAGTGGTTTGCGCAATTTCTCCGCTGCCAAACAGCATCCCGATCACATGGGCATCCCGCACTTCAGCGATGTGGGAAAAAAGCAGTTCCACACGATGATCTTTGTAGTGTTGGTAGGTATTGTCCTGATAGCTATTACCCAAAGGCAGTTGCCAGAGGAAGAATGGCTTGCCCACTGCCTCAGAAACATCTTTTACCCACTGCAAGAAGGTAGTCATCCTGGTGATATCCCAATCATGTCCAGGTTCCCCTTTCACCAGACGATACCAATCGGCATCGCGGTCACTAGGGTCCGTCACCAGAAAATCACCCTGATCAGCTCCCAGGGCTATCATGAAATTGGCCCATGCGTCGGCAGAATTCGAACCGGTAAGCGTCCAGGGTGACACATGCAAGCCCACCGTGGCATTGGGCGCATAGCTGCGCACCATGTGGATCATGCATTTGGTAAAGCCGGTGGCATCGTTGTCGTATCCGCTGCAGTCGCTTGGGTTGCTCTGCGTCACTTTAGCGGGAATCGTGCCGGGTTCACCTCTGGCTTTCAGGAACCCGAAAAAGTCGGGCTCGATGTGTAACATGGCTTGTTCGTTACCGATTTTCTGCAACAGGAAACGCCAATCATCGAAGTAGCTGGTCAAAAACGTTTGGTCGTCCAGCGCAGCCGTTTCTCCAGTTGGAGATGACCCTTCACTCAGCCCGGAAGCGGGTAACACCATGTAATAGGTAAAAAATGGAATTTGTGCACGGGACACGGAGTTCCAGCTGCGTGACCTGGCTGTGTCAATAAAGCGTGTTACGAATAAACCACGTTCAGCGACGTCCTCCTGCCAGGCTCCCCACCAGGAGCAGGATGAAACGGATACTGTGCCATTCATGCAACCTGCGTGGTCATAGCTACTGAAACTGCCCGCATTTATATATTGGTATTGAATGTCGAAAGGTGCCTGGTCGCCAGAAATACTGTCCCCTGAGAAACCTACCATCACCTTGCTACGACCCATGAAAGGCGTACTGAGCGTAGCGCTGTCTGGTGTTGTGCTCACACTGAAATCCATACCTGAACTACCACTTCCCGATGAACCACCGCCGCTTGTCGATGAACCACCGCTGCTTGCCGATGGGCTACCGCCACTTTCCGATGGACCACCGCCGCCTCCACCGCAAGAAGTCAAAATCAGAGCAAACAGTAATGAAACTACACGCATACATTATTCTCCCGAACTTGAAACAACAAAGACCACCTACGTCAGCGGGTGCTAGGAGCATAGGAAAGCAAACCACCTGAGTCAAAAATTAAATAATTAAAAATTCAATAATGTGGAACAGCTAGCAACTTTGCCTTTTCAAATTCTTCATTTTAATAATGATCAACAGCAACGATATAACTGAGAACGTTGTAAAAAATAGACTGTTGCCTGTTGACGGGGACCTGCTAATAATGGCTGACCCTTTTTTGCTTCACTTTAGACTCCCCCGATAGGGGACCCGTAACCCCCTCGCCTTTAGGTGATGGATGCTCTACTCGAGATGATCAAGCTTTAAAGGACTAAGGATTGTATTCGACGTTATTAATTGTTCAGCTTGAGTGCACTAATGAGTTGAAAAAGGAGTGCAAGAGTGGTCATATAAAAACTTCACACGGTGTCATTGCGAGTACCCAAAGGGCATAAATACCCGAAGGGCATAAACTCGCGTGGCAGAAGTGCTACATGGATGTAGCGAATACGGAAGTAAGGGATCTAATCTGAATGGCACTTACTTAAGCTGAAAACTGTCTTCGCGAGTACCCAAAGGGCATAAACTACGCGCGGCGATCTCTAAACAGTGCTGAGACCATCTGCCGAAAGGGATTGCCATGTCGCAAGCTCATCGCAATGACGTCGTGTTAGCCTTA
>JBNLGQ010000094.1:0-5442 GCA_050306135.1 Gammaproteobacteria bacterium
CATGATATTTCTCCAAAATATGCTTTAAATAAAGCTAAAAAAATTAAACGTTTACAACCAGCTTTGAACGTTGTCGTGATCAGCTGCTAGCTGAACAAATCCGGCATAATCAACTACAGATATACCTTCTAATACACGGTCTGTTGAGAGACCGCGTGCACCCAGGTCTGCACCCAGGACGGCGAATTTTACACCTTTACTCATTGCATCTGAAATGCCTGAGCTTGCTGTAGTATTTTGTAAAGCACCAGCAACACCATCTTCTATCAGTAATACCGTAGAATCTTTGCCCACCAGAGAGAGGCAGGTGTCTAGGGAGTTTCTTTCAAAAGGCGACTTGTTTACAGTGTGTAATGTTGACATATCAGTTCTCCTTAGAAATTTAACAACACGTCAGCATTGCCGATTAACTCAGCTAACTGTTCACGGTTAACCAGATGCATAGAGCTTTTCTCTGCATAATCGTCATCTTCGTCTTCATAAGTTAACGCCTGCAGGTCATCCATGGTCAGGCCACGATCTTTCAGTGACTGCTCATCGACATAAATCTGATTTACTTCATAGTCACCCAGTGCTGCATAGGTCTTGGAAAAGTTTTTCATTCCAACGCCTTCAGTAGACTGACCTTTAGTTAACTGATAAACACCATCATCGATGAATAGCAATTGAACTTCCTGTTCAAATGCTGCACCGATCAGCACAACTTCTAGTGATTCCAGTGCATAAACGGTACCGTAAGGAGCTTTTCTGTTTACATATACGAATTTTTTTGTTTCTGACATAACTAACTCCTAATCACCAAATACCAGAAGACGATCTGCCTGAATACCGGCTTCGATCAACTGACCCAATCCTGAAATACGGAATCCAGGGGCGATATTAGATGCACCTTTGCCGTGTCGCTTGGACTCGTCTTCATCCATGATGCCGCGACGTTGAGCCGCTGCAACACAGACAACCAGATCCAGGTCATGTTTTTCAGCCAGTTCTGACCACAATGCCTGAACATTGCGATCATCCTGTGGAGGTACACCGTACATGGTGCCGTTATTAACGCCATCGTGGTAAAAGAAGACACGAAAGATTTCGTGGCCATTCTCCAGAGCTGCTTTAGTAAACTGATAAGCAGTATCTGAAGCCTGATGGGTAAAAGGTCCTTCGTTAATTTGAATAGCAAATTTCATCAATAGTCCTCAGTCCTTTAGAAACGGATATGAGCAGATGCATTAAGGCTATTACGAGCACCGCGCCAGTTATCAATATGGAACTTGGTGAACGGAAGTTCAGTCAGTTCGAAGAAACGAGGCCAGCCCACACGGTCGATCCAGTCATTGATACGTTCCCAATCCTTAGCGTCTTCTTTGTAGACTTTCAGGATCTTCTTAACGATAGCCGTAGCTTCAGGCCAGCGAGGAGGATTGTTTGGAATACCTGCAGCCACTAACTTCTGGAAAGTAGGCTTGCTACGTGCATTGGAGTGATTACCACCAACCCAGATAGCCAGTTTTGAATGTTCTGCATCATTGATCTGCATAGGAGGGCAAGGAGGAAAACAGGCACCACAGCAGATGCATTTCTTTTCATCAACTTCCAGTGAAGGCTTGCCATCAACCATCGCAGGACGAATCGCAGCTACCGGACAACGTGCAACAACCGAAGGACGTTCACAGATGTTAGCAACCAGATCGTGATTGATCTTAGGTGGCTTGGTGTGCTGAACGTTGATCGCGATGTCGCCCTGACCACCACAGTTAATCTGACAGCATGATGTAGTCAGATGAACACGGTTAGGCATGTTCCAGTTTTTGAATTCACCGATCAGCTCATCCATCATGGACTTAACAACACCAGAGGCGTCTGTACCCGGGATGTCACAATGTAACCAGCCCTGAGTGTGAGAGATCATGGCAACTGAGTTACGTGTTCCGCCGACTACAAAGCCATGAGACTCAAGCTTGTCGATCAAAGGTTGAACGCGAGATTCATCGGTCAGCATGAATTCCATGTTACTACGAATAGTAAAGTGGATATGACCATCGGCGAATTCATCACCGATATCGCACAGCAGGCGCAGTGTATAAACATCAAGAATACGTTGAGTACCAGCACGAACAGTGAATAGTGCTTCACCACTCTTGGCAACATGTTTCAGAACACCGGGGCGAGGATCTTCATGATAATCCCAGTTACCGTAGTGTTTGCGCATCATAGGATGCATGTATTGGAAGCCGTCTGGGCAGCCTGATTCAATAGGTGGACGTGGAGCGTCTGACATATCTTTATAACCTATAGTCTATAAATTAATTTTAAAAATCGGAAAGTAGAGTTGAATCCAGAGCCTATGCGCTGGCTTCTTCTGCTTTACGCTCGAACCATTTCTCGGCTTCCTGATCCCACTCATCCATACGGACGTAGGAGCTTTGGCGAGGGTTGTTAACCATATTCGGATCAACATCCACACCAATACCTTCCAGGAAATTAGCCAGGCCGATACGTTCGATCATCTCACCACAACGCTCGTGTTCCAGACCATTTTCAGCCCAGAAGTCGATGATTTCTTCAGCCAACTCAACGATTTCTTCGTAATCTTCTTCGGTGTCCAGCTTTTTGAATGGCACTACAACAGTACCCATCAAGTCACCAATTTTCAGTGTACGTTTACCACCGATACAAATCGTTGCACCTTTGTCATCACCAGGAGAAAGGGCTTTAGGAAGAACGTTCAGACAATGCATGCAGCGAACACAGTTGCGATTATCTACCACAAAAGAATCATCATCAGCCAGGCTGATAGCCTGAGTAGGACAACGAGTGATCACATTATCGATAATGTATTGACGGCCTTTAGTATCCAGATAGCCTTTGAAGGCTTCCTGATTTACTTTCATATCGTCACGCCAGGTTCCGATGACAGCAAAGTCAGCACGTTCAATGGCGTTCTGACAATCGTTGCCACAACCGGAGATTTTGAATTTGAATTTATAAGGCAGAGCAGGGCGATGAACATCATCGGTGAAGTTGTTCTGCAGTGAGCGATGTACTCTTTGCTCATCCAGGCAAGACTGTTCACAGCGTGAAGCGCCTACACAGGACATACCTGTACGTACACAAGGACCAGCACCACCCAGATCCCAGCCGTAATCATTGATTTCATCAAAGAAATGCTGGGTAGATTCGGTATCAACACCAATAAACATGATGTTACCAGTTTGTCCGTGGAAGGTTACCAGACCAGAACCATGCTTTTCCCAGCTATCAGCTAACTGACGTAACATGCCAGTAGTATAGTGATTACCTGCTGGTGGCTGTACGCGTACTGTGTGGAATTCTTTAGATTCAGGGAAGGCCTGACCCACTTCAGAGAAGCGAGGAATGATGCCTGAACCGTAACCGAATACAGAAACTGTTCCGCCTTTCCAGTAACCTTTACGAGTTTCGTAAGAATGTTCCAGCTGCCCTAACAGGCTGCCAGCAACTTCATTAATGCGTTTTTCAGGGTGATCGTCGCGTAAACGTTTGATGCCTGAAATAAAGCTGGGCCATGGGCCATTTTCAAGCTCGTCAAGCATTGGAGTATCATACTTTGCCATTGCATAGTCTCCTTTAAGACTCTAGTTAACTGATGAGTTATTGTTTATTGGTCCTGTAACAAGGTATTACAAGAATGCGGGGATTTTAGACAGGTCAGCAATAATAAGTAACTCACCTGATGGGGGGGCGTATCGACATATCGTTACCCCCATAGGGATATACATTCAATTTATGATTAAGCCTATTTTAATCATAATTTATTAATAAACTAATATAGGGCCTATATGGGACACCTGGATTTGAACGATGAAACGGCCTACCTACAATGGGTTGAAGAAAAACAGGCTGCATATGAAAACAGAAAATTAAATGATTTTCCGTTGATCGTCGATATCCAGAATGACGGATCTATAGATGCTTCGGCATTAAATATTATCGGTGAGCATATCCGTGCTTATAACTTTGCTTTATACCGTATGGTTGGCGAAATTGATAATCATCTGGAAGCGGTAAAGCATATTGGGCAGCAAATGGGGCTACAGGAACTGGATAAAAACCTCTGTGCACGAGAAGATCGCACTACAAAGCTAACGGTTCAGGACAATGGCCGTGCACACCAGTATATCCCTTATTCGAATAAAGCGATCGGCTGGCATACCGATGGATACTACAACCCTATGCATCAGCGGGTACTGGCTATGGTCCTGCATTGTGAGCAGCCAGCAGCTGAAGGGGGAGAGAACCAGCTACTGGATCCTGATATGCTGTACATCCACCTGCGTAATCAGAATCCGGCGTTTATTCGGGCGCTGTCCCAACCTCAGGTAATGTGTATACCGGAAAACATTGAGGATGGAGTGTTAATACGTCCGCAAACCTGTAGTGCGGTTTTTTTGCAGGAGCAAGACCATGCATTGGCTATGAGATATAGCAAAAGAAAGCGCAATATTATATGGGCAGAGGATGCACTGACGCGCGAAGCTTTGGCATGTCTTGAAGAATATCTGGAGTCAGAGTCACCATACCATATTCGCTATCGCCTGAAAGCAGGCGAGGGAGTTATCAACAATAACGTATTGCATACTCGCACCGCATTTATTGATAGCTCTGATAGCAAACGTGTGTTTTATCGCGCGCGTTATTACAATCGAATCAATATCCACTGATTCGACATTTGAATTTATATCCGAGGAATTTATATGCTGTGGTTAAGCGAAATTTTATTACAAAACCCTGAAATGGAATCATTTGAGGATTTAAAGGAAGAGATATCCAGACGAGCAGCAGCGGGTGAGCGATTTTTTCGTATGGATATAAAGCCTCCATACTCAGATACCCCGCCTGACTGGGAAGATCGACTGGAAGCGACATTCACATCGGTGCGTTAAACATGTTCTGGCAAGACGATGATGATAACCATGATGCTGAGCAACAGCCTGAAGATGTTCAGGATCTGCTGTTCTCCATAGAGTGCAAAACATTACCGCTGGATCATGGCTTCGTTTTATCCCAACAAATTCAGCAATACCTTCCCTGGATTGGCGACGAACCACTGGCAGCTATCCATCAAATCCATGTTGCCGAATCCGCTCATGGGTGGATGCGCCCAGATGATCCAGAGCAGGATGTGCTCTGCGTATCCAGGCGCACAAAATTGATGATTCGACTACCTCAAAGTCGGCTCGAAGATGCCCGGGCACTAACCGGTAAAACACTCGATATCCACGGTCATGCGCTGAAGATTGGTGATTTTCGTACCCGCAAACTCAGCCGACTTACAACCCTGTTTGCACGCTATATGGATACCGAGGGCACAGAGGATGAAACGCTATTTTTAAATAATATGGCGCAACAATTACGCGAAATGGGTATTCAGGTGAAAAAAATGATGAGTGGAAAACTGCAATCTCA
>JBNLGQ010000095.1:0-25692 GCA_050306135.1 Gammaproteobacteria bacterium
CAACGCCGGAAGCTACAACATCTACTGGCATGACAACGGCGCCACAATAAGCGACTGGACCCTGCTGCAAACCGTGAATACCAACAGCTTTAGCCACACAGGTCTGGGCAACGGCATCACCTACAGCTACCGGGTCAGCGCCATCATCTCGCAGGAAGGGGAAATGTCGGCCCCGGCCAGTGCCACCACGCCGCCCAGCTCGCCACAAAACCCGGCAGCTACAGCCATAGGATCACAGGTGGATCTAACCTGGGACACAGTAAGCAATGCTGACGGCTATAACATTTACTGGCATGACAACGGTGCCACCACCAGCGACTGGACCCTGCTACAGTCGGTTGTCAACACCGGCTTCAGCCACACTGGCCTGAGCAACGGTGTCACCTACAACTACAGGATCAGTGCTACTACTCAGGGCGTCGTCGGTATGCCATCGGCAATATCGAGCGCATCTATCTTTTCCCTGATAAATCAGGGCTTGAGTAGCCCCTCGGTGATGGCCATCGCCAATGCCATTGACGGCAGCGGCGATGTCTATGTGGCCGGTAGTTTTTCTGGCTACAATGGCAGTGCGAGCCACAGCATCATCCGATTCAATAGCGATGGCACCGTAGACACGGACTTTAACGTGGGCACGGGCTTTGATGGAGCCGGTGTGCGCAGCATGGTTCTGGCCCGTGACGACAGCGGTGATCTCTATGTGGGCGGATACTTCCAGAATTACGATGGTACTGCCAGTAACCGTATCATCCGTCTCAATAGCGATGGTTCCGTCGATACAGACTTTAATGTGGGTACAGGCTTCGACCACTCTGTTTACAGCATGGCCATAGATGCTGCCAGCGGTGATCTCTATGTGGGCGGAAATTTCCAAAACTACGATGACACCGCCAGCAGCCGTATCATTCGTCTCAATAGCGACGGTTCCATCGATACCGCCTTTAATGTGGGCACAGGTTTTGACTATCAGGTCAATGCGCTTGCCCTGGCCACTGATGGCAGCGGTGATATCTATGTTGCCGGAGACCTGGACACATATAATGGTTCGGCGAATAAAAACCATATCATCCGCCTCAATAGCAATGGTACGATCGACGGCGCTTTTGCCGTAGGCACAGGCTTTAATGGCAGCGTCAACTCCCTGGCGATGGCTTCCGATGGCAGTGGTGATCTCTATGTGGGCGGCAGCTTTACCAAATATCAGGGGGCTGACAATAAATATATCATCCGTCTCAACAGCAATGGTACGGCGGATACAAACTTCAGCACTGGCACAGGCTTTGATCGTGACGTCTATACCCTTGCTTCAAGCACCGATGGCAGCGGCGACATCTATGCCACCAGTCAAAGCTTCAGCAGCTACAATGGCACAACGATCAGTCATATCGTTCGTCTCAATAACGACGGCACGGTCGATACCTCTTTTGATGTGGGTAGCAGTTTTGACTACGGCGTCTATGCCATTGCCCCGACCACCGATGGCAGCGGCAATATTTATATGGGCGGCGGCTTCAGCAGCTACAACGGCACACCCAGCTCAGGGATTATCCGACTCGCTGCGGATGGTACTGTCACAAAAGCCTTCTCTCAAAATGTTGCCTTTGACCAGGGGGTACAAGTTATAGAGCCAGTTAATGACAGTAGTAACGATCTCTATGTGGGCGGACGATTCACCCATTACAATGGATTGACCAGTAACCATATCATCCGTCTCAACAGTGACAGTACGCTGGATAGCGGCTTTGATACAAGAGCGGGCTTCGATGACAGTGTCAATAGCATTGTCCGAGCCATTGACGGTAGTGGCGATATCTATGTGGGTGGGGCATTCACCAGCTACAATGGCTCAGCCAGCGGTCGCATTATTCGACTCAACAGCGATGGTACAGTCGATACCTCTTTTGATGTGGGTACGGGCTTTAGCAACGCCAGCGTCGAGACCCTCGCCGTGGCCGCCGACGGCAGTGGCGATATCTATGTGGGCGGAGGCTTTACCAGCAGCAATAACTCTGAATACAAAGGTTCGGCCACCTATGGCATCATCCGCCTTAACAGCGACGGCACAATCGATACCTCTTTTGATGTAGGTACAGGTTTTAACTATGGCCCCAAAATCATTGTTCCGGCTCGAGATGGAAGTGGTGATATCTATGTTGGCGGGAATTTCACCAGCTACAAAGGAACTTCCATCAACCGTATCATCCGCCTTAATAGTGACGGTTCGATGGATACAGCCTTTAATGTGGGCACGGGCTTTGACGGCCCTCCCGAGACGCTGGTCTATCCCAGCAGTAGCAGTGGCGAATTCTATGTTGGCGGACAATTCACCAGCTACAATGGCACTGCCAGTAATCACATTATCCGCCTCAATAGCAATGGTTCTGTAGACACAAGCTTTAACATGGGCACGGGCTTTAACAGCACGGTTAATAGCATAACCGTCGATGCTTTCAGCAGCGATATCTATGTCGGAGGACAATTCACCAGCTACAAAGACAGCGTCAGCAACCACATCATTCGACTCAATAGAGGTGGAGGAATAGTGGATACAGCCGATACAGGCTTTAATAGCAGCGTGAGCACCCTGGCCCTAAGCGCTAACGGCGAAAAACTCTATGTGGGCGGTTATTTCACTTCATATCAAAACACCACGGTACTGCGCATCGTCGCAATCAATCAAGACGGCTCTATCGATTAGAGCGAGTCTGTCACAACATCAACGACGCGGTGCTCCACCGCGTCGTTGACAACTCTTACGATGCCTGTTTATCAGGAACGTCGAATAACCTGGGTCAAATAGCTGGTCGATATTCACGCCTGGGTTTTAATAACCCAATAAATAAAAACATATTTGGACGCCCCACAAAAAACTTAGACTCATACAGGGCTAAAAAAGGCTTGTTTAGCCATTTGGCACTGATATGATTTGGTTTTAATTAAAATATCCAAAGAACCATGCGCTTAGAGAAGATCTGTAATCAAAACTTACTTTTTCTATAGCCTGGTTACATTCAAAAATAGTTGAACAAACTGATTTAAGGTGAACACTTGAAGATGATTAACATAGTTTTTTTTGCAGCAATAGCCCTATTTTCAGTTGCTGGCTATTCTGCTTATAAAGACAACGATGCAACACCATTACTTAAAGAACACTATCTTCTCCTCACCGATCTCCTCACTGAAGGTAATCAAAAAGCAAATGCTGCTGTTAAAATGTTTTTTGACGATAGAAGCGGTTACTTTAAAAAACATGAAGATGAGCTATATGAGAGAGGAATTGAAAGTCCTGTCGACATCCCTGAAGTTATTGTGCTGGTCGATACCCTGATAAAACATGAGAAGCTCGTATATCAAGATCATAAGACCAGGCCTGACCTGACTTTAGGCCTTCTAAATAAACTTTCGGCTGTCAACTTTGAAAACTCAGAGTGTTATAAAGATCTTATGGCGCATTTTAAAAATACCAAATATGGTATAGGTGCATTTTTAGACCTTAACCTGAACGGGCCATCTATTTTTGAGTGCTTTAAATCACAAGGTTATCATTTGTTATCGATAGATGAGGATTCAGATTCATATGCGCTAATTCTGGTAAAGGATAATGATTTCGAGAAACTCAAAAAACTTAGCTACGCTGCAGGTGTAAAACTTCATTATGTTAACAAGTGAATGTAAGAAGACTACAGCTGACCAGTCAATGCGCCATTTCGAAGGCTAAACACTATATTTCCAGTCTGCTGAGTTTCAAACCCTATGTGCACATTAAAGATAGTTCCAAAGGATGAAGCAATATGAAGTGCTCACTATTCATTGAATCTAAATCCCAGGAGGTTATTGATCTTTTCAAAAGCGTGTTCTCCGCTTCCGAGGGTGTGGAAGAAGGACTGGTAATTGCTGAATTTGTAGAAAAGTTAATTGCCACAACCAGACCTCAAGATTTGATTGGCTGCATTGCAGAAGAAAACGAAATTATTGTCGGGTGTATCTTTTTTAGTCGCTTTACTGTCCCTAATGGGCAGGCTGCATTCATTTTGTCGCCGGTTGCGGTTTCAACCGATATTCAAGGTACAGGTATTGGTCAAAAGCTAATTCATTATGGCCTGAATCATCTCAGGTCTTTAAACGTCAATCTGGTTGTCACTTACGGCGACCCAAATTATTATTCCAAAACTGGCTTCCAGCAAATCGATGAAAATACTGTAAAAGCGCCCTGTCCACTAAGCCAGCCGATTGGGTGGCTCGCGCAATCACTTGATGGACAGGAGATACAGGCTATGGCTGGGCCCACTAGATGTGTGGAGGTATTAAATGATTCCAGCCTCTGGTAAAAATACACATACTGGTAGTCAAAAGTGAGGCGGGGGTCTGTCCCTACATTTGACCTGAATAGATGTGGGCCACTGACAGTACGTTATCTTTTTGAGGTATTACTCGAATGTTAGATATTAAAATCCCTGGTTACCGGGATCTACAATTAAATCATATGGTTCTCGACTTGAATGGGACTATTGCTTGCGATGGTCAATTAATCGAAGGTCTTGCGGAAAAGCTGGAAATATTATCCGAACAATTATCTATACATGTCATCACTGCAGATACCCATGGTTTTGCAGCAGAGCAACTTGATGGCTTGCCATGTACTCTGGAAATTTTATCAGAAGGTCGGCAAGAAGAGGCTAAGGCATTGTTTGTTTCTAATTTAGGGGCGAGTCAGGTAGTTGCTATAGGCAATGGACGAAACGACAGCAAAATGCTAAAAGCTGCCGAGATAGGAATCGCCGTTATTTCGCCAGAGGCTTTAGCTGTAGATTCTTTATTGGCTGCTGGTATTATTACGAACGATATTCACTCCGCCCTGGATTTACTTTTGAAGCCTCTACGTTTAGTGGCTACTCTAAGATCATAGGGTCTGGTATTCTCGAATTAATTTTTAATATGGATAAAGGATATTTATGTTTAACTCTGATTTTTACGGACTTCTGGAACTTTTAACATCGGGTCTTAAATTTATTGCGTTTGCAATATTACTGGCTACCTATTTAAAGTTGATAAAAATCCCCAAGTTTTCGCTATCGATAAAATATTTTAAGTCAGGAATTTTATTTTTGATTCTTACTTTTATTTTTCCGCTAATTCTTATGCCAGTCAAATATGGTTTTTTTGGTGATTCTTTTGCTGAGCCTGAAATTATGATCTCTGCATTTACTGCAGCCTATTTTATTCCACTCATCATATCGGTATGGTATTTCTTTCTATCCGCCAGAAATTATCAGGTTGATGAAGGAACTGCGGATTAATTCAGAGGTTCCTGCGGTACAGGGATGTACCGCCAATATCGATGGCTGCAAGCCATTGCTTTTGTGAGAAAAATGAAAAGCATGTGCTTCGAGAAATGCTAGAACCATACAGGGTTAACTTTAATAGTTAAATGGGCAGTTTACGGATCAGAGGATAGAATCTCTAACCTTGCCAAAACCCTACTACCAAAAAGTCATGTGTTAGAGCCACTGTGAAAATACAAACCTACTCTGCAGATAAAGCTAGAGAAATTGCTGACCTGTTCCATCAATCTGTTCATGCAATTGACCCCTCGCTGTATTCATCAGTTCAGAAAGAAGCCTGGGCGCCTACCCCTGTCGATTATGAACTCTGGGCTGAGCGACTGAATGTAAAAAAACCTTTTATAGCAATAATTGAAGATCGTGTAGCGGGATTTATAGAATTAGATGCAGATGGTCATATTGACTGCACTTATACACATCCAGATTTTCAGGGAAGAGGAGTCGCATCCAGCCTGTATGAACGTTTGTTCGATGAAGCAAGAGCCAAAAATATAAAGTGCTTATACGTTGAGGCATCACTTGCTGCAAAGTCGTTCTTTGAGCATCGTGGTTTCACTACGGTTAAGAAGAATGAAGTTCAAAGAAACGGAGTAACCTTAGTCAATTTCTCAATGGAGAAGTATCTAAACTTTGGAAAACCCGTGTCAGAGAGCAATACTTTCTGATATTAGCTGTAGTAGTTCAGACCCGATCAACCCTATTCAAAAACCCGTGCTACCGCTTCTTCGTTATATTCTTTAGAATATTGTTTATAGGTTCGTTTCTGACTCATTCTGACACCTTGATAATTGATAAATATTATCTCTTATTAAAGTGTCCGGTGCTTTTAGAGCACTACAGAATCACATCAGCGGGTAAGGATTAAATTGCCTATACTTAAAAAAAATCTGCAGTTTCATAACCTGGAGACAAAGAGATGAACATAAAAACGCAAAGGTACGGGCCATCATGGCGTTCTATGCCGTCAATTCTATTGATAGCGATAGCGGCTTTGCTTCTAACGAGCTGTAGCAAGAAAGAACCGATCCTCGTGGGCTTTGCTGGCCAGCTCACCGGCATCCAGGCCGAGCTGGGGATTCAGGAGCGCAACGGCGTGCAGTTGGCCGTGGAAGAAATTAATGCCGCAGGCGGTATTGCCGGTCGTCCTGTTGAACTGGTGGTGCAGGATGATCTGGGTACGTCAGAAGGTGCCCAGGCTGCGGACCGCGAACTGATCAAGGCGGGGGTCGTAGCCATCATTGGTCACCCAACCAGTAGCCAGTCTCTAGCGGGACTGGTGGTGACGGATCCAGCTGGTGTCGTGATGCTTAGCCCCTCCACTTCAACTCCGAAACTCGCTGGCAAGGATGATAACTTTCTCCGTATCGTTCAGCCCATGGCGGCCCAGGCTATTCATTCTGCCCAGCACATCCTGCAGGACCACAATAGAACCCGCATAGCCGCCATCTACGACACGGATAACGCTGCTTACACCACAGCCTATCTGGAAGACTTTACTAGAGAATTCCAGTCCATAGGCGGCAAGGTGGTTGCTGCGGTCAGCTTTTCGTCCAAGGCACAACCTGATTTTAGTCCGTTGATTACCCAACTACGTGAGAGCAACCCGCAGCAGTTGATCATTATTGCGGCAGATATCGACACTGCGCTTATTGCCCAGCGAACCCGCCTGATGGACTGGCAAATCCCCTTGTATACCACGTCCTGGGCACAAACAGAGACGTTGATCAATAATGGAGGCAAAGCAGTCGAGGGAA
The DNA here is from genome assembly GCA_050306135.1 of Gammaproteobacteria bacterium. Classification (GTDB taxonomy): domain Bacteria; phylum Pseudomonadota; class Gammaproteobacteria; genus JACNJF01. The sequence goes on from JBNLGQ010000095.1 coordinate 7,097, forward strand.
TGGAGATCGAATTGACTAGCACTGCAAACAAGGCAAGCCCGAAATATCAGGATTTTGCGAAACGTTATCAGGCCAAATTCGGCCGTGCGCCCACATTCGGAGCAGTATTGGGCTATGAAGCCGCCAATATGCTGGCGCTCGCACTGCGAGAAACAGACGGCAAAGCAGACGGGCTAAAACAAGCCCTGATAGGATTGAGGAATTTCACAGGCTTGAGTGACAACGTACGCCTCGATGAATACGGCGATGCAAAGCGCCCTATCCATATTGGTGTCATTCGTAATGGACAATATGTTGGCATCGGTACCAAGACATCAACACAACATTGAGGGGAAAGGTCCTGTTGGGTCAAGTAAAGTCGCCAGCACTCGCCGAAGTACTACAACGTGTAGTGCTGTTGCGTCTTTTTGTACCGCTAGTGGCATTGAGTGTGATTGCGATCGCCGGGGCGGGGTATCTGGAAGAACGAACACTTGAAAATCAACAACACCAAACCGTACAACGAGTAGCCCGGACCGTCGACCGCTACCTGGATCAGGCGACCAGAACTCTGGATGCTGTAGGCATGGTTGCTGAGGTCACGGCTTCGGAGAACCTGTCTAAATTCATGCAAGGTGCATGGAAGGCATACGGCTACTTTGATACCCTCTATTATCTGGACACCAGCAACAGGATCACGCTGCTCACGCCTCCCGATCTGCGCTCCAGGGGTTTGGACATGTCGAACCTGCCGTACTTCCAGTCGACGCAACAGCAGAAGCTCATCATCTCCCGCCCCTTTGTATCGGTTCGCACAGGCAATCCGACGGTTTATCTGATCAGGCGCCTTGAGCGAGGTGGTCAGATCATTGGCGAATTGAGCCTGGGAGCACTTCAGGAAGAAATCACCCACGGCAGAGGCGCAGAGGATCAAGACCTGCTCTTCATTCTGGATCAGTTTGGAACACTGCTGGCCCACCCTTCTTTCGATCTGGTCAAACAGCAAACCAACCAGAGCCAGTTGGAGGTGTTTCGACGTGGTCTGAGCGGGGATACGACATTGTTTTACCATTACGCTGACAGACTGGTTCTGGGTAGCGCTACGCAGATAGAGCGATCAGGATGGGTGGTTGTTGATCAAACCCCGCTGTTGCTTGCCATGGGTCCATATCTATGGGCACTGGGTGTAACCCTCCTGTCGTCTCTGATTATCTGGCTGGTTCTGGCCTGGAGCCAACGCCGCCAGCTTGAACAGCTCGTAGCCATCCCATTGATGCAACTTAGCCGCAGGACCAGTGCGCTAGCAAGTGGAGACTTTAGCCAGGACAAAGCCAGGGGCTCCATTCCTGACAGCTTTAGCGAATTGACTGCACTGGCACAGGACTTTGAGCAAATGAGCGATGCACTGGAGTCACGCCAGGCAGCGCTGCAAGCAAGCGAAGCTCTGCTGAATGCAACGCAACAGCTTGCCAGAATCGGCGGATGGGAATGGGATACTGAACATCAGACCGCGTTCTGGACAGAAGAGGCTTTTCGTATTCATGGTTTCGAGCCGGAGCCCCCGGGATCGGATGATTACCTTGAGCGCAGCCTTTCCTGTTTTGACCCCAATGATCGACCCACCGTGGCGGATGCATTTCAACGCTGCGTACAACAGGGGGAGCCCTTCGACCTGGAATTCCCTTTTACCTCTGCCGATGGTCAGCGCAAATGGATTCGAACCACGGCGACGGCAGTGCGCCAGGGTGATCTGGTCAGCAAAGTCATCGGCACAATCATGGATATCACCGAACTCAAGCAGACCGAACAAGCCTTGAGACAGCATCGGGACAATCTGGAAGATCTGGTCAAAGAACGGACGGGGCAACTGGAAGTTGCCAAAGAACAGGCTGAGCAAGCCAATCTGGCCAAGAGCACCTTCCTGGCCAATATGAGCCATGAATTGCGTACTCCCCTTAACGCCATTCTCGGTTTCTCCAGCTTGATGCGGCAGGATCCTCAGGTGACGAGCAGCAACGCCGAAACATTGGACACCATCAACCGTAGTGGTGAGCATCTGCTCAATTTGATCAATGACGTATTGGAGATCGCCAAAATAGAGGCGGGCAAACTGCAACTGGAGATCGCTATCTTTGACCTCAGTAAATTGATCAAGGAGGTGAGTGACATGATGAGGCTGCGGGCACAACAGAAGGGACTGCAACTGGTGCTGGATCAATCGTCAGAGTTTCCCCGTTTCATCAGGAGCGACGAGGCAAGGCTTCGACAGATCCTGGTCAACCTGGTCGGCAATGCGGTAAAGTTCACCAAAACCGGGGGCATCATCATTCGGCTGGGTGTGAAGCAGAAAGCGGATTACCATTTACTGATCGAGGTCGAGGACAGCGGCCCCGGCATGGATCTGGAAGGGCAGCAGAATATCTTCCAGCCCTTCGTACAGCTGACCCAGAGCGCAGGACAAAAGGGCACCGGCCTGGGCCTGACCATCACACATCAGTTTGTTGAGTTGTTGGGCGGCACCATCACGGTTGAAAGTAAGCCTGGCAAAGGTTCCCTGTTCCGGGTCGAACTACCGGTAGAACCGATCAATAGTGCTATCACTACAGAAGAGGCTCAGGAAGACCGGGGCGAGATAGTTGGGCTGGCTCCTGGACAACCACCTTGCCGCACCCTGATCGCCGAAGATCAGCTGGAAAACCAGCTGCTTCTGACCCAACTCATGACCAAAATCGGCCTCGAAGTAAAGGTGGCGAAAAATGGAGAAGAATGTGTGAAGCTGTTCCAGCAATGGCATCCACATCTCATCTGGATGGACCGCCGTATGCCTGTCATGGACGGCATACAGGCCACGCGGCGCATCCGCGCACTTGCCGAAGGTCGTGACGTGAAAATTGTGGCAGTAACCGCTTCGGCGTTCTCCGAGGAAGAGCATGAAATGCGTGAAGCAGGGATGGACGACTACATCAGCAAACCCTACCGTATTAACGATATATACCACTGCCTGGAAAAGCAGCTGGGATTGGAATGGATATACTCCAGGGAAGAAAACGAACACAAAGCAGCTCCTATGGTCATACCGCCCCAGGTAAAACTACTTGAGTTGTATGAGTTAGTTGATATAGGACAAATCTTTGAAATACAGGAGTTACTCTCTCGCATGGAAGCGGAGAATGAAGCTTACAGACCTTTTACCCAGCAACTGCAGAAACTGGCCAAAAGATTTGATATTGATGGGGTTAACGCTTTTATAAAACAGTTTTTACAGGAATAAGGAGAAGCTGTTAGATCTAGCTTTTCGATGCATGTATCGAAGCCGGGGCTGGTCTGGATTTTAGCCTTATTACCTAAAGCCAATCTTATTGGGCTGGTGCCGGAAACAAACCCCGCTAATATTCCAACTGTCAAAAATAAAAAGTCATCCCCAAATTGATCAGCATTAAGGATTGCCCCAGCTGAGTTCCTGTAAAATGAAGGTTCTTTAGTAGAATCAAAAATTTGGGAAATCAGGCCAATTAACTAATGCAGATTAAAAAGTACAGCATCCCAGACTCAACGCTGACCTATAAGCCCAGATCCCCTTTTATGGCCAGAGTAGTATCCACTACCGAACTCACTGAAGCAGATAGCAGCGATGAGGTACGCAATATTATTTTTGATGTCAGCGGTAGTGGAATCCACTATATAGAGGGCCAGTCGATAGGCATTATCCCTCCCGGAGAAATTGAGCCCGGTAAGCCACACAAAGCACGCCTCTATTCGATTGCTTCCTCACGCACGGGCGATGATGGTAGCTCAACCACTGCTACCATCTGTGTAAAACGGGTTTTCAGTGAAGATGCAGCTACAGGCACCCTGGTTCCGGGCATTGCATCCAACTATCTCTGCGATCTTAAACCTGGAGACTCTGTCGCACTGATTGGTCCCAATGGTCGACGTTTTCTGTTACCCGAGGACGATTCCGTCGATTTGATTTTGATTGCAGTAGGTACGGGCATAGCGCCGTTTCGTGCATTTATTCGTCATATCTTCATGGAAAAAGGCTGCTGGAATGGTCGTATTCGACTTTTCTATGGTGTTAAAAATGCCATGGAAGCTCTGTTTCTTAACGATAAAAATGATGATATTGGTCAGTATATGACCCAGGATACCTTTGAAGCCTTTCGTGCCCTGTCCAGAGCAAATAAAGCAGATGCAGAAAAGGGTTATGTGCAACACAAACTCGCTGAACATAAACAGGAAGTCTGGGAGATGATCTGCAAAGGTAACTTTGCCGTCTATATCTGTGGATTAAAGGGTATGGAAGATGGTGTTGATGAAGTTTTTTCAGCCCTGGCCGAGCAGCAAGGACTGGATTGGCCTTCCATGAAAAAGGAGTTCATCAAAAATGGACAGTGGAATACTGAAGTCTATTAAACCCTAAAATAATCCGCGAAGCACATAGAGCACAGGCAGGAGACATCTATTAATCTCTCCTGCCCCTTCCTGTGCTACGTGATTAGACTGTCCTGTTGTTCTAGATTTAAAGTATATGAGAACTGAAAGCGTGGCCCTCGAATACCTGACTCCGGGTATTAAGCCTTTTTAATGATACCAACTGTAATGAGCAATAAAGCAGCACCAACCGTAGCTGTAACGATAGAACCGATTAAACCATTCATTGAAATACCCAACAAACCAAATACAAAACCTCCAAGTACAGCACCAACCACACCAACAACAATATTACCCAGAAGTCCAAAACCGCGCCCCTTCATCAAGGTACCAGCTAACCATCCTGCAACGGCGCCAATCGCTAAAAATATTAATAGTCCTGTTAAACTCATAATTTCACCTGTTTAAATAATTTTGATTTCACTGTAAATGTCGATACCAATATACATGAAGGAAATCATCTGGAAAGTATATTATTTTTATTGATCTTCAATTGTTAACCTTTGTGAAATCATTTGTTTTAACAGGAGAGTAATGACTCTGGAAAGATAACGAAACCACAAACTTAAGATAAACCTTAAAGCACACAGATTAAGGCTGGTTGCCTGTATTACGAGACTATGGATGGTCAAAGGTCGGTACAGCAATGCAGGACGCTGAAAAGGACTTAGCTGCCAGGGCGAAGCAGGATGCCTGAACCGAGGAAGCCAGAGTTGACGCCTACAGGGACGTTGGGACGGTGAAGAGCTTAAGATAATCACCCCGGCTTACAAACAGAATTAACTAAAGGGTGCAATCCGCCGAAAAACTACACACCCAGATAGAGATCTGTACATTTGACTCGGTAACTACCCTGACAGCCTGTTTAGCTGTAGTCTAGTAGAAACAAGGTGATACGATTGAGAGCATAATAAATCGTGTTGATAAAGCGCTCTATCGTGCAAAAAGCAACGGGCAAAACAGAGTTGAAACATAGATCTTTTGTACAGAACTCTCTGGATCAGGCCTGGTTTATAATCTTATTTATCGTGATCTTCATGGCTAATTAGATGTTCAACTCATTCTGTTAGATCTTGAGATCCCTGATGCTAATTATCTACATCTTTAATATATGGATTAAGATGCCTGCTGGAAAAGTGTTGAATTATAGTAAGCATTGCTTATTATATGCAGTCCTTACTATGGTATTTACAATGGGAAATCAACAAGAACCACTGGGGTTTCTGCTGGCCGATGTTACCCGGCTTATGCGGCAATCTTTACAGAATAAGCTTTCGGGGAATTTCTCCCTCACATTATCTCAGGCTCGCGCCCTGATTTACCTGTCACGACAACAGGGTATACGTCAGGTTGAACTGGCGGGTTTGCTTGAGGTGCAGCCAATGACTCTGGCTCGACTGATCGATCAACTGGTGCAGAACGAGCTTGTTGAGCGGCGCCCTGACCCGCTTGATCGGCGTGCTTACTGCCTTTATCTCAGCGCACAGGCAAAACCTCATATCGACGCTTTCAAACGTATTGCAAAAGAGAAATATCGAATTGCATTGAAAGGCATAGACACTCAACAGGTCGATACTTTGATGAGTGTTCTTGCAAAAATGCGAGATAACCTTTCCTCAAGTGCGGATTTATAAATGAACAATCCTGAAGTCATTAAAGTGACCGACAAAAAAATATCTACTCAGCCATCCTCAAGCCGAAAAACTAAAAGGCTATTATTACTGGTACTGATTCCGGCTATAGTCATAGGAAGCAGCTTTGGTTTTTATCTGCATGGCGGGAGATATGTCGAAACCGACAATGCTTATGTCAAGGCGCACAAGGTACCAGTGAGTGCTGAGGTTTCTGGTATGGTTCAGCAGGTGATGGTCAGAGAAAACGAGAGTGTTGCCTCTGGACAAATCCTGTTCAAACTTGATCCGGCACCTTATCAGGTCGCGCTGGAAAAAGCTCAGGCTAAAGTAAAGCAGGCGCAAACTGATTTCGCAGCACTTAAGGCAAGTTATCAGGAAAAACAGGCTGAGATCAAACTGGCTAAAACCAGATACGAGTTTGCAAAAAACGATCAAAAACGTCAGGTTGAGCTTGCTGCTAATAAGCTGGTGTCGGCCTCAACACTTGATACGGTTCGCCAGAATACGGATATCGCATCCCAACAGGTTTTTACTCTGGAAGAAGACCTGCACCGCATCGCAGAAACCATGGGTGGAAGTGCCGATACGACCATTGATCAATTTCCCGGCTACCTTATCGCCGAAGCAGGCTTATCACAGGCCCAACTAGATCTGTCACGTGTGACTGTACATGCTTCAGTACCGGGTATTGTTACTCTGCCACCTAGCCCAGGTGAGTACGTGAGTGCAGGCAAAACTATTATGGCACTTGTTGCAAACGATGGCTTATGGGTAGAAGCAAATTTTCCAGAAACGGATTTGACTTATGTTAAACCGGGTCAGTTGGTCAGTATCGCTGTTGATACCTATCCCACAGCTAAATGGCAGGGCAAGGTTGAAAGTTTGAGTCCAGCAACAGGTGCGGAGTTTTCTATTATCCCGGCGCAGAATGCTACAGGCAACTGGGTCAAGATCACCCAACGTGTACCTGTACGTATCGCACTTGATCTTGATCCTGCCCTGCCAACGCTACGCGCGGGTCTGAGTACGACGGTAGAAATCGATACAGGCCATACACGCCAGCTTAAAGACCTGCTCTAAAATCACTCATGACCACTTCTGGATTAACCGAGAACCGTCCTCTCATTACTATTTCAGTAATGCTGGCGACCATAATGCAGGCACTGGATACCACGATTGCCAATGTCGCACTACCGCACATGCAGGGGGCAATGGGGGCTACTCAGGACCAAATATCCTGGGTGCTCACTTCATATATCGTTGCTGCAGCTATTTTTATGCCATTGACCGGTTTTGTCACTGCACGTTTTGGTCGTAAGCGAGTTTTCATCTGGAGTGTCATTGGTTTTACAATTACCTCCATGCTTTGCGGAGCTGCGCAATCTTTGCCTCAGATTGTGATCTTCCGCCTGTTACAGGGTATCTTTGGTGCCAGCCTTGTACCGTTGTCACAGGCAGTATTACTGGATACCTATCCACGCGAACAGCATGGTTCAGCTATGGCCATCTGGGGTATAGGGGTTATGGTTGGCCCTATTCTTGGGCCCACATTGGGCGGCTGGTTGACCGAGTATTACAGCTGGCGCTGGGTCTTCTACATCAACATACCTTTCGGTATTCTGACCTGGCTGGGGCTGGCAGTTTTTGTTCACGAGACCCCTATCAACCGCACGCGTCGATTCGATCTGCTAGGATTCGCGATTCTCAGTATTTCTATTGGTTCTTTACAGTTGATGTTCGACCGAGGCCAGTCCTTAGACTGGTTTGCAAGCACTGAGGTGATTATCGAAGCCTTCCTGGCTGCGCTCTGCTTTTATCTCTTTGTCGTACATATATTCACGCATGACCATCCCTATATTGAACCAGGACTTTTCAATGATAGGAATTTTAGCGTAGGTTTATTGCTTATCTTTGTAGTAGGTATCATTCTGCTCGCCACTATGGCTCTTTTACCGCCATTCCTGCATAACCTGATGGGCTACCCGGTGATTGATGTTGGTTTGCTGCTGTCACCGCGTGGTTTCGGCACAGTGGCAGCTATGATGATGGTAGGCAAGCTTTCCGGCAAGGTTGATGTACGATATATGATCTTCGCTGGCCTGCTGTTGACTACTTTTTCATTATGGGAGATGACCCTGTTCACCAGTCAGGTTTCCGGGTTTACCATTATTCGTACGGGAATGCTACAGGGCTTTGGACTGGGGTTTATCTTTGTCCCACTATCTACCATCACTTTCTCAACGTTGGCATCTCATTACCGTAACGAAGGTACGTCACTGTTCAGTCTTATGCGCAATATCGGTAGTAGCCTGGGAATATCATGGATGGTCACTGTGCTGGCAAGAAATATACAGACCAACCATGCAGCATTTTCTGAATCTATTAATCCCAATAATTTCGCCTTGAATCAAGCCATACAGCAGGGCATCATCAGTTTTGACTCTGCACAGGGGTTAAGTACTTTAAACGCTGAAGTGACACGACAGGCAGCAACCCTGGCCTATCTGCAGGACTTTCGTCAGATGATGTTACTGACGCTGTTTTCTACACCACTGGTGTTGCTGTTACGCGCACCGGAGAAGAAGGATAAACAAGCTCAAGCCACTTCTGCAGCGATTGATTGAGGCTGAAATACAGATTTTACCGGTATTTAAGGCATTCGGAATAGCGCCGTATAAAGGCACTCAGCTTAAGCAACTGTTTAATATCGGCAAACACTTTTCTTTTTCGAAATGTTGCGAAGGGATGGTGCCACTATTATTCCCTGTTTGATGTGCATAAAAAACTGGCATTGATGTCGATGCAACTGGTAATGTTACCAGTTAATGATTAATTTGTAGTTGGAGAATATCTTATGGCAACAATTCACTGGGCCGGAACGGGCCTTTCTGCTATTCCTGGTTTACGCCGCCTGATTGGAAACGGCCACCAGGTGATAGTCTATAATCGCTCAATAGAAAAAGCACAGCAAGCGATCGCAGGCCTGAACGGAGATACTCAGGTTGTCGAGTTCGACATGGATACCCTGAAAAACAATATATCGGCAGGTGATCTGATTGTCTCGATGTTACCGGCAGATTTTCACCCTACTCTGGCACAATTGGCGTTACAGCAAGGTGCTCATTTTGTTTCCAGTTCCTATATTTCAGATGAGATGCGTGAACTGGACGACGCGGGCAAGAAGGCAGGTTTGTGCCTGGTTAACGAGGTCGGGCTTGATCCTGGTATAGACCACAGTATGGCACATGCCCTGGTTGCAGACTACCAGGCTTCAGAGGAGTTTGATAAAAACAACCGGCATTACTTCACCAGTTATTGCGGCGGTCTGAGTAAGGAGCCTAACGACTTTTGTTATCGCTTCAGCTGGTCACCATTAGGGGTGTTACGTGCACTCAAGAGTACTTCGGTGAGTATTCGCGATGGCCTTGATTACACCGTTACCAAACCATGGACCGCTATAGATGAATTCCCACTCGATATGCCCTGGGGTGCTGAGACCTTCGAGGTCTATCCGAACCGGGACTCACGTCCATTCCTGTCTCAGTATCATATTTCCAGCGACTGGAAGGTTGAGCAGTTTGTTCGTGGCACGCTGCGTTATCAGGGCTGGAAGCAGGCATGGCAACCCATTTTTGAGCGTGTGGAACAAGGCATGAGCGATAGCGAGCTCACAGAGCTGAGCGATCAATTATGGCAAAAATACAAACTTGAGGAAGGAGAAGCGGATCGAGTCGTCATGGTGGTAACACTGATGGCTCAACGGGATGCTACTCCTGTGTGGCATCAAAGTTACCTGCTTGATGCTTTTGGCAACGATCAGGGTTCAGCGATGGCTAAGCTGGTGTCCATTCCACTGAGTCTGGCAGTAGAAGCTGTACTACAGGGCGAAATTGGTGCCGGAGTAAGTGCTGCACCTGATAGCCCGGAACTGGTGGCGCGCTGGCTGGATACGGTGAATGAAATCTCCGACCATTTTACCCGTATCAATCATCTGGCTTAAAGTTAACCGTTATGAAAAGTCTTAGTAATGACGCGCATGGCTGGGCTGAACTGCTATCTACACGCCAGGCCACTCCACCCTTTCAGGGCGAAAAGCGTACTCGCTGGGCAGTGATTGGTGCCGGGTTTACCGGGCTTGCCTGCGCACGCCGCCTGGCCGAACTGCACCCCGATGACATTATCATCCTGCTAGAGGCGCGCGCGGTCGCACAGGCAGCTTCAGGACGTAATTCGGGTTATGCGGTGGCGATCACTCATTTTGCTGGCCCCTTCGACGAGCAACAGAGAGAGAATTATCGACGTGTTAACCGTATCAATACCACAGGCCTGGACATACTTCGCGATCAGGTTGAAGCGAATGATATCGATTGCGAGTGGCATGAGCAGGGTATCTACCATACAGCAGCGGATGACCGTTCAACTCAGGAACTTGCAAACTTTACTGATTACCTGCAACGCATGGAGATTCCCCATACTCCACTAGATCAGGAAGTATTAACAGAAAAGCTCGGAACATCCTGGTATCAGCAGGGAGTGCATGTACAGGTTGGCGCTTTAGTGCAACCTGCTGCTTTGCTGTATGGACTGGTCAATACTTTACCAGCTAACGTACAGCTGTATGAAAATAGCCCTGTGTTAGAGATAAAAAAGGGTCAGGGTCATAAACTGTGCACCGCGAACGGTACTATCGAGGCGGATAATGTGATGATTGCAACCAACTTTGAGGCTGCAAGACTCGGACATATCGAGCGCTATGTCGTGGGCAGCACCCTGTCGGGGAGTTTTACTCGACAGTTATCTGCAGATGAAATCGCATCACTCGGCACATTGCCACAATGGGGCGTGTTGTCCCTTCATAGTGGCGGGGCTACGGTGCGTCTAACCCAGGATGGCCGTATTTGCATCCGCAATACCGCTGAGTATCATGCTGGGCGTTTACTGTCCGAGTCACTGTTGGCTCAACGCCAGCAAATTCACCGCCAGGGTTTTGAAAACCGTTTTCCTCAATTACGCCATGTACCCTTCGAATATGCCTGGTCTGGCGTTGAAGGTATCAGCCAGAACGGTACTAATTTCTTTCAAAATCCGGCGCCAGGTCTGTATCTTGCCGGTGGCTACAATGGATCAGGTGTCAGCCGGGGTACTGCGTTTGGCCATGCACTGGCTGAATATGCCAGCGGCGGTCAGTCGCAACTTATCGATGACTGTCTTGCCTGTCCTGCAGCACGCTGGCTGCCACCAAGCCCGTTACTGGATATCGGTGCATGGTTCACTGTGCGTAAACGCTTTCGCGGTGTGGGGCGGGATCGTTAGGTCGTTAACAGATAGGTCGCACTCGCACCCATCTCTTCCAGACTCTGGCGTGGACCCCTTAATACGATTCTATAGCTTTTCACCGTTTGCAGCGGCAGGCTCTAGAAATCACTCGTCTTATGCGGGGTTTATTCTAATAGTCACAGGATAAACAGCTCCATTTGCACGGTTTTTAAAAATAATAAACCACGAAGCACACGAAGATAAAAAATGTTTTTCTTCGTGTGCTTCGTGGTTAACCAAAAACCCATAATAAGAAACAGGGAGACACTTAGATTAAGAGTTATCTATAGCTGTTAGAATGTTTATAAGTATCAAAACAGCTTATCCAATCAATATAAGTGAATAATCTGGTTAAATTTAACTCTCCGTGGCCTCTGTGTACTCTGTGGTGAAACGCTTTTAATCTTCATGTGCTTCGTGGTTACCCATGAATCCGTAACGAGACCCAGGTATCAGAGACTCACCCTGCCCCCAATACTGGCGCACCAGTTATAGTCATTGCTGTGGCGACTGATTTTTCCAGAGCAGTACCAGCGTTCCAGTCACTGCCAACAGCAACAGTAGTGTCACAAAGACAGTAAAGCCGAGCGCAAAGCGGAAGGCATCTTCAATCTGCTCGAAGGTTAACGCAATTCCGCCACTACCAATTTCCAGCACTAATATCGCAAATGCTTTACCATCAGCGCCATACACAGGTGAGTATCCAAGCATACGTTTCTGCCAGTATCGACTATGTGTTGAATCAGCATCGAGTTCTTCCTGAATAACAACCTTGTTTATCAGGGTCTGGCGCATCATGCTTTTGGCATGTTCACTTTCTACTACTGGATTAGCTGACCAGGTATCGTGCCCTTTAATGATCTTGTCAAAGTTCAAATTCCCCGGGCCGTGTCGAGCATATACGACTTTGAAATCATTGCCCTGGTTTATCGGCTGCAATAAATACGCATCACGGATTTCCGTGTTGTACTTCTGTAGTGTTGCTATGGGTCGATCTACCGCCAGGTATAGCTTGCGGTTAAAATCGGGCGACTCGATAAGCCGAAAGATGTTGTCATGATTCAATGTAAGGCTCACGCTGTATGCGGTATTTCCAACCTTATCGTGTAAAGTAGCGAGCAGAGATTTTTCAGCTATTCGGTGCACATGATTACTGCCCAGATATACAGCAATAAAAAGCAGGGCGATACCGAAAAAGGAAAACATAGAAACCATAGGCCTGAAAGAAATAGACCGACTAACCGATTCAAGCAGGGGGTAGTGTACGGTGCTGACAGGTAGCCGAAGAGTAAAGCGTCTGAGATCCTGCCCCATTTCCAGTGCGCTCTGGTAACGATCTGCGGGGTTTAACGCACAGGCTTTTAAACAGATCCCATCTACTTCTTTGCTTAGCTGATTCTGCAGGGTAGATGGAGCGGGCACCCCTGTGTTGACGATATTAGAGATAAGGTCTTCCTGCGATATCAGAGAAAATGGGGGCCTTGAGGTTTGCGTGTAAAACAGGGTGACTCCCAGTGCGTAAATATCCGACGTAATGCTAGAATTGAAATTCTGAAACAGCTCAGGCGCCATAAACATGGGACTGCCTTCAGGGCTGGAATCCGTGAGGGTTTCCGATTCCTTACCGCTTTCAACAATCGACGAGATTCCGAAGTCCATGATTTTCACCTGACCATCGGATGTCAGCATGATGTTATGCGGCTTCAGGTCACGATGAATAATACCCTGCACATGTGCATATTGTATGGCGTCACAGATGTCGATGAATTTTTCAAGCATCTGTTCTCGGCTTAACAGGCCCTGATCAGTAATCATCTTGAAATCGTGACCTTCTATGAATTCAAGCACCATGAGATAGTGTCCTGAAATCTCGATAAAGTCGTAAATCTGCACAATGTTGGAATGCTTTAGTTTGGCAACGATTTTTGCCTCGTTACGCAATCTTTCTGAAATCCATTTTTCCTTAATAAGATTCGGGTGAATAGCCTTGATCGCGACAATCCTATCGAGTTCCTGATCCTTTGCTTTGAAAACCTGCCCCATGCCACCGATACCTATTCGCCCATACAGCTTAAATCGATTTCCGAGCTTTTCCTTGATGAGTTGTTCTACCGTTATCTCATGATTCGGAGTGATATCAACACGGCCTGCATGATGAACAACCGTTTTATCATCATCTATTTTTTTAGTATCAGTCATTATGTATGCATTATTTTTATAAGATTTAAAGTCTATACGAAACCAGACAAAAAACAGGGGAATTTTTAGTCATGAGCCAGACGGGGATTTTCATGACAGGAATCTCGTTAAATTATTTATCAACGGGCAAAAGATATATCAGCCTTTATCCAGAATATATCGTGGACAGCAGCGCCATTAACACATATAACCGCTGTTTTAATTTTACAGGTTTACGCCATGCGTCACTGGAATCAATTAGGCACAGCTGCGATACCGGGTTCAGATAAAATATTAATGCTATTCCAGGACAAGGATGATTTTCATATCAAGATTTCAGGAGGCATTGAATTAATGAATACTCGCCTGCACGGTTCTGAAGATGCTTTAGGCTATCTCCCCTGTAAGGCGCTAGAAAAAACTGAATCAGCCCGTGTTTTGGTTGGTGGACTTGGTATGGGGTTCACTCTGGCATCGGTGCTGGCTCATGTAGGGGCACAGGCTGAGGTCGATGTTGCTGAACTAATCCCCGAAGTCGTCGAATGGAATCGAGGCCCGCTGGGCGCAATCAGCGGGTATCCACTGAATGATCAACGCACACGAGTACAGATTACTGATGTTGCGAAAATTTTACGTGCCAACAAAGCCTGTTACGATGTAATCGCTCTGGATGTTGACAATGGTCCTGATGGGCTTACCAAAACCAGCAACGACTGGCTGTATACGGCCGCAGGTATACACTGTGTACGCACTGCACTCAAACCCAAAGGTATTGTCAGCTATTGGTCAGCCGCACCTGACTCAAAATTTAATCAATTACTTAAATCCTGCAGATTCAGAGTAGAAGAGAAAAAGGTCTACGCACATGGCAAAAAAGGGGCCCGACATACAATCTGGTTGGCTTATAAGGATTAAATCAGATTAGATTCAAGATTTCAGCAGATACCAGGGATCGTTATCTGTTAAACGTTGCAACTCAAAAACGCATTATAGACCCCATACTGGATCTTCTGATTAAGGTGACAGAGAAACAGGAGAGCCCCTATTTACTGGAAAATAAAAGGACCCAGCTATTTTATCTAAAGCTTCAAGGCCTAAACCCATTAATTGGCTAACGATTAAATCTCTGTTCAATTTACCCTGACCACCTTAATCATAGCAATCGGCATTAGAAATAACTTTTAGGGTTATCCCTTTATTTCACAGTTAATACCGAACAGCTGGCTCTTTGCGAAACCTTGTGCGAAACACTACCTGTTACAAAACCTCTTAGTCGACTCAATCCACGACGACCCATAATAATAATATCTGCTTGTGTCTTTTCAGCTACATCAAGTATTGCATTGGCATAATCGCCCGCATGAATTTCAGTACGTACATTCTTTAGACCAGCATGATGAGCTTTATGGTGGGCCGCTTTTAGAATCTGTTCGCCAAGCACAGTAATGATTCGAGCTTCCTGATCCCCATTACGTGACAAGCCCCCTCTTGCTAAGGTCTTAGCGATACGACTAACATCTTTATCGGTATGCGAAGGCGAAAAGCCCTGATCCAGGTGTTCCACCTCAATCATGCGTTCCATTTCCTCAGAAGGGTGGTCGTGAGTAAGAACATGAACGATTGTAAGTTCAGATTCATATTTTAAAGCCATATCAATGGCAATTTTTAATGCATTACTTGCATGGCTGGATCCATCTGTGGCAACAACAATTTTAGAGAACATAGCAAACTCCGGTGATATTTCGATTAATTTTTACTAGTTTAAATTAGAGCATCGCGTAATTGACTCCTAAGGTCAACAGGCGCCTGTCATTCTTTTTCCTGTAAACCATTTACTCTTTCTAGATAAGCCTTATTTCGCGCTCTGTTACAGGTATGCTATTAAGCTAAGGCAGCTCTGATGATATTCTGAGGTATTTTGGTTCTGTAATAAACATTCAAGTAGCACCATTTTTTGCCTTACAAAGTACCTGTAAAAACCCTAAAAGAAAAACTGTTAAATTGAAGGTAAAAAGCCCGTGTCAGAAATCTATTTTTTGATTATCATTTTGTAAAGTCAGGAGATTTTTATGAATATTGATGCCTTGTTTGCCCTTGTCATTGCAACGGCAGTATTAGGGTTGGTGCCAGGACCCGTCGTCGGCGCACTGGTAGGTCGCGCACTGTTTGGTGGAGTACGTTCTACCTTTGGTTTTTTGGGCGGTGTTTTTATCGGAGATCTGCTCTGGTTACTGGCTGCTGTATCTGGTCTGGGGTACCTCGCCGCCACTTACTCAACAGTTTTTATGGTTATTAAAACCATCGGTGCGTTTTACCTGATCTATTTAGGTTATAAAGCTCTGCGTCAAGCACTGGGAAAAAATCAGCAAATTACTATCCCTAAATCTTCAAGAAAAGGTATGGGGTTTGTCAGCGGGCTCTTAGTCACATTGGGCAACCCAAAACTGGTAGCCTTTTATATTGGTTTTCTCCCGACCTTCATAGATATGGAAACACTCAGTTTTCAGGAAGCCTTGCTCGCATCTGTTCTTGTACCATCGACTTTTGCCTTAATGAATTTCGGCTGGGCACTGAGTGCATCTAAAGCAAAGAGCCTGTTCAAATCCGCAGCACCCTTACGAACTCTCAATGTTGTTTCTGGAAGTTTACTTGTCGGAACTGGTATTTTTATGATTGCAGAGGAACAACAGTAAAATTCATAACAAAATCTATACTCCTACAGCATGCAATCTAAATTATAACTTAAAGCCTCGACTCATAGAGAATACCTGTTAATACGCATTCTTAGTGCGCCTACACAAATAAGATAGGAGAGAAAATGATCTAGAGCAAACAATCAGATTGACGGTTAGCATTTCGCCTCCTATGCTTACAATAACCCGCTGGCTAACCGACTTGTGGTTGTCATTTAATCACTCACCGGATTTTCTCATACCAGAGAATTCGGTTGAACCCTGACACTCCGAGGTACATGTTGGAAGCTTATTTGTAAAAGACCTTCACCGGCCTCTCTAACTATCCCCAGCGGTAGTTTATTCGCTACGTTGTAGCCCTCTAAATACCAGACTTGTTGGGTGAAAAGTAGTTACCGCTGATTACTCAAGAAGTGAGAGAATTACCATGAAGATAAATACGCCAGTAACCGACAAAGAAGTAAAAGTTAAACCCGACCAACAGCTGATTTCGTCGACCAACCTTAAAGGTATGATCACTCATTGCAACCAGGCTTTTGTTGAAATCAGTGGTTTCGATGAGGATGAGCTGATCGGTTCCAGTCATAACATAGTCCGTCACCCAGACATGCCGCCAGCTGCCTTCCAGGAATTATGGGACACCCTTAAAGCAGGCAAAGCATGGATGGGGATTGTTAAAAATCGCACAAAGAATGGTGACTATTACTGGGTCGATGCCTATGTGACACCTGTTTTCGAAAATGACGAGATTGTCGGCTACGAATCAGTAAGATTTGCCCCGCGTACCGAGGATGTGCAACGAGCCGATGCACTTTACAAGAAGTTAAGTAATAACCGCCGTAGCCTGCTTGGAGGTCTCAACTTATCATTAAATTTTAAGATATCTATGTTCCTGTCTGTCGCCCTTGCTGTGATCTTCGCTGCATTGGCAGTGAGCGACCAGTTGTCCTGGAGTTGGAGTATATTAACCTGGTTGGTTTCTGCTGCAATGACCACCAGCACAGTAGCCTATATGCTCTCTCCCTTACGAGGTATTGCTGATAATGCGCGTGACATTTTCTCTTCCTCTGTCAACAGCCTTGTCTACAGTGGACGCACCGACGATCTTGGTGCCATTCGGCTTGGACAGCTCAGCCAACTGGCCCGTCTGCGTACCGTACTTGGTCGCATCACCGACTCTGTATCGACCATGGATGCCAGAGCTGCGCAGGGTCGTCAGGTCGTCACTGAAATGACAGGCGCTGTAGATTCCCAGCAAAATGAAATCTCCATGCTAGCAGCAGCGATGGAAGAAATGTCGACCAGCGTATCGGAGGTTTCCAGGAACGCCTCCGATGTTTCGAGTAATGCCCGCGCTGCACGGTCACTTGCCGAGCAGGGAAAAAAAGCTCTTGAAGGTGCTCTCTCCAGTACCCAGCGCGTAGCCAGCGAAGTCGATGCCGTCGCTGAAATGATGGTCAACCTGGAGCAAAGCAGTGTCTCGATAGATGCGGTGCTGGTAGTCATTCGAGAAATTGCTGAGCAGACCAACCTGCTTGCTCTAAACGCAGCCATTGAGGCGGCCCGAGCAGGCGAACAGGGACGAGGGTTTGCTGTAGTCGCCGACGAAGTGCGAACCCTGGCCAAACGCAGTCATGACTCTACCGAAGAGATACAGAAAACAATCGAACAACTGCAGGCGAATGCACGTAACGCTGCCGAGGCTATGCGTAGCAGTCGTCAGGTGGCTGACAATAGTGCAGAACAATCGGATAAGGTAGGCCAACAGTTAGACGAAATCTTTAGCATGGTTGAACAGCTGGATGCGATGAACCAGGGCATTGCTACCGTGGTGGAAGAACAAAGCACTGTCACCGGAGAGATTGCGCAGAATGTTAATCGTATCAGCGATTCTTCTATGCAACTCAAAAAAGAATCAGAGGTCACGGCCAGTTTGTCAGAAGACATTCATCGTATGTCACTAGACCTTGATAACCTGATTCGTCGTTTCCGCTCATAGGGCCTGCATGCTACCAGTTACAGAACCAATGTCTGATTAGAACCATAACTAATGCCCAAATGCGGCTACCAGTTTTTCAAATTATGGCTGCGCCCTTTTTCTTATGTCACCAGGCTGAGTCGAACTCCATCTGACAAACTAACACCGCTAAAGCCATCCAGATTATTTGTTCAAACTTTTCTGCAATAAATGCTGGTAAATCGCTAAAAGGCAATGTAGAATTCCGCGCCTTCGACACTCGGGTGCTTAGCTCAGCTGGGAGAGCATCGCCCTTACAAGGCGAGGGTCGCAGGTTCGATCCCTGCAGCACCCACCAGTTTCAAATTAGGAGTGGTAGTTCAGTTGGTTAGAATACCGGCCTGTCAC
>JBNLGQ010000096.1:0-7284 GCA_050306135.1 Gammaproteobacteria bacterium
ACCGGAGCTATCTTTGAGTATTTCTGGATCTGTATTAATCCGGCAATCAGGCATGTCTCATTAATATTAACCCGGCACCAATATAGGTAATGTTCAGCCGCAGCACACTGGTTCACGGCAAGGCAACAGCAGGCCGCTGTAGTCATTCTCCAGCAACTGCTGTTAACGTAGTCCGTGGGCCAGTGTGCTGCGGCCTATCTTTTATATTTTCAGTAAGTTAGGAGTCTCAAGAAAACTCCAGCTCCGCGTTACAGCTCTTGCCAAGGGAATGACCATTACCTGCGAGCTGTGCCTTGATCTGAAGCTTTCTTGAGACTCTGAACAATACCTATATTGGTGCCGGGTTAATAGTATTTAATTCGATTCGCGTAATTGCTTTGTTTCAGGCTTTGTTGATATTTGAGCGGTGTGGTGCTTACAAGCTTTTTAAATTCTCGTAAAAAGTGGGGTTGATCACTGAAGCCAAGCTCAAATGCCAGGCCAGAAAAAGCGAGTTCTTCACGATGATTGAGTTCATACACAGCAGACTGGCAACGAACGACACGACTAAAGCTTTTGGGGGTTAATCCCGTGTCCTGTCTGAATTGCCGCTGTAAAGTTCTAATACTATATCCTGTGTAAGCCTCCAGATCTTTAATTCGAACATTACCATTGTGCTGGAAGATTTTAGCTAAAACCTGCATCGAGAGTCTGGATGTTTTCTGAACCCGAAATTTCTTCAAAAAAGTGTTCATTAGATCTATTTGTTGCAGGAAATTATTACTTGAAACAACTTGCTCAAAGGTATCTTTCGCATGCGGTAAAAGATCTAAAAGATTATATTTTCTGTCGATCAATTCTGCAGCAGTCAATCCGAAAAATTCCGGCACCACACCAGGTATAAAGCGTATGCCAAAATAGCGATGATGATGCAGAAAATCCGCTTCACTTGCCTCTAAGGTGGTACCAATAACCAATGCATTGGGTTGCGAGCTATCACAATCAAAAATCACATCAACACAACCATCTGGAATAGCAAAAGTAACCTGATTAGCTTGACCACCTTTAAAACTATAAAAGTGTGAAAGCATCGGGTTTTCATGCGCAACATGCATCAGGAAATCATTTGCAGTCATCACAAACCAGGGCTGTATGCCGTGGATATCAGTAACACTTTGAATCTTTGATGACTTATTTGACATGCTATCACTCGTATACGTTTCTGAACGAAATTTATCAGTTTGTCGCATTTATTCAATACTCAATTGTGCCAGAAAGCTAGCATGAATGCTCGCCAAATACTTTATGAAGTAGCTTAAAGCCCAATTACAGGGTGTTTTTGAACTGCTCGATTACATCCTTACCATGAATTTGAGGACACTATGTCGCATAACACAAAGATTGATTTTATTTACCTGTCTGAAGCAGACATGATAGAGGCAGGTGTTACGGATATGGAACAGTGCGTTGACACTATGGAGGAGATGTTCCTGCTTCTTCAGCAGGGTGATTATCGCATGGCTGGCGCCAACAACGATTCACACGGAGCTATGATTGTATTCCCCGATGAGTCACCCATCCCAACCATGCCAAAACCAACTGCCGACCGACGATTAATGGCTATGCCTGCCTATCTGGGTGGTAATTTTCAGACCTGTGGTTGCAAGTGGTATGGATCCAATATTGCTAACAGGGAAAAAGGCTTACCGCGCTCCATATTGATGATGACCCTAAGCGATGTCGACACAGGCGCGCCTCTGGCGTATATGTCGGCGAACCTACTTTCAGCTTACCGTACTGGTGCTATTCCCGGTGTTGGTGCACGTCATCTCGCTCGCAAAGACGCAAAATCTATTGGTCTGCTGGGGCCTGGAGTCATGGGTAAAACCACCGTATCTGCGTTTATCGCAGCACGCCCCGGTATTGATCGAATCAAAATTAAAGGGCGTGGGCAAAAGAACCTCGATAACTTCCTGAGCTGGTTAGAGGAAACCCATCCTCAGATCAAGCATGTTGAAGTTGTAGAAACAATTGAAGATGTCGTACGTGACTCAGACCTGATTTCCTTCTGCAACTCAGGGCCGACAGGCGATCCCTCGATCTATCCAGAGGTTAAACGCGAATGGGTCAAGCCTGGCGCATTCCTGGCCATGCCTGCAAGCTGTCGCATGGATGAAGCGATGGAGCAACCCGATGTTCGCAAAGTACTCGATAGCATCGGTCTTTACGAAGCCTGGTATGAGGAAATTCCAAAACCCGGGCATAACCATATCCCGTTGATAGGGGTGCGTTGTATGGACATGATTGACCAGGGTTTAATGCAAGCTGAAGCGCTTGAAGACCTGGGCGAGATTGTTGCCGGTAAAACACCGGGAAGAACCAATGACGAAGAAATTGTCATGATGTCTGTTGGCGGCATGCCGATTGAAGATGTTGCCTGGGCCACCGTTGTCTATCGCAATGCAATAGAAAGAGGCATAGGCGTGAAACTGAACCTATGGGACGAACCCGTCCTGAAATAAACCCTGGCAGTTAAAACCTGGGGAGTACGGACCTCACTCCCCAGGACAACCTGACTAATACAAGCGGATTAATCATGACAAAAATCGTCAAAGTAAAAACCGGATCGAAGTTTGAAGAAATCGCCAGCTACTCGCGTTTAGTTGCTGTCGATGACTGGATTTTTGTATCCAATACAGCTGGTCGTAATCCAGAAACCAATGAAATGCCAGAAGACGCCATTGGGCAAGCAGAACAGGTATTCCAGAACATTCAACGGGCACTCGCGACTGTTAGCGCCACACTGGCCGATGTCGTCATGTCTCGCGTGTTTATACAGGACCCTGAAAAGGTCTCTGATGTCATGCAATTTATCGGAAGCAAATTCAGGGGTATTGACCCTTCGACCACCGTTACCTGCCCCCCTCTTGGCTCAATGATTTATCAGGTAGAAATCGAAGTGACAGCCTATCGAGGAGCCTCTAGCGCAGAGGTAGAACTCATTAAGATTGGTTAATTGCATAGTATCAACATCATGACAAAATCACTCGAACGCATCCAAACCCCGGACCAGTTACCAACCTCAACAACCGTGGTGATTATTGGTGCAGGCATTGTCGGTGTAACAGCGGCACTGACTTTAGCCGAACGAAATATCCCTGTTGTTGTACTTGAAAAAGGCCATATTGCGGGTGAACAATCTTCACGAAATCTGGGGTGGGTACGCAAAACCAATCGTGCTCCCGATGATGTGCCTATGGCCCTTGCTGCAGACAGACTTTGGTCAGAGTTACCCCAAAGGGTTGGACGTGATGTCGGTTATAAACAAAACGGCATTATGTTTCTGGCAGGAAATGAAGAAGAACTGGCCACCTATGAAGCATGGCTGGAATCAGTCAAATCACTGTCACTAGGCTCTAAAATCCTCAGCCCCGCTGAGATCGAAAAGCTGGTGCCAGGAGGTAAAGCTGAATGGCCTGGTGCGCTGTATACCGCTTCAGATGGTCGCGCCGAACCCGCTATAGCCACAGCCGCCATCGCTCAAGCGGCAATCAATAAAGGTGCCATAATCGTTCAGAATTGCGCGGTACGCACATTGACCAAAGCAGCTGGAAAGGTTTGTGGCGTGATGACTGAGAAAGGTGAAATACGATGTGAACAGGTTCTGCTAACGGGGGGCGCCTGGTCTCGACGCTTTCTAGGTAATCTTGGGATTTCACTACCGACCTTACCGCTAATCCTCTCGGTTTTACGTACCAAACCAATGCAGGGACCAAGCGATATTGCCGTTGGTGCTCCTAATTTTTCCTTCCGTAAACATGATCAGGGTGGCTATGTTATTACACAACGCGGCGCGCTCGATTCACACATCGTACTCGATCATCTACTCGTTGGACATCGCTACCTGAGTCAGCTTTTAATGTGGAAAAAACACCTGCGTATATCCATAGGCCGCCCTTTTTTAAAAGATCTGGCCCTGGGTCGACACTGGAGTGCGAATAACATCTCACCGTTTGAAAAAGTCCGCACAACAGACCCTGCTGTAAACGACAGCTTAAATGAAGAAGCCTTAACGGCTCTACGTAAGGCCTGGCCAGTATTTGAAAAGGCAGAGATAGAAGAAACATGGGCGGGTCTGCTAGAAGTAACCCCTGATTCCAATCCGGTCATCGATCGTATTCAAAAGGTTCCAGGGTTAACAATTGCTACTGCATTTTCAGGTCATGGGTTTGGTACCGGACCGGCTGCTGGTCAACTGGCTGCCGACATGGTTACAGACTCCGCCCCCTTAATTGACCCGACACCTTATCGCTTTACACGTTTTTAATAACAATAAATTTGGAGGATACCCATCATGTCGAAGTACCAATTCATCATTAATGGTGCGCCGCATCCGGCGAGTGCACACTTTGCCGTAACCAATCCATCTACACACCAGATTGTCGGTGAGGCACCGAATGCAACCGAGGCCGATCTGGATCAGGCAGTTGCTGCTGCCAAAACTGCATTTGCCAGTTGGTCACAGCAATCCGATAGCGAACTGCAGGCAGCCTGTTTAGCTGTAGCCGATATACTCGGCGCACACGCTGAAGAGCTAGCGCAACTACTTACACAGGAACAGGGCAAACCCCTTAATGGTTTGGGCTCCCGCTTTGAACTGGGTGGTGCACAGGCCTGGGCAAGCTTTACTGCCGGACTGAGTACTCCGGTTAAGATTCTGCAGGACAACGAAGAAGGACGCATCGAACTTCACCGAAAGCCGCTTGGCGTGGTTGGTTCTATCACACCCTGGAACTGGCCGTTGATGATCGCTGTGTGGCACATCCTGCCAGCGCTACGCACAGGAAATACGGTAGTAGTCAAACCTTCTCCATTCACTCCACTTTCCACCATCCGCATGGTGGAACTGATGAATAAAGTCCTACCAGCGGGAGTCGTCAATGTCATCACCTCGGATGACAATCTGGAAAATATTGGCGCAGCCATGGCTATGCACCCGGATATTCGCAAAATCGTATTCACCGGCTCCTGTGGCACTGGCAAAAAAGTCTATGCCTCTGCAGCTGACAGCATGAAACGCCTGACACTGGAACTCGGCGGCAACGATGCGGGTATCGTTCTGCCTGACGTTAACGCCGATGAAATTGCCGAAGGCTTATTCTGGGGTGCCTTCATCAATAATGGTCAAACTTGCGCGGCCATGAAACGCCTGTATGTGCATGAATCAGTGTACGACGCTGTCTGTACAGCACTGACTAATTTTGCTCGTAACATCCCGGTCGGCGATGGCCAGGATGAAAATTCAATTCTTGGCCCAATTTCCAACCAGATGCAGTTTGATAAAGTTAAACGCCTGGTAGATGACGCCAAAAATCGAGGCAGAGTCCTACTAGGTGGAGAACCAGGAGAAGGTCTATTCTTTCCTCCAACACTTATTGCAGATTTGCAAAATGATGCCCCTCTGGTGGCAGAAGAACAGTTTGGCCCTGCCCTGCCAATTATTAAATACAGTGATTTAGAAGACGCCATTCGCATGGCAAATGATAGCGAAAATGGTTTGGGTGGTTCAGTCTGGTCCAGCGATATTGACCAGGCCAAGAAGGTTGCCAGTCGGATGCAGTGTGGCTCGGTGTGGATAAACAAGCATGGCGCCATTCAACCCAACGCACCGTTTGGCGGCGTTAAATCCTCCGGCATTGGTGTTGAGTTTTCTGAAGAAGGACTTGCTGAGTATACCGATATCCAGGTGGTATTCTGTTAATGGATAATATCTTTTGTTAAAGGGGGCTCAGTGATTTCATTTTAACCTGTGCATGGCTGGAACAGCGATATGGGATAAAAGCTGGTGAATTGCATCGCGCAATGTACAACAGAAAGTAATTGTTCCGACCATCGAACATTCCGGTGGCAACCTTGCCAAACAGCAAGAATGTCAGGTTTAGTGTTTAAAAAATGTTCACCACAGATTAGGGCACGACTCCAGGGAAGGAGGAGGTAGGACGAAGCAGGAAGCTAGAGTCGAGGACGCCCGTAAGTAGGATAACGCAGGACGCCTACATGGACGTAGGTGTTAGGGCGAAGCAGGAAGCCAGAGCCGAGCAGTTATCGAGCACACGGAGGTCACAGAGAAAAACCTTATTAATTAGTAATTCTAAACCTGGAAAAGCTCGCTCCAAAAGTCCAGCACCTAAGTGAAAAACATTAATAAAAACCCAACCTCTGTGTTCTCTGTGCGCTCCGTGGTAAAAAGCCTTTATTACTAGCTAAACCCTATCTTGATATCTAATGCAATTCTCTGAACAGAATCTTGTCAGCATCCAGAGAGGCTATTGAGATATCCGTTCTTTGCGGTATTTCTCCACTCAGTTGCAGTGCAAGATAACGCATGCAGCATACACGTAAAAAGGAAGTGAAGTTTCCCAGATCGTGCCCGGCATCGATAGATTCATGATATAACCGGGTAATCATTTGCGGAATATTCATCCCATCTCGCTGGGCAATCTCTTCCAGAGTAGTCCAGAAATAATTTTCCAGCCGCACACTGGTGACCATACCATCGATACGCAGTGAACGGGTACTGCTAACCCACAGATTACTATCAGCCTGTATGAATAATTTACACATGCCTCCTCCTCTGATTTGGTTTTAATGGAATGGACCTTTTTCAAGGCCCTTCCACCTGTTATTTTATTTGTTCAGTAACTGCATAAACTGCGACAACCAGGCCGGATGTGCTGGCCAGGCTGGCGCAGTCACCAGATTGCCATCAGTGACAGCCGAATCTATAGCAATCTCGGCATAACTGCCACCGCTTTGTACAACCTCCGGTTTGCATGCGGGATAAGCGGAGCACTGCTTACCGGTCAGCACACCCGCTGCAGCCAGAAGCTGAGCACCGTGACATATTGCTGCCACCGGTTTATTAGTTTCAAAAAAGTGTTTCACCATGGCGATAACATCATCAATTAATCGCAGATATTCGGGTGCTCGGCCACCAGGAATCACAAGTGCATCATAATCCGCAACATTGATCTCATCGAAGCTGGCATTCAGTGCGAAATTATGTCCCCTTTTTTCTGAATAGGTTTGATCCCCTTCAAAATCATGGATTGCGGTTGCCACGGTTTCACCACTTTTTTTACCCGGACAGACTGCATGCACCTCGTGACCCACAGCCAGCAATGTCTGGAAAGGAACCATGGTTTCGTAATCTTCGGTGAAATCACCCGTTATCATTAGTATTTTCTTGGTCATTAGAATTCCTCCTCGGTTATGAGCCTTAACCATATCAGCAGCCTGTGGCGA
>JBNLGQ010000097.1:0-18322 GCA_050306135.1 Gammaproteobacteria bacterium
CGCCAAGTATCCTGTTTATGAAAAGATTGCTAATTGAATGGTTGTTGCCATCAAAAATGGCGCGGAAAGGTGAGGCGAGATTTCCCAGAGGGAGCCATCCGTTATTATTGCCATCAGCATCGTAGTCGTAATATGTATCTGCTGCGTCCATAACGTTATCACCAT
The DNA here is from genome assembly GCA_050306135.1 of Gammaproteobacteria bacterium. Taxonomy (GTDB): domain Bacteria; phylum Pseudomonadota; class Gammaproteobacteria; genus JACNJF01. Next base: position 166 of record JBNLGQ010000097.1, read on the forward strand.
TAGTGTCAAAATCCAGATCGGCCATGAGTTCAAAACCAAGACAGCTACCAGGGCAGCCTGCGTTGCTAGAGTATTGTTGATCGCCAGCAAGATGATTGCGGATATCATCTAAGTCGGCCAGGCTACGTACTTCGATTAAGGTGTTGTTATCATCATCTATATCGGTTACGTCTGGCTCACCATCGTTATCATCGTCGGTATCGGCATTGTTACCGATACCATCACCATCGGTATCGAGGGTTTCGGTGGCATCTAGTGGAAAGGCATCACTGCTGTCACCAACGCCATCGCCATCATCGTCGGTATCGGCATTGTTACCGATGCCGTCACCATCGGTGTCGATAGTTTCGCTAGCATCTAGCGGAAAGGCATCACTGCTGTCGACAACGCCATCGCCATCATCGTCGGTATCGGCATTGTTACCGATACCATCACCATCGGTGTCGAGAGTTTCGCTTGCATCTAGTGGAAAGGCATCACTGCTGTCGACAACGCCATCACCATCATCATCGGTATCGGCATTGTTACCGATGCCATCGCCATCGGTATCGAGGGTTTCGGTGGCATCTAGCGGGAAGGCATCACTGCTGTCACTAACGCCATCGCCATCATCGTCGGTATCGGCATTGTTACCGATGCCATCACCATCGGTGTCGATAGTTTCGCTAGCATCTAGTGGAAAGGCATCACTGCTGTCACTAACGCCATCGCCATCATCATCGGTATCGGCATTGTTACCGATACCATCACCATCGGTATCGAGGGTTTCACTAGCATCTAACGGAAAGGCATCACTGGTATCGCCAACGCCATCACCATCATCATCGGTATCGGCATTGTTACCGATGCCGTCACCATCGGTGTCGATAGTTTCGCTAGCATCTAGTGGAAAGGCATCACTGCTGTCACCAACGCCATCGCCATCATCGTCGGTATCGGCATTGTTACCAATGCCATCACCATCGGTATCTAGGGTTTCGCTAGCATTTAGTGGAAAGGCATCACTGCTGTCGACAACGCCATCACCATCATCGTCGATATCGGCATTGTTACCGATGCCGTCACCATCGGTGTCGATAGTTTCGCTAGCATCTAGTGGAAAGGCATCACTGGTATCTACAACGCCATCACCATCATCGTCGATATCGGTATTGTTACCGATGCCATCACTGTCGGTGTCGATAGTTTCGCTAGCATCTAGCGGGAAGGCATCGCTGCTGTCGACAACGCCATCACCATCATCGTCGATATCGGTATTGTTACCGATGCCATCACTGTCGGTGTCGAGGGTTTCGCTAGCATCTAGCGGGAAGGCATCACTGCTGTCGACAACGCCATCGCCATCATCGTCGATATCGGTATTGTTACCGATGCCGTCACCATCGGTGTCGATAGTTTCACTAGCATTTAGTGGAAAGGCATCACTGCTGTCGACAACGCCATCACCATCATCATCGGTATCGGCATTGTTACCGATGCCGTCACCATCGGTGTCGAGAGTTTCGCTAGCATCTAGTGGAAAGGCATCACTGGTATCGTCAACGCCGTCGCCATCATCATCGGCATCGAAGATGTCTATGATCCCATCCTTGTCGGTGTCGGCATTGGTGTCTGATGTGGTAAATAAATCAGAGTCGCCGCAGGCGGAAAGTAAGGTTATAAGCAGAAGAAAAATAAATGCGCTAAATAAATTTTGCATGAGTAAATTCTCTAAACATTAATTTTATGGAATGTTTACAGAATGAACTGCCCTCTTTTGTTTAGCTTAAGTGCCTTCCATCTGCTTTGGAATAATGATTAGTACTGAATATAACCACTAACCCTTATTTACCATTTATTCCAGTAATATATTATAGGCAATTAAATTAAAGTAAGAGGAATATTTTGATCAATCTGAGAGCCGAGGTACAGGCACAGGCCATTCGTTAGCCATATATTTATCGAGATCAGCTTGTAGCTCGCTAGTTTTCACCCTTGTTAAGTAAGCTCTTTCCTGCCTGGAAGAAGGCATGAGAAGCGTCAGAATCTTTTCGTTTTGATATATAGATAGTAACTTTCCATAGTACTAAGAATGGTTAGACCTCTAGCCTGAGATTTATCAGAATAAGATAATGATTTAATAATTATTATTTTTTGTTAAGTATCAGGGGAGGATTGAGTGAACATAGGTATTTACATTTATGAGCAGGCCGAGGTGCTGGATTTTTCCGGGCCATTTGAAGTATTTACCACTGCTTCACGAGTATGTGATGACAATAACCCTTTCGACGTTTTTTTAATCAGTGAAACCGGTGGTGAAGTTAAAGCCAGAGCAGGCTATCGCGTAATGTCCGATTACGCTTTCGATAAACACCCGCCGCTTGATGTACTTATAGTAGTCGGCGGAGTACACACTCATGAAATGACTAAACCACAGGTACTGGGCTGGATTGCACAACAGGCAAACTCCGTATCCACTGTAGCCTCTGTATGTACTGGTGCCTTTTTACTAGCCAAAGCCAAAGTACTGGAACAGCAGGTGGTGACTACCCATTGGGAAGATATTCCGAGCTTGAGAAGAATGTTCCCTCAATTAACCGTGGTGAAAGATGTGCGCTGGGTAGATGAAGGAAATGTCGTCACTTCAGGAGGCATCTCTGCAGGTATCGATATGAGCCTTCATCTGGTTAGCAAGTTGCATAGCTTTGATCTGGCTGAAAAAACAGCAGAGCAGATGGATTTTACCTGGACCAGGAATACTTAGTGTCAGGAGACCAGAACCAGCTTGATGAGGGTCTACCTATAGTCGTAATCGGTGCTGGTATTATCGGGCTGATGACCGCTTATGCACTGGTGAAGCGTGGTTATCGTGTCACGGTAATAGATCGACTGCCAGCGCCGGCAGAGATGTGTAGTCGTGCGAATGCCGGGATTGTCGCGGCGGGGCATGCGCAGGCATGGGCTGAACCCAAAGCCATAGTATCTATTTTACGAGCACTTATCGGGAGAGAGCCTTCAGTTCGGATGACTAGGTTCTGGGATCCTGAGCTTTGGCGCTGGGGTATTGAATTTCTTCGAAACTGCACGTCATCTGCTCACCACTCTAATAGCCAGAAACTTCAAAAACTGAGTCTTTTCAGTAGTGACTTATTCAAACATATCGAATCAGATATGGGCTTGATAAAGGAGACCCGTCATGAAGGAGGGCTCTATCTGTTTCGGGATGCTGATCAGTTTAATGCTCATGTTGCGTCGCTCACAGATCATGGTGATCTAAAGAGACAGGTTCTTGATCGTGCTGAATTGCTTGTGCATGAACCCGCATTGGCTGATATGGAGGACCATTATGTGGGCGGTTTTTTTAGTCAGGTGGATGCAGTAGGTGATTGCCATCGATTTGCAAATCGCACACACGATTATCTTGTACAAACAGGACAGGTAGACTTCCTGTTTAATACGGCTGTAACGGGTTTTTCCCGACGTAAATCTTCTATCGATGCCCTGATAACAGATAAGGGAACGATACCCTGTGCTCAGCTTGTGCTTGCCACTGGAGTGGAGACTGCTGATATCACAGCTCCTCTAGGCTTTAAACCGTTTATTTATCCAGTTAAGGGCTATTCTGGCACCTGGAAAATTGTAGATGGTTCATCTTTACCTCGCTTACCCTATGTCGATGAAACCGAGTTCCTGGCTGTGGGTAATTATGGAGATCGATTGCGAGTCACTGCTACCGTTGAGTTTGCCGGACGTGATAGCTCATTACCAGAAGATAGAATTGCCCTTATCGATAACTATGTACGTCGAAATTTCGGTGCTGCTGTAGATCTGGATAATGCAGAATTCTGGACGGGTATGCGACCGACCACCCCTCAAGCCGCCCCCTATCTTGGCAGAGTGAGGCATATCCCCAACCTCTGGATAAACGCCGGACATGGTCAGCTAGGCTGGACTATGTCTTCAGGTTGTGGCGAAATTATCGCTCAGTTGATCAGCGGTACCACACCAACACTTAGCGGATTATCAGCGCAGGCGCGTTGGTTAGATCCAGCATAATGGAGACAATATGAAAGTACTTTCCCTCGAACAGACCCGAGCGGCACTGCCTTTTGACTTGCTGATCCAGGCAATTGACGAAGGGTTTGGTAGTGACTGCACCTCCCCACTACGTCACCATCACTTTATGAAGACACCGGGGCAGGCTGATGACGTGCTATTACTGATGCCGGCCTGGCGTAATGAAGGCTTTGGCGGAATCAAGCTGGTGAATGTACATCCAGGGAATTCAGCCAAAGGTCTGGCGGCTATTTCTTCGACTTACGTGCTTTTTGATCGTGAAACCGGAGAGCATGTGTTGATTCTCAATGGAGGTGAGTTAACGGCCAGGCGTACTGCTGCAGCTTCAGCGCTTGCCGCAAAAAGACTGGCTCGACCCGATAGTAAAAGACTGTTGGTGGTAGGGGCAGGGCGTGTTGGCTCAAACATTCCTCATGCCTACCAGGCTGTCCTGCCCATTGATGAAGTAGAAGTCTGGAGCAACACTCATGCAAAGGCACAGCAATTAGCGGATGCGCTCATGTCAGAGGGCATAAACGCCGTATGTACAACTGATCTGGAGGCTGCTGTAGGTCGAGCAGATATTATTTCCTGTGCAACGCTTGCACGCGACCCGATTATCAAAGGAGAGTGGCTTAAGCCAGGGCAGCATGTTGACCTGATTGGTAGCTTTACTCCTGATATGCGTGAGGTCGATGATGATGCCATGCGTCGTGCAAAGATTTTTATTGATACTGAACATGCAAAGCTTGAAAGTGGCGATATAAAAACGCCATTGGCAACAGGTGTGATCACCGAAGCGGATATTATTGCTACGCTTGATGAAATGTGTCGCGAGAATATCTATCCAAGGGCTTCGGCAGAGGACATAACGCTATTTAAAGGTGTGGGTACTGCGATTGAAGATCTGAGTGCGGCAGTGCTTGCCTGGAAAACTATTGAGCAATCCTGAGTAAGTTAGATCGTCGGTTAGTGGTTTTCGGTGTGTAATATTCATCCCGCTCAATTCGTAGGTCTCTGAAGATCCAGGGGGCTGGTATTCAGGAATATTTACCTGTTCAGTAAGCAACGGGCCAGACATGGTATCCAGAATACATCAACTTGATCCACACAGATAAAGAGTTATCGATTGGTATCGAGGTTTATTTCTGGATCATAATATTCGCAATATTAGTTGCCTCGAAAAGTTTGGCCCCTGTCCAACCTGTGCCTGCTTTATACTGATTGACCCATATTTTAAACCGATCGCCATCTGACTGATCCCATACCGCCAGTGCATTACCATCGGGGTTGAAGGCTAATCCACTAATCCAGGCATTTCCAGCATTATTGGTTTCGATGAGCTCCGCACTACCCCAGCCTAGATCTTTCGTGTAGTGATTGGACCAGATGTTAGCCCGAGTGCCATCATGCTGACTCCATACAACAAGTGCATTGCCTGCAGTATCTATGGCTATTTTTTGAAAGAGAGCATCTCCTGTATTGTCTGTCTCTATAAGTTGCGGGTTACCCCAGCCACTACCGATGGTGTAGTGATTAGCCAGTAAGTTATATCTAGTACCATCGAATTGACGCCATACCGCAATCGCATTGCCAGCTGCATCAACAGCTATATCTGGAGCTGAGGCATTACCTGCATTATCAGTTTCGATGAGTTCAGCCATACCCCAGCCTTTCCCATTGGTATAGTGGTTGACCCAGACATTCCTTACACTGCCACCGAGCTGACTCCAGCCTGCAAAGGCATTACCTGATGTATCCATAGCGATATCTGGATATTCTGCATTGCCTGTATTATCAGTCTGTATAAGCTCGGCTCTACCCCATCCACTAGTTACTGTGTATCGGTTTGCCCAAATATTTGATTGAGAGCCATCTTTCAGTTGCCACACCGCCATTGCATTGCCTGCGGCATCCGTTGCAATTTTTGGAAAACAGGCATTACCCATATCATTGCTTTCTATAGGCTGTGCCTGGCCCCAGCCATGGGTAACTGTGTAACGGTTGGCCCAGAGATTTGCTCTGCTACCATCGGACTGTATCCAGATCACGAAGGCATCGCCAGATGGAGTTATGGCAATTTGTGGTGCATGTGCATTCCCTGAATTATCGGTCTCGATAAGTTCAGGGCTACCCCAGCCACTGCGCCTGGTGTAGCGGTTAGTCCATATATTAGAGTTATGTTTAAGGTCATTTTGATACCACACTGCCAGTGCATTACCTTGGGCATCGACGGCTATCTTTACACCTATGGCGCTACTCCAATTATCACCCTTCATGAGTGCTGCTTTAAGCCAGCTTTGACAGAATGCCTTAACCTTGTTCATATCTGCTGCAGTAGCAATGCCACTGCCATCATAAACTTCACAGTTCTGTTGGGTAGATTCTGTGAATACATCGACCTCATTAGCATTATCTTCAGTTACCGATGCGTCACTGATACCAATCAGCAACAGGCTGCCTAGAATGGGTAGAACTATATTTTTCAGGTTGCGCTTTAATATCATCGATTTATGTTTTATGTCTTGCTGACAATGGTTCCGATAGAAAGTTATCAACACTCCACATAGCAAGTATTGAAATTCTCTTGCTGTCTTTGGTACTTTTGAAATTAATTAATCTATCACCCTGTTCATAGATGTTATCCGTTGATGATGAAATCCAGAATCTTCTCCTCCTGTTCCAATAACTGCTGTATGCTGCGACGTAATTTGCCAAAGGAAATGTGCTGGTTTAATTGAACATATCCTTCTGGAAAAATGATGAGACGATTGTTTTTTACAAGGAATGTTCCATTGGTTGAATTCAGGTCCTGCAGATATATACCTTTTTTGCTGACGTAAATAGACGCATGTTTTCTGCTTACCGATGGGTGATCAAGCACAATATCTCCCTTTCTTCCAATCACTAAACGTCTAGTCATCTTTAATTCCGGTTTACTGTTAATCTTTTTCGCTATTCTTTAACTTATATGATTTATCGGTTTTCTCCTGAATCTTTACCGTAACATCAATGTGGTTTTGCTCCTGGCATCCCTGCCGGGAGGCTTTTGCTCGGCGTCCATATCAGATCCTTGAGTGTTATATGTTAAGCTGAATAATTTGATATATCGGTGAATGAAACACACTGAGTTTGTGTGATATTCACATTTACAGGCCATTAAAAAATAACTACCTCAAACGAATGATTCTCGCTATTTTCTAAATGCTGGCATCCTGAATAAATGATTTTCCGGGTCTAATTCAACTCTCACTGCCAGGATGAATGAGTTATCACATCACACCCAGATAGAAGAGCATTTCTTTTGTACAGGGTGGCTTTTTTTATATGTGCTTATACAAACTATATTCTTCCCCTGTATTTTTTTTGCTAGATCCAGTAGCTTTTGCACTCTACATTGAACCATACCTAAAATGATAACTTGATAAGGTTGAACATATCCTTCCGTAAAGGGGACATGGTGGTTATCCTTAAGCAGGAATGTACCATTGGTTGAGCTCAGGTTGCGAAGATATATAGCACCATCTGTTACCTGTATCTGTACATGATTTCTACTTACAGTTTGGTCCTCGATACTGATATCCCCTTTTCTTCCTACAATAAAAGTACAATTTTCCATTATGAGATCCCTCGATGTTATGAGCTGTATAAAATTCCTTTTCTATGTGTATTTAAGTGAGTACTGAATAATTTATGTATGAATTTTCAGAGCGAGAAAAGCGGAAACGTAATTTCCGCTTTTCCCTTTCTGAAATAATCAGAGGTTCCATAAACTAATTATCATCAGGACTCCTTAACATCCCTATTCCAGGCATCCCGCCTGGTTTTACTTCCTTGTGTGATAATAATGAGGGAAATAGATTTAGAGTTCAGTGAGTGGTTCACAGCATAATTGTGAGATATTCACATGCTTTTCTGTATCTGATATTTAGATCAGATATTGAAGGGGGGGATTAAATTTCTACCAGGCTTGAGGTAACTCTTTTCTCAGTACGATATGCTTCTCATGAGAGTCAATATAACCACCCACGGTTAGATCCTTAAGAATGCGGCTGACCATTTCTCGTGACGAACCTACCATACTGGCAATATCCTGATGGGTTAATCGAATCTGAATGGTCCGTTCACCTTCTTCGTAATCAGCCAGTTTGTTAAGCGTGTAAGCTATACGCCCATAGACATCGTTCAGGGCCAGGCTTTTTGTCATTTCTGTTAGACTTCTCACTCGTTCAACAAGAAGTCCAAGAAATTTCACCGCCAATTCAGGATATTCTAGTAAGCAGGCTTCGAATTTTGTCCGTGAGAGAAAGGCTACCTGCACTGGTTCAATTGACATAACTGAGGCTGAGCGAGGAATTCTTCCTATCATTGCCATCTCCCCGAATACTTCGCCAGGACCCTGGATGTTGATCACAATCTCTTTGCCCGAATCATCACTTGCATAAATTTTGACTCTACCGGCCAGTAAAACGTACAAAGCATCGCTTTCATCGCCTTCACTAATTAATAAGCTGTTCTTAGGGAAATGCTTCTGTATACCTTTGCTTGCCAAATAGTCGATTTCATCCCTGGTTAACGTTGTAAACGGAGATTCTTCCTGTCCGCTTTCTCCAGGTGTAAGCATGTCTGTACCTTAAAATAGTTATAATTCGAAAACAGTGAAAACCAATATTATAATTTTTATGATCTTGGAGGCATAATATAACAGAAATTATGCTAAAAAAATCTACAAAACTTCAGCGAGGTGACTGGCGTAATGCCCTTATCCTCGCCATTTTAATAGCCTTGCTTGGGTTGGCTTGTCTTACGCTTCCATCAATTGCCCAACTGGAACCGGATATTGGTCTGAAGTGGCTGTTTGATCTACGTGGATCACGCCCCGCACCTGAAGATGTCGTAGTTGTTACCATAGATCGAGAGTCTTCAAAAAGTCTGCAACTGCCTAATGTACCGCGTAAGTGGCCTCGTTCATTACACGCAGAATTAGTTCGAATACTGCATGCAGCAGGGGCAAGCGTCATCAGTTTTGATATGATTTTTACAGATCACCGCGACCCGCAGCAGGATAAAGAATTTGCGCAGGCTATGCAGGAAGCTGGTAACGTTATTCTGTTTGAATATCTGCAAAGTGAAAGTCAGAGGTTTAACGGAAGCTCGGCTAGTACCTCTATACACATTGAACAAAGACTTTTACCCATCCCGGAGTTTGCACAGAGTGCAGTTGCGGTGGCCCCGTTTAATCTTCCCAAGATACCTGAAAGAGTCAACCAGGCCTGGTTATTCAAGTCTAGCGCTGGAGACCTGCCAACACTTCCTGTTGTGGCTCTACATCAACATCTGGCTGCACATTTTCAACAGCTTAAAGGTCAGATTCATGCTGTAAGTGGAGAGCGTGATCTACCTGACTGGCTGCGACAGAATCATCCACCTGAAACCCCAGGTGATTTTACTCTCAGGCTGCATCAGTTTTTTCAGGAAAATGATCTGTACAACCAACAGCTAGCCGACAGCCAGGAGTATAAAAATACTGTGCTCGGTATTTTGCTGAGTACACACTTACAGGGTGATGGTAGTGGTATTTATCTTGACTTTTATGGTCCGGCCCGCTCGATTACAACAGTTCCTTATTATCAGGTATTAGCAAAAACCAGTGTGCTTGATTTTAAAAATAAAGCGGTTTTTGTGGGCTTCTCAGCACGCCTGCAACCTCAGCAAAAAGATGGCTTTTATACGGTATTTACAGATGAAAATGGACTGGATGTGAGTGGCGTGGAAATCATGGCAACTACCTTTGCTAACTTGCTGGAAAGAAAAAATATTAATCCACTGACTCCACCCTATAATGTGCTTCTCGTTACACTGTTTGGTTTTCTTGCAGGTCTATTTCTGTATCGAATCAAGGGTGCTAAAGCAGTTATTTTTACAGTCCTGATATCAGGCATTTATCTGGGCATAAGCTATTGCTTGTTTGCCAGTCAATCGCTATGGATCCCTCTGGTTATCCCATTAATGATCCAGCTACCATTGGCATTATTGTTCGCACTGTTATCACATTATTTGATCAGTCATCGAGAACGTAGTCGGCTACATTACGCATTTAAAAAATATGTGCCTGAACATATCGCTAACACTGCAGCATCGATGGGCTTTGACAGCCTTGAAGATAAGACAACAATATTTGGCGCCTGCCTGGCTACTGATGCTGCTGAATATACGCCGTTTTCAGAAGCCCAAACGCCGACAGATTTACATGACCATTTAAACGATTATTTTGAACAGCTTTTTATCCCGGTACATCAACGTGGAGGGCTGGTGGTGGATGTTATTGGCGATGCCATGCTATCAGCCTGGGTTGAAGGTAAGAATAAAGATCTGCGGCGGGCAGCCTGTGAAGCTGCGCTTGAAATTCAACAACGATTGAACCAACAAACCGGTTTTCTATCAACTCGTATTGGCCTGCATTGTGGTGATGTGTCTGTTGGTAATGTAGGGGCTGGCGATCATTTTCAATATCGATTTGTCGGTGATGTCGTCAATACCTCAACCCGTATTGAAGGATTGAACAAACAACTTGGTACCGAGGTTCTGGCATCTGCTGAAATGCTGGAGGAGTTAGATGAACTTAACGCCAGGAAAGTAGGGCGTTTTCGACTCAAAGGCAAGGACAAGGCGATCACGTTGTATGAAATTAAAAATCAACCATTTCCACAACAGCATCTGGAAATGTTTGATGCCGGCCTAACACAGTTCCAGAAACAAAACTGGGCTGCTGCAATAAACCTTTTTAGTCAACTACTTAAAGACTACCCAGGGGATGGTCCCTGTCTTTTTTATTTACCCCTTACACAACAATTTCAACGCAAGCCACCACAAAAGAACTGGGATGGCGTGGTAAATATCACACAAAAATAATGTGGAAATTTAATTGTTTATGCTAACAGGGTTTCACATTATGGCTGATAAGCAGTACCATTCGTCTAATCAACGGTGTTTTTCAGGGAAGATACATAAGAATTACAGGTTAAATCAGGAAAGATTGATAATTAAAATAATTTGATACAGGAATTACAGTGCCGGTGTACTCCAGAATTCATTCTCTTATATCCCATTGTGTATTAGGTGGGATGGCTCTATTCACACTGACCTTGCTTCCAGTAGGTCAACTCCATGCTGCCAGTTGTGAGCCTGTTGCCAGGCTTGTTTCACTGGAAGGCACTATAGAATACAAAATAGCCAATACGGAAAACTGGAATCCAGCAGTTCTGGAGCAGGAGTTCTGTAACGGGGATGCAATTCGCTCAGGCCGGGATAGTCGGGCAGCATTGCGAATGATCAATGAAACCTTGCTACGTCTTGATCACAGCACAGCAATCATTTTTACGTCAGTCGTTCAAAAAGAGCGCTCATTGCTCGACCTGCTTAAAGGTGCGCTGCATTTTATCAGCCGGGTGCCACGCAGCCTTGAAGTGAATACGCCTTATTTAAATGCGGCCATTGAAGGCACAGAATTTGTTATTAAGGTTAAAGATGAGAGTACGGAAGTCACTGTATATGAGGGCAAAGTTGTAGCCAGCAATACCTCAGGAAGTATTGATCTGACTGCCAATCAGGCTGGATCGGCAACATCCGGTCAGGCCCCGATACGGACTGCTGTGGCGCGTCCGCGTGATGCGGTAGCCTGGACCCTGTATTACCCGCCATTGCCAGTGCAACAGGATCAGGCGGGTATGCTTGCCCAACAAACCATAGATGCCATAGTCAGGAATGATATAGATCAGGCTGCCACTCTGGCACAACAGGCCATAGCCAACAATCCACAATCAGCCTCAGCATACATGGCACAGTCGTATGTCGATCAGGCGCGTTTTGATATTCCGAGAGCGCTTGAAAATAGCCGTAAGGCGGCCGAGTTAGCACCACAGGATGCGATTACTCAGGCCAGGCTGGCTGAAGTGCTGTTAATGACCGGCGACACCAATGCTGCAAAGATAGCGGCTAACAAAGCGGTAAGAATTGATCCTTTGCTGGCGCATACGCAAACCGTGCTGGGCTTTTCATCCTTACGAGACGTTAACCTGGATGATGCAGAATCCGCATTCAAACAGGCGATCAGGTTGGATTCAGCCGCGCCTTTACCGCATCTGGGTTTAGGTTTGGTGAAAATCCGCCGTGGTGACCTCACGGCAGGCCGGGAAGAAATTGAAACTGCTTCATTGCTTGACCCAAATAACGCTTTGTTACGCAGTTATATGGGTAAAGCATACTATGAAGAAAAACGCGGGAAACTGGCATCTGAGCAGTTTGCCATGGCAAAGCAACTTGATCCGAATGATCCTACGGCATGGTTTTATAACTCGATACTGTTACAAACCAGCAACCAACCAGTAAAGGCATTGAAAGAAATTGATGCTGCGGTATCTCGAAATGATAATCGTGGAGTCTACAGATCTAGCCAGTTATTAGATGAAGATAACGCATCCAGAAATATAAGTCTTGCCAGAATTTATGATGACCTGGGCTTCGAGGAGCTTGCCATTGTGGAAGCGTCAATATCGTTAACTGACGACCCAGCTAACTATTCAGCACACCGGCTAATTGCTGACAGCTTTGCAACACGCCCACGTCACGAAAAAGCACGTGCTAGTGAGTTATTGCAGTCGCAACTGTTGCAACCACTGAATATAAATTCTGCACAACCCAGACTGGCGGAGACAAATCTCAATATCCTGCCTGGGTTAGTTCAATTGCAAACAGGATACAATGAATATAATCCACTGTTTGATCAAAACACAACGCTTTTCAACCTGTCTGGTAATGCGGGATCGAATGATACCTTTGGGGATGAATTCACGGTCTCGGGCATTCAGGACGACATCGGATTCAGTCTTGGGCAGTTCCATTTTGAAACCGATGGAAGTCGAGAAAACAAAAATGCTAAATACGATATCTACAACTTTTTCCTTCAGAAAGAGATATCTTCAGAAAGCAGTATTCAAGCAGAGATAAGACATACTGAAAGTAAGACGGGTGATTTAGTCCAACGATTTAATAGTGATAGTTTTTCACCTGATAAAACAGTTGATGTTGAAGACTCCAGTTTGAGATTGGGATATCACCTGAAACCTCAGCAGTATTCCGATGTTATTGTCTCGGCAATTTACACAGAAGATTCTGAAACCACTCTTGATAATACTATATCAGTCTATCCTGATGGTTTTACGATAAGCAGTAATGATGAAATTCATTTAGAGTCAGATATATATCAATTTGAAGCTCAATATATTCAAAAGATGGATACGCTAAGACTGATTGCTGGAGCTGGATATTTTGAATCTGATATCCATGAACTTATAACTATAAGAGATACACTTATTGACCCAGTTTTTGGAACTCAAATCATTGATCCAGTCACCACTACCAAGGACGAGAAAACTCGACATAGCAATGGCTATCTTTATCTTAATATTGATATAAATAAAAACCTGTCTCTTATTACTGGTATCAGTATTGATAGCATTCAGGATGATTCCAATGATACCGATAATGATCAGTTGAACCCCAAACTGGGATTGCAATGGGATGTTACAAACTCAACAACTTTGCGTGCGGCTGCTTTTCGTAACTTAAGTAGAAATGAATCATTACATCGTTCGATTGAAATGACAAATATTGCAGGATTCAATCAGCTTTTCGACGATCCAGTTGGTAGTGATACACGTCGATATGGTGTAGCCATTGATCACAATTTTTCAACTGAATTAAATGCTGGTATTGAATTATCCAAAAGGGATATAGAGTCAACACTTAGTATCATACAAGGACAAGTATCATCAGAAAGTGTAGGTATTGATGAATTTTCACATCGTGCCTATTTATACTGGTCATCTACCGATAATGTATCAATTGGCACTGAAATTCACTATGAAAAAAATGAAAGGGAATACATCCCCTCCACTGCTAACACGATGATTCCTAATAAAACAACGACATTGGAAATGCCAATATTTATTCATTATTTCCATCCAAAAGGCTGGTTTTCTAAATTGATAGCTACTTATATAGATCAGGAAGTAGAGTTCTCTAATATAAATGGAGGGACGGATTCTGATGATAACCAGTTCTGGTTAATGGATGCATCACTAGGATACCGTTTACCAAAAAGAAACGGCATCATTAGTCTTGAGGCCAGGAACTTGTTAGATAAAGATTTTAAATATCAGGAGACAGATCTATTTGGAAAACAGCGACTACCACGATATGAACCTGATCAGACGCTTCTACTCCGTTTTACTTTGAGTTTTTAACAGGTTCGATAAATAAAGAAATATGAATAATACTTTACAGCCCATAAAATAAGGAGAAGTCAATGCAAACATCAATACATAAAATATCAATTTTGTTTTCAGTAATGTTGGGGTTAGCCATAACATCACTTACAGCTTGTGCTGTAGGTGCCAATAAAGACCCAGCAATGCCGTCAAAAGACTCAGGCTTAATGATAACATTTAACCCTGAAGGAGGTTTAAATGTGGAAGCTAGTGATGGCCGTAAGTTGGAGTCATGCTTCTTACCCTGCTCGGAAGAAACCACTGATAAATACAATAAAAAATGTCCAAAAGTTGACCCGGAAAAATTTTGTAAGGGTTTAATTGATGCAACCACTGTAGATGTTCATAACATCACAATAATAGACACCATGGTAAACCCCTACTGTAGAACTATTATCATTGGTGGAAGAGCTAGTGAGATATGCTACTGCAGACCTGGAGAGAGGGATCCACGATGCCGTAATTGAAGTCATTATCATAGAGCTTTAATCGGGAACGGTCATCGCCAGGCTTCAGATAGGTTTTGGCGATGGCTAGATTAAGATTAATGCTAGTGATGTTTTCTTAAGTCTTACAGGATATACTAAGCCATGGATTTTCAGTACGAGGATAAGCTGCTATTTGTAGTTATCTCTGTGTATAAAAGAGAATGGCTTTTGATTGTGATAATCAACCTTATCAATTACACAACTGATTGAATAATAGTTCACACATGATTGGTTATGTTGTTTTGTAAAAGGTGAATAAACCTCGAGGCTGACATGACCCCAATTCAATCCGAAGAAGAAATCCTGCTGATTTTATCTGGTGTACAGATTCTTCAGGATCTGGAGTTCGAAGTTCTCAAGGATATCGCCCGGCGCATTCGGTTTCAGAGTTTTAGTGAAGGTGAAACGCTGATCCGACGAGGTACGCTAGGAGAGCGCCTGTATATTGTCTTTGATGGTCGGATAGAGGTAAGGGTAGCGAACATTGTCAGTGGCAGTGATCGCTGCATGCAGCTTGGCAAGGGAGCTGTGCTCGGTGAAATTTCCATGTTGACCCATCAACCTTACTCCGCTGATGTCATAGCATTGAGGGATACTGGAGCATTCTACCTGGATCGAACGCAGTTCAATGAATTAGTTGCTCAGTATGCCAGCTTCGCGGAAAACATGACCCAACTGATGGGGGAACGCCTGGCCCACGACGAAGAATTCAGCCGGGTTGGCCATTATAGCCTGCAGAGGAAGCTGGGCGAAGGCAATACCTCGATTGTGTTTGATGCTTTTGATCCTACGCTTAACCGTCATGTGGCTGTCAAGATGCTTAAGTACGAGCTATCTCATAATAAGACTTTCATCAAACGCTTTGAGCGCGAGGCGCGCACTATAGCTAGCCTTAGTCATCCTAATATCCTGCAAGTGCACGCGATCATTGATGAGTATTCGACCCGCTTCATGGTCATGGAGAAGCTACATGGATGGGATCTGGATCGTATTATCAAGGAAAAGGGTCCGTTGAGTGTGGCGCATACCAGGGGAGTTCTTTATCAGGTGGCAACTGCATTGGCTTACGCGCATACCTATGGTGAGCAGGGTGTCATCCATCGCGATATCAAGCCATCCAACATCTTTATTGATGAGGGCGGTAATGTGAAACTGACTGACTTCGGAGTTTCCTGCCCTCCGCTGCGTGACATGCATTACATTGTTGGTACGCCGCTATATCTTGCACCAGAGATCATTAAAATGGAGACGGTGGATGGGCGTGCAGATATCTACGCTTTGGGGGTGACGGCTTTCTATATGCTTACTGGCCGACATCCATTTGTCGCAACCACAGTTGAAGGGGTTCTTAAGCGACATTTGAATGATGCTCCTCCAGATGTGCGTAGCATTCGCCCCGATATTGATGATGATATGGCAGACTTCATCCAGAGGGCGATGGAGAAAGATCCCGCAAAACGGATATCAAACTGGAACTTGATTCGTGTGTTATTGAAGCCGGGTTCTAAGCGTGATGAGGCTGTCAATGAAGGCGATGAAATTTGTTTCGAAGTTAAGCTGAGGCATACCAGCTATAGCAAACTTGCTCCTGTCATCAACGAGTTAAAACAGCATCTTGAAGCGGCTGGCATTGAACATCACATTAAATTTCGGCGCCCAGGGAATGGTTGAGCCTGGAAAATTTATTTGTTCGTACTGACTTTTTTCGACTTGTTTAACAATAAATATAATCCGGCAAACACAATAAGCCCTCCACCAATGAGTGTAGTTAAGGCAGGGATTTCTCCCAGCAATAAAAATGCGAATATAGCTGCAAAAAGTAGCAGAGTGTAATTATAGGGTTGAAGCACTGAAGCGTTAGCATATTTGAGTGCCTGGATAAAAAATAACTGCGCTGCGATATTCAGTGCGCTAATCCCCATCAACATCATCCACTGGTTTGAGCTGGGGGTCTGCCATAGCCATAAGCCAAAAGGTAATGTTAGTATCAGGCCAACCAGTCCCATGTATAAGGTATGAGTGTGGAATGCATCTCGTGAGCTGAGATAGCGGCTCATTATCGAATAGCTAGCAAGGGATATGGCTCCCCCAAGTGGCACCAGACTGGATAATGACACCTCGACTCCCGAATCTATAATGACCAGTGTTCCAACAAAGCCCAGTGCTATTGCAATAATTTGAGTCCTGTTAATCACCTCATGAAGAATAGCCCAGGCCAGCAGCATAGTAATAATTGGAAAAAGTGCGACGATGGCGTGAGCTTTTGCGATGGGCATTAAAATGAATGAGGTATTGATCAGCGCAATCTCCAGAACCGAGGATGATGATCGACAAATCTGTAATACTCGGTGACTGGAGCGCAGTCCTCTCATAGCTTTCTGAAAGCCACCTGCAAGACTTATCGCAAATACTGAGAATACGATATAACGCACTAATAGAACCTGCGCCAGTGGTAGCCCAGACAATAAGATGCTTTTAGTGATGATATCCTGTATCGCGAAGGTCAACATGGATGTGAGGCAAAATAAAATGCCAAGGCCGGTTCTTTCCATACGCTATCTATTTTGCCCGCTGATTATTAATGAAAATGTATTGCTATTTTGTCGTGTAAAAATCGAGTATGCACGCTATATTAATGAGGCAGTATAAAAATTTTAATTGCTCTATTGGGTTTAAGTTTGCAGGGTACTTATTTGTGAGCTTTTTTAGCGGGTAAAAATCTTTTAATTCAATAAATTAGCGCGATTTCTTAATGTTGTCGGTGGTGATATATCGACTAAAAAAACAACATTTTGGCCTAAGACTTCCTATAAAAGTTGAAAATAAAGGTCTAATGTCCTACGCAACCGTAAAATTCGATAGTTTTCACTAAAAAATCTAGGGTACACTTTTTCGCCATCCTGTTAAAGAATGGGATTTTTGTAAATTATGACCCAAACGAGAGAGACAAATATGATTAGTAGATTAGCAAAAGTAGTTCTTGCTTGTGCCGCGATCACTTCAGTGAGCGCCTCAGCGGATCAGCTTGATACCGTGATTAAAAGAGGTACATTGAACTGTGGTGTGGTGCTTGACTTTCCACCTATGGGCTATTTTGACAAAGACAATAAACCTGCAGGTTTTGATGTGGATTACTGTAACGACCTGGCTACTGCCCTTGGCGTTAAATCCAATGTACTGAATCTTACCTGGGGTGATCGAATCCCATCCCTGATTGCTGGAAAAACCGATGTTGTTGTTGGTTCTACTTCCGATACTCTGGAACGTGCAAAATCTGTTGGTTTTACCTACCCCTACTTTGTGTTC
>JBNLGQ010000098.1:0-118205 GCA_050306135.1 Gammaproteobacteria bacterium
ACACTAAACGTATCACTCATACTTCCCACTGTTAATGCCGCATTCGTAGTGGTGCTGAAGCTGGCGGAACTGGTTTGACGCACTTGCACGGTCTGGCCGGTACTGATGGTTGAGGCCGTGCTTCTAAATGTACCCCCGTTAATAGCATATTCACCGCCACTAATACTAATGGGCGTTGCGGTATTGATACCACTGATGGTGATGGTGTTGGAGCTAATAACCGTGCTTACGGCTACACCGGTCTGATCAGTAAAACTAAACGCATCTGGTGTGGTATCGGCAGCAATGGTGCTGACACTAAAGATATCGGTAACGCCACCTATGGATAAGGTGGCATCAACGCTGGTTTCGACCGCATCAGAAGAGGTTACACGTATACGAACTGTATCGCCTTTGTTTACCGTGCCGCTTGTGGTATCAAATGCGCCGCCATTGATGCTGTAAGCACCATTGGTGATGGCAATCGCTGCTGGTGAATTGATCCCGCTGACAGTGATCGTATTCGAGATGACGGGGGTGCTGACCGATACATCTGTTTGATCGACAAATACAAAAGCATCCGGAGCTGTATCGGCTGCGAGCGTGGTCACACTAAAGGTATCGCTGACGCCGCTAATCGACAAGGTAGTGTCGGTCGTGGTCGAGAAGTTAGTCGATGCGGTTTGTCTGACTTGTACAGTTTGATTATTGGCAACCGTACCGCTGTTAGCAGTATAAGTAGCGCCATCCAGGCGATATTCACCTCCAGTTACACTGATTGCAACAGGAACAGTTAAACCTGTAATAGTGACAATATTGGATTCAATCAGAGCGTCTGTAGATACATCGGTTTGATCAACAAAGGCAAAACTGTCCGGTACATTATCACCTACAGTGCTCACACTAAAGATATCGCTAATGCCGCCCACGGTTAAGGTTGCTTCGACTGTGGTTGAGCCAGTGGCAGATGCAGTTAAGCGTATTTCAACCGTGTCTCCATTACTCACCTGGCCAGCCGAATTGGTAAACGCACCGCCGTTGATGCGGTATTCACCATTATTAATGCTAATAGGCGAGGCCGTATTGATGCCATTGACCGTGATTGCGTTAGAAATAACCACAGCGCCAAATGCCACATTGGTTTGATCGATAAATGAGAAGCTGTCAGGCGTGGTATCTGAAGCTAGCGTGGTCACACTAAATGTATCACTTACATCCCCCACGGTTAGTATCGCATCAGAGGTAGTGCTGTGGCTGGCGGAGCTTGTTTGACGCAGCAACACAGTTTGACCGACGCTTATAGTAGAGGCGGTGTTGGTGAATGTACCCCCATCAATAGCATATTCACCACCGCTAATGCTGATGGGTGTAGCGGTATTGATGCCAGTGATGGTGACGGTATTCGAGCTGATATTGGTGCTAACAGAAACACCTGTTTGATCGACAAAAGTAAAGGCGTTCGGTGTTGTATCAGCAAGCGTGGTGCTGACACTAAAGATATCGCTAACCCCACCAATAGTTAGGGTGGCATCAACGCTAGTTTCAACCGCGTCGGAAGAGGTTACTCGCACGCGGACCTCATCACCGTTGCTGACTGTGCCGCTAGCAGAGACGAATGCGCCGTTGTTGATGCTATATGTGCCATTGGTGATGGCAATAGATGCGGATATGTTAATGCCGCTAACAACGATCGTATTCGAAGTGATCGCTGTGCTAACCGATACACCCGTTTGATCGACAAAAGTGAATGCGTCCGGCGTGGTATCGGCGTCAATGGTGCTGACACTAAATATATCACTAATGCCGCCAATGAATAGGGTCGCATAAACGCTGGTTTCAACCGTGTCAGAAGAGGTCACCCGTACGCGGACTTCATCACCATTATTGACTGTACCGCTTGCGCTCACAAAAGCACCTCTATTGATGCTGTAGGTGCCATTGGTGATAGCAATTGATGTAGGTGCATTAATGCCGCTAACAATTATAGGATTTGAGATGACAGACGTACTAACCGAAATGCCTGTTTGATCGACAAACGAGAAAGCATCCGGAACCGAATCGGCGGCGAGGGTAGTCACACTAAAGGTATCACTGACGCCGCCAATGGATAAAGTGAGGTTAGTCGTGGTCGACAAACTTGCTGACGAGGTTTGTCTGACCTGTACGGTCTGGTTATTGGCAACCGTGCCACTGGTGGCCGTATAAGTACCTCCATCCAGGCGATATTCGCCGCCAATCACACTGATATCAACAGGAGCCGTCAAACCCGTGATGGTGACTGTATTAGATTCAATCTGTGCAGCAGGAGCTACGTTTGTTTGGTCAGTAAAAGTAAAACTGTTCGCCAAGTTTGCCCCAGCCGTGCTGACACTAAACGTATCACTGATACCGCCCAGGCTTAAGGTCACTTCGACTGTGGTTGAGTCTACGGTGGATGCCGTCAGACGGACTTCAACCGTGTCACCGTTACTTACCAGCCCCGCTGTATTCGTAAATGCACCACCGTTGATACGGTATTCGCCATTACTGATGCTGATAGGTATAGCCGCGTTGACGCCACTGACCGTGATGGCGTTTGAGGTAACGACAGCACCTAACACTACATCGGTCTGATCGACAAAGGCAAAACTATCGGGTGTGATATCGGCCGCTAGCGTGGAAACGGCAAAGGTACTGCTAAAAGTGCCCACTGTCAGAGTCGTGTAAGTAGTGGCTTCGGGCCTATTGGCACTGGTCTGACGTACCTGTAGTGTTTGTCCGCTCGCGACCACACTGCTTTCACTGGTAAAGGCAGCACCATCCACTGAATATTCACCGGCACTGATACTGACCGGAGCCGGCGTATTGATACCGTTAACAGAAATGGTGGCAGATTGCTGTTGAGAGCCCAGTGGCACATTGCCGATTCCGCCCAGACTAAAGGGATCGGGTGAAACATCTGCGCTCTCAGTGGTGACGCTAAAGCTATCTTCGACGCCACCAATAGTTACCACCGCTGTGGCGACGGTTTCGGGTAACCCGGCACTGGTGACACGTAACTTTATGCTTTGGGTTCCATTCACCAGACCTGGGAGCGAGGTGAAGGCGCCACCATCAATCGCATACTCACCGTTTACGATACTGATGGGGGTATCTGTATTGATACCAGGAATCGTTAATGTGTTTGAGGTGACGACGGTGTTTAACGGCGCATTGTTACTGTCCAGAAAATCAAAGTTATCCGGGCGGGTATCCGGTGTCTCAGTCGTCACCGTAAAAGTGATAATTTCACCCCCAACGATCGCTTGCACTTCTCTGGATGTGGTGGGTTCTGCCGTATTGAATACCTGAAGACGTAACTGCTGACCATTGGTAATGGTGCTGGCGGCATTGGTGAACGGCCCATCGTCAATCGAATAGTAGCCACCAATCACATCAATGGGAGCTGATGTGTCAAGGCCGCTAATGGTGATCGCGTTGGATGCGATCAACTCACTAAAAGGCGCATCGGTTTGATCGGTAAAGCCAAATGGATCGGGGGTTGTATCGGGGGTATCGACCGTATCATCTCCACCCAGGGCACGATACATGTTAAGTAACGGCCGTCCGTCCACTCGCGCATCTGACGTCTGTGCACGCGCAGCAGTCGCTTGACCGCTCAACTGCGATGAGGCCGAAACCAGTTGATTGTGCACCTGGCTGACAGTCAGCTCGGGGTGTGCTGACCACAAAATGGCTGCACTACCCGCCACCAGTGGGGCTGCGTAACTGGTACCATTTTTGCTGGCATAGTTATCGGTCACACTGGCGGTGTAAATATCTTTGCCGGGAGCAAACATATCCACATAGAGGGTGTTGGAGCAGTGAGTATCGTTATCCCACTGCGCTAAATCATTGTTAATATCGGTCGCACCGACAACCAGTAAACCGGCCTGTAGATCCGCACCATTGGTGCACTGCCCCAGGTTATTGTATTGTCCGGGGAAGGTGTTGCTCAGCTGACAACTTTGTGCCGTGGTGGCATTACCCGCAGCGGCTACCACCAGGCGGCCGCTGGCAATCGCGCTACAAACCGCATCGCGTATCTGGTGATTGGGATCAATCGGCGTTGTGGCGCTGATATTGATCACTTTTACGTTATCTTCGCCAAGACTGAGGGTGATTAGCTCACTCATCTTGTATTGGCTACCGTTTCTTCCCAGAAAGCTATACGGATATAAAAACGTATTCCAGGCGACGCCCGTAAAATCCGTGTTGTCCTGGTTGTTGCCGCCGATCAGGCTGGCGACACCTGTGCCGTGGTCGATATAATCCTGATTGTAGACGCTGCCGTCGCAATCCAGCTCCTGATGGTTACAGTCGATACCAAAATCAATCACTGCCACGCCCTGTTGTTCATCACCCGCACCGGCAATGGCCCAGGCTTGCGGGGCGCGGATACGATCCAGATACCACTGACATTCCCGACCGGTACAAGTGGCTGTCTCACTCGAAGGTAATTCAATAACTTGTGCGTTAGGTGTTGCGCTGGACACTTGCGGATTCGAGAGTAGAGTGTCGATGGCGGCGTAAACGCCTTCGGCGGTGCCGTCACCCTCTATCTCAAACAGATACTGATTGAAGCTGGGTATGCAGCCGACAACACGACCGGTTACTTCAGCGGCGACGCTATTGATATTCTCTAATACCGGCGCCACGCCATCCTGGACTGTCACCATCACTTCGTTGGCAAAAATAAAGGCGTCCGTACGGTCATCATAAGCGGCCTGTTGCGGATTAGATGGTCGGGCACGTACCGGGCAGCCGCTGACCCATAGCTTACCGGTGCCAGAAACAACAGCCTGACCGTCATTGTCACCATGGACACGGTAGTGTTTCTCCACTGAATTGACACTGCCCACCATAACGGTACCGGTATACACACGATCACCCCGATAATTGTCTGCACCATCGCCATTATCCTTCAGGTAAGCAACATCACGTGCGAGTACATTTCCTGTGCTGTCGACTTCATCTAGAGATAGATGATCAGGTGCTGCAGTACCACTCACTACAGAGATAAAGGTAACAGGTGTATCACTGGCGGCAGGGGGTATAACACCAGGATTGGCAGCAGGGTTGCCAATATTGAGTGTGCTTGTTTGACTGCTACCGCTACCATTATCAGGAGCGCCACCACTACCGCCTCCACAGGCAGTAAGTGCAAAAGACGCAAGTAATACTAAGCAAGCCAGGGGGAAGAAACTCGAACGCAGGTTGAATGAAAACACAGTAATCCTTTAGGTTAATTGAGTTGAGTACAAGTTTCAGTGATTACGACTGAACAAACAGGCAGCATAACGCCCGCATCAACCAGGGAAGCTATGATTGAATCTGGACGAGCAGGATTAAGCGATGATGTTGTTCGCTTGTAGGCAGAAATTGCAGGTGATCGCCCATCTAATGGCAACGCCTGCAGGGATGTAGGTGGTAGAGCTCCGCAGGATGCCAAAGCCGAGAAATTCAACGTAGAAGCGGCCGAAATGGGCCACAAATCTGCCGTACACAGTAAAAATAGAGCGTCCCTGGTCATTGTGATAATCCTTTTATCAGAAGGTCTGGTGGTGAGTAGTAACTAAATATTCATGCGGCATTATAAGGGAGTTAAAATTTTGGGGCAACAAAGTGTCAGGAAATTATGCTCAAACAACATTTCAAACATCCTCCCTAATTGGCACTATTAACCCCCATATGGGTAGGGCGTGTTAACACCAATAATACGCAGGAGTAAAATTGACAGCATTGTAATAGGCCGTTATGCTTTTTCGTTTGATCCAACTTCTTAAACGGATCTAACAACGCAAGGATAGATATGGATGTTATAGTTAATTTTTCAGCCACCAAACGCAATCTTTCAACCAGGCTCCTATTCGCCCTGATACCGCTGGCGGTATGTACCAATGCCTTTTCTCTCAGCTTAGAAGAAGCAGTTAATGCTCAACTGGCTCTGGGGCCGCTGCCCTGTGCTGAATTACTTTCCGGTTATAGCGATAATACCGGGCGCTTTACGGGTGGCTTACTGGACATATGTAGCGCTGCTGTACCTGCGGGATCAATATCAAATTCTTCCGATGGCAATGCTGCCTTAGCAACCAGCACAGCTGTCGTAGTGAGTAATATTGTTAAAAACATTCATGAAGGCAAAAACATCAGCGATGAAGCCATTAGCACAAAGATTAATCCAGACTGGTCTGTATTCTTTACTGCTGAAGCTGAAACATTGGACAAAGAAGAGACAGATTTTTCCGGGGCTTATGAATCGGACTACTCTCGTGTTATCGCTGGAGCAACCTATAACGCAAGCACAACTGCAGCTTATAGTTTTGCCATTGACAGCACTCGCCAGGATGGTGACTATAACTCAGGTGGTAATTTTAAACACAACGCTTATGGCGTTCACCTCTTAGCGTCTTTTCGTCCCACTGATCAGTGGTTTTTTTCTGCTTTGGCAACTATGAATTCAATCTCTGCTGAATACCTGCGTGAGACTCATTTTAGCTATGATTTTAATAATGCTTCTATTTTTTCTGTTACGGGTTCCCCTTCAGCCGAATATAAGTATGATCAATACGGATTAAATCTTGAAGCTGGTTATGAATATCAAACTGGACGCTACACAATCACCCCCAGCATCGGACTACAATGGCAAGAAACTAATTACGACACATATAGCGAAAATGGGATCACGGGCCTTGAGCTGACATTTTACGACCGCAATCAAACGTCGTTACAAACCACGCTTGGCTTAACTACCAGTACCAGCTTTAGCACTGACTTTGGCACCGTAAATCCACAATTAGGTCTTACCTTGTACCACGAAGCGAGTGATCAGAGCAACGGTGAAGTTAGC
Organism: Gammaproteobacteria bacterium; assembly: GCA_050306135.1. Taxonomy (GTDB): domain Bacteria; phylum Pseudomonadota; class Gammaproteobacteria; genus JACNJF01. The sequence continues at coordinate 6,848 of JBNLGQ010000098.1, forward strand.
TTCATGGGTGATAGTTTTAACAAGCGCTTTCAATATGAAGCCGATGAGCCAGACAGCGATTTTCTAACTATCAGTGCAGGCGCGGTGTTTGTCTTCAAACAAGGATTGCAAGGGTTTGTCAATGTGCAAACTATGGCCGGGCATGGTTACTACGACAGTGAAATTATCAGCTTAGGTTTCCGTTTAGAGCTAGAATAAAGCTAAGAAAAAACAGTATATTACATCATGAAGGTACTCGATCAAAAGTGAGCTTGATTGATTCAAGTGATAATTTGGGTCAAAGATAATTGAGTTCAGTAAAACGTTAAATTTTAATTCTCCAATGTTACCGCAAAAGATTTATTTTCGCGCTCTTTAACCCAAGCCGATAACCCATCTGGGTCAAGGCTTGACCTGTTGAAGCATCAACCCGTGGCGCCTGTGTGCTCCACACATTCTCGGCACTAGATCGTGGCTGAAATGTTTTCAAAGAAATCAAGGTTCAGTGTTTAAATTGTCCAGACCCTTACTCACTCACAGCATGGGTGAAACGTACTGATCATTGTGGATATAGGTGTCCAATCAGATACGATAATTAAGCCAAGCGCTTTGCCTATACCTATGATCATTTACAGGACTCTGTAAGACTCAGTGACTGAAACTTCTGATAATACCGCCTGTTCCAGAACTCGAATTTGTTGCATAGGCTTTGTACGACTGTAAACGCAGCATCGACTGCCAGGCGATTATATTCATCGACCATATCGGCCACGAATTCAGCATAACAGATATAGTGATAGGCCAGTCGCTGTTCGGTACTCCGCCAGATCTGACTTTGAATACTGATCTGCTATTGCGTGGAGGCTTGTATCAGTAGCAAACGGCGACGTAACAAGTCCCGCACCGCTCTTTGCTCCTTGGAATAGATAAGGTATCGATTATCTGGCAAATCTAGATTTAACCATCAAATTAATCTAAAAATGGGATTGTCAAAATTTCACAAGTTTTTGGAGATGTCGAATCAAATCAAAAAATATGCTTCCACGTATGACCATATTACCTGTCGTAATTTAAACAGCAACACTGATCAGGCAAACTGGATTATCATAGATAGCACTGAGGTTTTCCCGTGACTGGATCTACAAATGTTAAGTACTGAATTTATCGACCTACTCAAACTGCTAATTCGACAGCCCAGCGTGGTTGGGGCTGAACATTCTTTTTTTAGGGTGCTACAACGCGAGCTGGAAGAACGTAATGCTCAGGTGCACTGGTACGAAGGTATACTGGTTGCACAGGGCAAAAAACCCTCCAGCACCATGATTTCCGCCCACATAGACAGACATGGACTGATTTGCACAGGTCCCAATGAATTTCAATTTGCCGCTTTTATTACTGCCAATCGCTCTGACCTGCTGAATAATTCAGTTTCTGAAGAACTGATGGCGAAAGTCACTGAACGTTTTGAATCCGCAGCTGTTTATGCCTACGAGCCCTGGTCAGGAATGTATCGCGGAAATGGCGTAGTCAAGAACACCTATGTTTGCGAACATCGTAAAAACCTTATTTTCGAGATTGATGGTTTATCAGATGTAGTAGCTGGAACACCTGTTGCATTTGAAGACAAATTGAGGATTGAGAACAATCGTTTGCTAGGTCAACTGGATAATGTATTAAGCGCAGCAGCTCTGGTACATTTATTTAGCCTCGGCTTTCAAGGAACCGTGTTTTTCACTGCCCAGGAAGAAGCTGGTAAAAGCTGGCGTTACCTGCTGGAATGGTTCCGCCGTTTTGGTCATACAACCAACCGTCTATTTGTAGTGGATACCAGCCCATTCAATAGCGCACAAGAGGCCGATCAACAATTACTGATATTGCGTAACAAAGACGCGAATGCAAGTTTTAATACTGCAGCCACAAATATCGTAGAATCACTTTGCCAGAAAAACAAAATCCCTTATTCGTTTAAAGATAGAGTAATAGAAGAAAAAAACCGTTTACTAATTGCCGAAGGCATCAAACCACAAACCTATGGCAGCCTCGAGCTGGATAGAATAATAGCCGCCTCCAATGGCCTGGTAGACGGTACAACCATACAGATTCCGACTACCGGCTACCACACCACCTCTGAGTCTGCATCTATGCAGTCGGTAGAAAAGTTTATCATACTGTTGTCACAGTTAGCCGACATCGCAGTATAATCAGAAACCATCTGGCAGAGTTTTCTCATCACTGTATAAACTCTCGATTCTGTTTTTACCCAACTCCTTAGCTCTATACAGCCGCTGATCTGCCCTGTCTAAAATAGACTTTAGATTATCATTCTCAACCACTTCTGCTATGCCAATGCTACTGGTTAAATGATCGATTTTTGAGAACTTATGATCAGAGATGAGATTCAATAATTTAGTTGCCAACTTGATCGCTTTCTGCAAAGTTGCTTCCGGCATGATGATAAGAAACTCTTCACCACCCCAACGACCAAAATAATCACTCTCACGTAGACAAGATCTAACCAAAGCTGCAAACTCGATTAATGTCACATCTCCCGCCTCATGACCAAAGGTATCATTAATAAGCTTAAAATCATCAAGATCCAGAAATATTATAGTGAATGGGCGTTCATATCTCGCATAAAACTGCAGCATTTGATCCAGTTCATTTTCCATTTTGTAACGATTGGGAACTCCGGTTAACACATCTGTAGTAGCCAGAATTCTTAGCTTATTCTCTGCATCTACTCGACGTTTTATCTCGCGCTTTAACACTCTAATCCAGTACAGGATAACTGCCAGCACAAAAAGCAAAGGAAGACTTATTTTCCAGACCATTGAATAATCCGGTTCAGCTTCAATCTTTACTGCCACCCATTTATTGAATATTGATTTCTTCTCATCTTCGGTGATTGCGTTGATCGCTTTATTAATTATAGAAATCAGCAGAGGTAGGTCTTTCCTCGCCATAACTCTGATATCAATATTAAATTCAGTGGTGCCGGATATCTTCAGGTTACTATAACCAACCTCACCAATCTTATGCGTCAATACCGGTAACACATCTACTGCAGCAAACGCCTTACCATCTGACACATACTGTAACGCAGCAATAGTATCTTTTAGCGGGATAAAATTGATGGCTGGAAATTGCTGCTTAAGGATTTTATGCGCGCTAAAGTTTTTACCAACCGCTACAGTTTTACCTTCAAGGCCTGATCCTGAAGCAATAAATCCTTTTTCCGTCGTTGTGACTATTGCAATTGGAAAATAAGCATAAGGGTTAGAAAAAATAGCATATTGCTTTCTGTCCTCTGTGGCGCTGGTCGATATCGTTAAATCAGCGGTTTTATCCTTAATCCTATTAATTACCTCCGTCCACACACTGGTAGTATTAATTTCTGATTTCAGGCCTGTCTTCTGCTGTATTAATGACCAGTAATCGATTGCGATACCATGTACATCTCCGTCGTCATCTCTGACATTAAAAGGAGCCCAGTTATCTGTGGTGATTATCTTTATCTGATTTTCAGCGATAAATTTTTTTTCATCTATTGTGAGAAAAAAATCTCCCTCCTTATAGATAAAACTTTCCAGGCTGACTTTTTCTACTGTAAGCCCAAGCAAGCGATAGATATTCGCAATAGAATTAATTTTTACTATATCTAGATGCCCCAGCAAACCTTCGTTCATTCCTGATAATTTTTTCAGCACCCTGGCTTCATAGAGTAAATGCTCTCTGGTTAGATGCTGACTATTGTAATTCTTCAGAATTAACGCTACGGCTTCATCCATATGTTCAAATGCATACTCCCAGCCATCAATAGAAGCATCATAAAAGGCCTTTGCTCGAACGGGATGCTGCCTTAACTCCTGTGCAGAAGTAAATAGAATATCTCCATAAAAATCAAAACCATAATCGCCAGGATAAAGCAGATTATATTCGATTCCCCGCAACTCTAATTGATGAGGTTGATCCGATGTATACACCTCATAGGCATCCACCCTGCCTTCAATCAGATCATTGATATCGAAACTATGTGGGACCTGAATAAAGTCAGTGGTATTGATACCTTTGCTTGCCAGCATTGAGGTTAGGGAAGGTGTTTTTTTATTGGAAAACATCATCACTTTCCTGTTCTGCAACTGATCTGGTGAAGTGATCCCTGATGACTTTAACGTCATTAATGCAAGAGGAGAATGCTGCAAAATTGCTGCTAAAGCTATTACCGGTTCACCATTTAACCTGTTTTGAACAAGCGCAGAGTCGCTAACACCAAACGTTGCTCTGCCAGACAACACCTCGTCAACCAGGTTGGTATTGGCAGTGGTTTCTCTGATTTCAACATCCAGACCAGCTTTTCGATAGAAACCTTTTTCCTTTGCCATATAGAATCCGGCAAATTGAAAAGCATGCTTCCATTTAAGCTGTAAAGATACCGACTGAATATCTTCATTAGCATGAGTGACGCCGGACGCTATTAATAAAAAAAACAGTCCAGTTATAAATTTAACGATCATTGTTAGTATTATGATCCTCGTCTTCCTGTTGGCGAATAGAACTTGTATATGCTCCGTTTTTATCATAGCTTAGTTTTACACCTGGGCAAGCTTCTACCTGTAGCTGATTGATATAAAACAGATAACAGGCAGCTTTTACCTTACGATGAGCACACTAACCCGGCACCAATCAGACTTATGAAGCGCACTTATTCACCAGCTCCTTCTCAGCGGGCGTTTGACTGGATTGATGAATGGACGATTACGCCTTCAATTCAGCAATTACCTTTACTATTGGCCACTGGTTATAGACTGGCTCAGGACATCTGTGCAGACAAGGATATACCTGCTCTGGCTGTATGCGCTCGCGATGGCTTTGCACTAGCTGCAGCAGATACTCTGGGTGCCGGTGACTATAATCCATTACCTCTACAACTACTCAGACCCGATGAAACATTACTCACCAACAGTGCCATCCAGGTATCATCTGGTGATCCACTACCCACAGGGGCTGACGCTGTACTCCCGTTAGATCAGGCAGATGTAAGAAACAAACTACTGGATGTTGCCGGTAGTCTGGCACCGGGGGATGGCGTGATCCAGCAGGGAGAAGAATGTCACCAGCAGGAAACGCTTTTGCATGCCGGACGCAGATTACGCCCTCAGGATCTGGCGAGACTAGCACAGGCTGGAATCAGCACTGTCAGTGTAAACAACAAGCCACGCGTTCAACTCTTTATTGCCGGACATTTTGAGCACAATGCCAATGGACCAATGCTCAGTGCTCTGATAACTCGAGATGGCGGTGATCTGACTTCAACAATCCTGACATCCTCAACTGAGGAGCTGGCACAAGGACTTTCACAGTCAGATGCCGAGCTGATTCTGGTCACTGGTAGTAGCGGTTATGGCGCTTCGGATTATGCTGTTCAGGTACTTCACGATCATGGACAGATTGATCTTGATGGTGTCAGTATCCACCCCGGTGGCGCTGTGGTATTGGGTAAATTTTGCGACAGACCCATCCTGTTGTTACCGGGTTCAACCATGGCCTGCCTGTGTGCATATGAGCTGATCGCGGCGCGTCTGTTACGCCGCCTGGCAGCTAAACCCGATAAACTACCTTACCGCCGACAGACGTTCACCCTGTCGCGAAAACTGGTATCGCGCATCGGCCAGTTTGAGCTCGCACGTATGCGCATCGATGGGAATTATACTGAACCCCTGGCTGTGGCGGATGACCGCCTGTTATCCAGTAGTGTAAGAGCGCATGGCTTTGTACTATTACCTGAAAACAGCGAAGGTTATGCAGCAGGCAGTCAGGTAGAGGTTTATCTCTATGATGAATTTAATTAGCAGGAGTTTTATAAATGAGTGAAGTAGAGTCAATGATGGCAAGGCGTAAGGCCGCCAGCCAGCGTCAGTTTCTGGATGTGGCAACTGCAGACGAAGCCTTACAGCTTTTTCGCGAAGCCTTAAAGCCTCAACCTCTGGGTACTGAAACAATTACTCTAGAGGCTGCATTAGGTCGCGTTCTGGCACAGGATATTGAATCGCCGGTAGATGTACCCGGATTCGACCGCTCCAATGTTGATGGCTTCGCACTACGTGCCGCAGATACTCTGGGTGCAGGTGAAGAATCGCCACAGCTGCTATCACTTACCGATGAAGTCATCACCCCTGGTAAACCGCCACAGATTACGGTAGAGGCTGGACATGCCAGCGTTATCGCTACCGGTGGTATGCTACCGCGCGGTGCTGACTCGGTGATGCTGGTAGAAAATACCGAGCTGGTGGAACAGGACAAGCAGCAGTTTGTGCGTATCGAAAAAGCCCTTCCCGCCGGCGCCTTTATCACCTTTGCTGGTACCGACATAGGTCGTGGTGAGACCGTATTACGTTGCGGCCAACTACTAACCTCACGTGATATTGGCCTGCTCGCTGCGGTTGGACTGGATCAGGTTACTGTTTACCGTAAACCCAGAATAGCCATTATCTCTACCGGAGATGAACTGGTTCAACCCGGCCAGCCTATGCGCAAAGGAGGGGTGTATGATTCCAATCAGGCCATAGTTGCTGCGGCAGTCGAAGAACTCGGTTGCGAAGCCATTCGCCTGGGCGCTGTACCTGACGTTTTACAGGCACAACAGGATATGCTTCAACGAGGGCTTGAGGCCGATGCCGTCATTCTTTCAGGAGGCACCTCAAAGGGCGCCGGAGACCTTACCTACGAAGTCGTGAGTGCTCTGTCCGATCCCGGCATAGTAGTACATGGAGTAGCTATCAAACCCGGCAAACCTTTATGTCTGGCAGTGAGCAATAACAAGCCTGTCGTCATCCTGCCCGGCTTTCCCACCTCCGCTATCTTCACCTTTCAACAGTTCGTAGCACCCATGCTGCGTGTGTTAGCTGGCATGCCAGAGGAAACTCGCCTGCAGGTAGCAGCCGAGCTCCCTGTCCGGGTCAGCTCAGAACGTGGGCGTACCGAATATCTCATGGTCGGTCTAATGCGTACCAAAGCAGGCTATGCTGCCTACCCTATGGGTAAAAACTCCGGCGCTGTCACAGCCTTTAGTAAGGCAGATGGTTTCATCCGAATCGATGCCCATACCGAGCAACTGGCTGCTGGCACAGCGGTTGATGTACAGCTGCTGTCACAGCGTCTTGATCCTGCCCAGCTGGTTAGTATTGGCTCTCACTGTGTAGGACTGGATGTATTACTACGACGACTGCAACGCGAAGGCATGAGCACCAAGTCTATGCATGTTGGCAGTCAGGGTGGCCTTGCTGCCGTAAGACGTGGCGAATGCGATCTCGCCGGCATTCACCTGATGGATCCAGACTCAGGCATCTACAATAGCCCTTATCTGGAAGATGGCATGCGCCTGCTGCCCGGTTATTTACGCATGCAGGGCTTTGTCTATAGACGCGATGACCCACGCTTCGCCAGCGCAAAAGATCCTCAACAGGCGGCGGCTGCGGCACTGGCTGATGCTGATTGCATCATGGTTAATCGCAATGCTGGCAGCGGTACCCGAGTATTGATCGATCAGTTACTTAATGGCGCACAACCAGCTGGTTATGCTGTACAGACCAAATCACATAATGCGGTTGCAACAGCAGTCGCTCAGGGTCGCGCCGACTGGGGTATTGCCATTGATACCGTTGCGAAAATGTATGACCTGGAGTTTCTGCCATTGCAGGAAGAGCATTATGATTTCGCGGTGCCAGAGTCACGCTGGGATAGCCCCGCAGTTCAACGCTTTATTGAGCTATTGAAAGAACCTGAAGCTCGTGCTGAGCTGGAAGCGATGGGGTTTCGTTTACATCAGGTTTAAAACTAGTGTTAACAGGCCCTAAACATTTATTAAATCAGGCTCGAGAGCTGCGCGAATAATGTTCGAACAACTGGTCGATTTTATCTTTTTTCACTGGGTTAGTATTATCGGGCTACTGCATGTTAGCCTGTCTTTTCCAACCGCAATACATGTACTGCTGTACAAAGAAAATGAACGTACATCACTCGCCTGGATTGGGCTGGTAGTTTTATCTCCAATGCTGGGAAGCCTGTTTTACTGGCTTTTCGGTATAAACAGAATAAAACGATCTGCGAAAAGGCTTCTGCCTCCAGCGCACAAAACAGACCAGAGCAACACCGTCAGTAAATTTGATCAGCAACAGCTTCCGAAAAACTGGCATTCGGCTATTATTGCTGGACTTTCAATACACCCCGTCAGTTATTTATCGGGCAACAGTGTGACGCCTCTTATCAATGGTGAAGAGGCTTACCCGGCGATGATTAATGCGATCAATTGCGCCAGGCATCATATTATATTATCCAGTTATATCTTTGACTACGATTCACTGGGACAACAGTTTATTGTTGCCTTAGTGCAGGCACATCGCCGAGGAGTGAAGGTTCATGTTTTACTGGACGGCATTGGTGTCGGCTATAGCTGGCGTAAAACGGATAGAGCATTAAAAAAAATGGGGGTAAAAACGGCACGATTTCTTCCAGCCTTTTCATTCTCTAGTTTTCGTTTTATCAATTTAAGAAACCACAGAAAAATACTTTGCGTCGATGCAGAAATCGCCTTCATCGGTGGCATAAATATCAACCAGAATAATCTGGTCAAAAGCGCACTACACCCAATTGATGATATCCATTTTAAGGTGACCGGCCCAGTAATCGATCAGATTAGTCAGGTATTTATCGATGACTGGTTTTATGCCGCTCGTGAATATATTGATTTTCCTCACTATGTACCTGAAACAATAAATGCCACTGCTCCAGCCTCTGTAATTGCCAGGGTCCTCCCTGATGGTCCGGATCAGCACCACGATATCATCCACTGGGCATTGATCAATGCCCTGGCCTGTGCACAAAACACAGTAAGAATTATGACGCCTTATTTCATTCCTGATAATACCTTAATGACTGCCCTTCATGCTGCGGCTTTACGAGGTGTCAAAATAGAAATTATCGTACCCAATCGTAGCAATATTCCTTTCTTTGATTGGGTAATAGATGCAAATATTCCGAGAATTATGGCTCACGGAATACGCGTCTTTCGAAATCAAAGACCTTTTGATCACAGTAAAATTGTACTTATAGATGACATTTGGTCTTTTATAGGCTCCACAAACTGGGATGCCAGAAGTCTGGAACTCAATTTTGAGATTAATCTTGAATGTTATGATTCGGAACTCAACACTAAATTAACCGACTTCTTTATCTTGAAAAAGAAAGATTCTGTCCCTGTTAGAAAAAGTAACATTGAGGCATTACCTGCTTACAAAAAAATTAGAAACAATTTTTTTCGATTATTTTCACCCTATCTCTAGCCTGTTAACCTGATTTCAAGGACAAACGTTTTTATTTGAGTACTTAGCTGATGATTAAAAGCCGCTTTAACGCAATTGAACAAATAAGAACTATGGGCAGGGCATCTAAACAGGCGCTTGGGCCAGAAATAAATGTGCTCATCTGGAATGTTTTCAAATGTAAAAAAAAGGGATGGATAGAGGATTTTACTGGCTTGTGTCGTAATAAAGATATGATTCTTATACAGGAAGCCATTTTACATTCACCGTTTGATAGCTTTTTTGAAAAATCGTCCAAGTATCAGTGGATTATGGCCAGTAGCTTCCTGGATCTTCGTACCAATATTGAAACCGGTATCAAAACAGGTGCCACAGTGCCGGCTAAAACTAATGTTGCAATCGCTTCATTGCATGTTGAACCCTTTTCAAAAACAAAGAAAATGCTGCTTTCTACTACTTACCCCTTAAACCGAAGTCAGGACTGTTTACTAGTCATTAACGCGCACATCATTAACTTTGTTTCTTTTATTAAATTTAAAGCGCATCTGGATGCAATTTCAACTTTAGTTGAACATCATGAAGGACCAGTACTTCTGGCTGGGGATTTCAACACATGGAATAGAAAAAGGTTAAAATATTTTAATCAACTCGCATTATCTTTTTCGTTGTTTGAAGTCGATTTAATTCGTAAACCTAAAATAGCGCATTTACTTCAGCATCTTGACCATATTTACTGTAGAGGGTTTGACATACTGGATGCCAAAGTACTGACAAACATCCGATCATCGGATCACTACCCGTTGCATCTCAAGCTACGCATTACGCAATAGACTGGTAACGTTTAAATAAAGAAGATTCGGATGCCTCCTTAATTATTTCTTGGAATCCCCAGCTTCTGTCGGCGCTCCCAGAGATTTTTTCTACTGATACCCAGCCTTGCAGATAACTCGGTTTCATTCAAACGGCTTTGATGGCTTTTCACAAATTCAACAAAATATTCATCCATAGATAATTCAGCAGTCATATCTGCCTGCATCACTGAGTCATCAATACTGTTGATGCCAAGCTCCTGACAGCGAATTACCTGATCATTACTCAAGATGATTGCACGCTCGATGACATTTTCCAGCTCACGCACATTTCCTGGCCAGTGATATTTCTGCAATAATTTTTTTGCATTTTCACTAAACGCATACTCTGTTCTCTGAAATCTTTTCGAGGTGGTATGCAGTATAATCTCGGCCAGCTCCAGTATGTCTTTTCCTCTACGCCTTAAAGGAGGCATAGTAATCTCCATAACATTCAATCGGTAGTACAGGTCTTCGCGGAACTTTTTCTGCTCTACCATTTCCATCAGATTCCTGTGCGTCGCAACTATCAACCTTATATCGACATACTGCATTTTATTAGAACCTACACGACGAATTTCACCTTCCTGTAAAACACGTAAAAGTTGTGCCTGAACATCCAGTGCAAGTTCGCCAATCTCATCCAGAAACAGGGTGCCACCATCAGCCGCCGAGATCAAACCTTTATTACTCTGCATAGCGCCCGTAAAAGCACCTTTTTCATGACCAAAAAGCTCAGACTCGATAAGGTTTTCCGGAATAGAGGCACAGTTGATACTAATCAGCGGCATATCAGATCTATCGCTCTCTGCATGTATTGCCCTGGCAGCCAGTTCTTTTCCAGTTCCTGTCTCTCCCTGTATCAACACCACGGTGTCCGTTTTCGCAACTCGGCTGATACGGTCTTTTACCTGCTTTATCGCATCACTATTACCCAATAAATTTTTGGTAGGATATCGGCTATCAATCTCGCGCTTAAGCGCTTTATTCTGAAACTCCAGTTTCTGATTCTTGAGAATTCGCTTAATGGTTAAAATCATTTCATCATGATTATAGGGCTTGGATATATAATCTACCGCACCGCGCCTCATGGCATCCACAGCTGACTGAACTGATGAATAGCTGGTCATAATTAATACCGGTACAGGATGCGCAACAGGGATCAAAGATGTCCCTTCTGCCCCTGGCAGCCTGATATCCGCAATAATCAAATCAAAACCCTGCAGTCCTTCTTTTTCTGCCTCGGCAACTGATGAAACCGCTGTGACCCCATATCCATTTCTTTCCAGCAGGCGTTTTAAACTTTCACTGATTATTTTTTCATCTTCGACAATAAGTATTTCACGCATAGCTTTCTTCTTTAGTTTTGATGATGTTAGGTAACTTCACAACAAATTCCGTACCCATATTAATCTCACTGACGACTTCGATCTGACCATCATGATCCCTGATAATATTATACGCTAAGGAAAGACCCAGACCTGTGCCATCACCTGCCTGCTTGGTAGTGAAAAAAGGATCGAAAAGCTTTCTCAGATTGCGCTCTTCGATACCATGCCCACTATCTATAATACGTATAACTATGGCTTCTTCTTCGATTCCAGCCTCTATGCTTACCTGAGAACCCTGCTCAGAGGCATCGCTGGCATTATCCAGCAGTATAACCAGCACCTGCTGTAACTTCTGATAATCACCCATCACCCTTAAATCCGGGTCACAGTGAATATTGAAATCAATCTGCTTGCCTTTCTCTCCCAACTGAATCAGACTGACCGAGTCCTGAATCATTTTTTTCACATTTTCCGGTTCAGGGCGATGGTCATAATGATGACCAGCATGACTGTAACTGACCAGAGACTGTACGATACGTGTTATACGCCCTGTCAGTTGCAGAATATTTTCCAGGCTGGACTTGCGTAATTCATCATCCTCCGGCATAGCCTGAACATCCTGAGCTAAACAGGCAATGCCGGTTACCGGATTACCGATTTCATGTGCCACACCTGTTGCAAGACGACCAATAGAAGCCAGTCGTTCGCTATGTGCAAGCTCAGCTTCTAACTGATAAATTTCTGAGTGATCTTCTATCAAAACCACATAGCCATGATGCTCATCATCCAGCTTACTGCTTACCTCAGATTTAAATAGATTCAATATATGCAAGCTGTCATTCAGAGTTACCTTTAATGAACGTTTTACAGCCTTTGCATCACTGATAAACTCATGCAGCAATTCTGACCAGGGTTTTTCCAGCTGACCAAGATCCATACCAATGACCTTTGATTCATCCTGTCCGGACAATTCCTGCATCGCCATATTCCAGCTCACCACCTGTAATTCGGGACTCACGGTAACCACCGCAAGCGGTAAATCGTGCAACACCTGACGGTGAAAACGTCTCAAAGAATCCAGCTCACCCGCCATTTCTTTTAACTCTGTACGTGAACCTGCAAGACTTTCCTCCACAAATCGAATGGTGTCAGCAATAGCCACCTTGGCTGTGGTATCCACCTCCAGTTGCTCGTTCACCACCATGCCCGCCAGCACCGGCCCCACCAGTCCCGACAGGTTATGTCGAATTTGCACACGTAATCTGCCCAGGTCATTGCGATCCAGACTATCGCGCTGCATGGATAAATCACCTAAAGCCAGATTAATCTCATGACGTGCCATTTTTCCTCCAATCATCTCAGCCAGGCGCTCTTCAAACTGGATAATGGAGTTTGCATAGGGAATAATCTGTGAAGAGGTAAAGCGTTCGCTCATGCAGGCAAGTGCCGCATTACTTTCTTCTACTGACTGCGGTCTAAGTATCGAAACCAGCACGAATAACATTGAATTTGCCATCAGTGTCCATACCGCGCTTTCGGTTGATGACATAGGAATCATCATCGTCTGAAAGATACTGTCGCTCATCCAGCCTGCCCTTTCGAATAATGGCAATATCAGGGTAAGCACCCAGATCAGGGCGCCGGCTATTAGCCCACTGATAAATCCATCGCGGCTGGCTTTACGCCAGAACAACACGCCAAAAATACCCGGTAAAAACTGCGCCACTGCAACAAAAGCAATTAAACCGAGGTCGGTGAGTTCCTGGTGCTTTTGCAGATAAAGATAAAACAGATATCCAGCCAGAATGATTAGACCAATCAGGATACGCTTGCCCCAGATCAATAGTGAATACAGGCTCACACCCATCATACGTTGCCGGTTAGGAAAGCTTAATGGCAGTATTAAATGGTTTAAACACATAGATGCCAGCGCAATACTGGTCACGATGATCATCGCTGAAGCCGCTGAAACACCGCCCAAAAAGACAAATATCGGCAGCCAGGGTGAATGGCTTTGTATGGATACCCCAATCACATAAAGGTCAGGCCCATAGCTTAGATCAAGGTTTTGCCCTGCCCACAGGATTGGTGGAATAAACAGGTTTAACAGCAGCAACATCAGCGGAAATGCCCAACTGGCATAACTCAGATTTGAAGGCTTGATGTTCTCGACAAAGATCATATGGAACTGTCGAGGGAGCAGAAAAGCGGCTGAAAAAGACAGTAATAACATCATGCCCCAGGGGCCATCATGTATCGGCTTCATTATATTTTCGGTTGCCTGAGGATTATTTTCCAGCCATCCGGCAAACCCTTCAAAGCCGTTAAAGATACCAAACACTGCGTAAAGCCCGACCATTATCAAAGCAATTAACTTGACCAGAGATTCAAAAGCAATAGCCACCACCAGACCTTCATGCTTCTCACGTGGTGTGATATGTCGGGCACCAAACAGAATAGCAAACAGGGTAATGGTCAGACAAAAGCCCAATGAGATGAGCTGGGCGGGAGCATCAGCAGATAACAACTGCAGCGTATCGGTAACTGCCTGTATCTGAAGCGCTATATAAGGTAAGGCACCGGTTAACATAAACAGGGTCACCAGAATGCCGGCCAGCTGACTGTGATAACGAAAAGCCAGCAAATCAGCTAAAGAGGAAAGCTGATAGTCTTTAATAAGATGAAGAATGGGTCTGAGTAATACAGGTGAAGCCAGAAAAGCAATGGTGACACCCAGGTATACCGCAAGAAAGATATATCCTTCGCGTTCAGCCAGCCCGACGCTGCCATAATAACTCCAGGATGTAGCATAAACACCTAACGATAAGGTATACACCAATGGATGCCTGACCAGAGATTCCGGTAATCGTTTATTCTCTGCAGCCGCAGCTATAATAAACAACAGGCCCAGGTAGAGCACAGCAAACAGGAATAACTGCCAAAGCTCAAAGTTCATGTTTTTTAATGTTTCGTTGTAACCACCAGGACACGACGATACATACCATCCACACCAGATAAGGGCTATACCAGGGCGCATCCAGAGCAGCCCAGAATTCGCTAAGAGGCGACAGCAGCAAAAACAGTATAAACATCACTGCTATTGCCGTGTGATCGCTAAGTTTCGGGTTTTTTTCTGGAGACGCCATCACTAAAACCTCTTGATTGCCATACATTTATATGCACTAAAACAAAAAACATAAGAAATGAGATATTTTTCTCAGGGTGTTACCTATTGAAACAAAACTGCGTTACGCATGGTAACACAGGGGAGATTTACAGGGTAATCATAAAAGCTCAAATGTCTGTTTTTTTATAACTATATAACTATTGGCACGAGAAGTGCACTATGTTGCCCGATATATGTGCTCATATGCACCATATTGACGACATTGATTATAAATCGAGATAGCCGGGGAAGCGTTAATTCAACGCAAAACCCTGAGCTCTAACAACAAAAATGAGGAATCATTCATGAGTAAAAAAACAACTAACGAGAGCAGACGCGACTTTTTGAAAGCCACAGCTGCCACCGGAGTTGCCGCAAGCGCCCCAATGTTTTTCATCAAGGATAGTTATGCAGCTTCGCATGCTATGAAATACCGTAACACTCCAAAAGGCGCCACTGTTACCTTAGGTTTCAACGTTCCACAAACTGGTGCATATGCTGATGAAGGTGCGGATGAATTACGCGCTTACAAACTGGCCGTAAAACACTTAAATGGAGAAGGTGATGGCGGCATGATGAACACCATGAAGCCCTCATCACTCAAGGGCAATGGTATTCTGGGCAAGAAAGTTGCCTATGTAACGGGTGACACTCAGACCAAATCAGATGCAGCACGTGCTTCAGCCAAGCGTATGATCGAAAAAGACGGCGCACTGATGATCACTGGTGGCTCTTCTTCTGGTGTGGCTGTTGCTGTACAGGGTCTGTGTCAGGAAATGGGCATTCTCTTCATGGCCGGTCTGACCCACTCAAATGACACCACTGGTAAAGATAAAAAACGCTATGGTTTCCGTCACTTCTTCAACGCTTACATGTCTGGTAGAGCATTAGGTCCTGTACTTAAGAAGGAATATGGAACTGATAGAAAAGCTTACCACCTGACAGCTGACTATACCTGGGGCTGGACTCAGGAAGAATCTATCAAAGACACCACCGAAGCTCTGGGCTGGAAAACAACTGCAACAGTTAAAACTCCGGTTGGCGCGGGTGACTTTTCACAGTACATCACTCCTATCCTCAACTCTGGTGCTGACGTTCTGATCCTGAACCACTATGGTAAGGATATGATTAACTCTCTAACTCAGGCAGTTCAATTTGGTCTGAGAGACAAGCAGGTTAACGGTAAAAACTTTGAAATCATCGTACCATTATTTTCACGTCTGATGGCACAGGGTGCTGGTGAGAATATGAGAGGTATTCTTGGTACCACTAACTGGAACTGGGCACTGAAAGATGCAGGTTCTCAGGCATTTGTTAAATCTTTTGGTGCTGAATACGGGTTCCCACCTTCGCAGGCTGCTCACACCTGCTACGTACAGACTCTGCTGTATGCAAACGCCTGTGAAATGGCTGGTACTTTCTACCCACCTGAAGTCATCAAATCTCTGGAAGGCTTCAACTTCGACGGTATGGGCAACGGCAAGACTCTGTACCGTGCTGAAGATCACCAATGCTTCAAAGACGTTCTTGTGGTACGCGGTAACGAGAATCCTACCAGTCAATTTGACCTGCTGGATATCGTTCAGGAAGTGCCTCGTTCACAAGTTGAATACGATGCAAAAATCTTTGGCGGCGACCTTGGCCCCTATGTAGTTTAAGATTTATCCTTGAACTCAGCCATACCACATCAGGTGGTATGGCTTTTTTTAAACCTATAATAAAGAAGTCATAATTATGGATGCCATCCTGATTCAAATTCTTAATGGCCTGGATAAAGGCGGCGCCTATGCCTTAATCGCTCTAGGCCTGACTCTTGCCTTTGGTACTCTGGGTATAGTCAACTTCGCTCACGGCGCATTATTCATGCTTGGTGCATTCTGTGCCGTTTCGTTTCAACAGATTCTAACCATTTCAAAAAAGGTAAAAGACCCAACTATTACCTTTTTTGATGCTTATAAAGAACAGCCATACCTGGAAATATGGTGGGGGGATACTGGCACCGCCATCATTGACTATGCGGTACCATTATCGATAATTTTCGCCATTCCAGTTATGTTGTTGCTTGGCGTCGCCATGGAGCGCGGCCTGATTAAACATTTTTACAAACGCACACATGCCGAACAGATACTGGTAACCTTCGGCCTGGCCATCGTTATACAGGAATTGATTAAATCATTCTTTGGTGCTAACCCCATTCCCACACCAGCACCTGAAATCGTTTCGGGCAGTGCGGCTATTGGTGCCATGCTGGGTCTGAGTGACTCACTGGTTTATCCCTGGTGGCGACTCATCTATCTGACTTTCTCTGCCATCATCATTTTTGGTGTCTTTTCCTTCCTTAAATACACTACCTTTGGCATGGTGGTACGTGCCGGTATGGCTGACCGCGAAACCGTTGGCTTGTTAGGTATCAATGTACAGAAAAGTTTCACCATCGTTTTCGGCCTGGCAACGGTAGTAGCAGGTCTCGCAGGTGTCATGTACGCACCGATTTTACCCCCTGATTACCATATGGGCATGGAGTTTCTGGTGCTCTCTTTTGTGGTCGTGGTAGTAGGTGGAATGGGCTCATTAGAAGGTGCGGTAGCCGCAGGTTTCTTACTAGGCATTCTGCAATCTTTCGCTTCCATGAATGAAATTAAATCTATCTTCCCGGGCATAGATCAGATCATTATCTATCTGGTAGCCGTAGTGGTTCTACTTGTCAGGCCGCGCGGTCTGCTAGGTCGTGAAGGTGTGATGGAGGATTGATGATGAAAAATGCTTTAAAAAATAATATGACCGTAATGCTGATATTTTCAGCACTGGTACTTACTGCTCCCATCTGGCTTACTCCTATTGGAGCTGGCTACCCTGACCTGCTACAGAAGTTTGCTATCTTTGGCATTTTTGCTATCGGTTTTAACATCCTGTTTGGTATGACCGGGTACCTGTCGTTTGGACACGCTGCATTTCTGGGTGTAGGTTCATATACTGCAGTATGGACATTCAAGTTATTCACCATGAATGTCATACCTGCAGTAATTTTCGGCACCCTGATGTCCGGTATTTTTGCACTCGCAATAGGTTATGTAAGCCTGCGTCGCTCGGGTATTTACTTCTCTATACTTACCCTGGCATTTGCACAGATGTCTTACAGCCTGGCCTATTCTGTTTTGACTCCGATTACCAATGGTGAAACCGGTCTGCAACTAACTCTGCAGGATCCACGTTACATCGACGCAATGGTCGGCATCGAAGTGACTGAAGGACTACCTTCCACCAATATGTTCGGTATGTCGATCAGCGGTTATTCCGGATTTTACTTTTGCGCAGCGCTACTCATCCTGGCATTTTATTTGTCGCTAAAGATCTTCCGCTCACCCTATGGTTTGAAATTGACCGCTATTAAATCTAACCAGACTCGCATGAAGTACACCGGTTTTAATACCCGTCCTTATTTGCTGTCAGCATTTGTCATTTCAGGTATGTACGCTGGACTGGCTGGTAGCCTGATGGCAGCAACCGATCCATTGGCTGGTGCAGAACGTATGCAATGGACCGCCTCCGGTGAGGTTGTTCTGATGACCATACTGGGCGGAACTGGAACACTAGTTGGTCCACTACTGGGTGTCGGTATCATCAAATATTTCGAGAATATTTTCTCTTCATTGAATGACTCAGCACTACGCGAAGTTTTCAATTTTATGCCTGAGCTGCTACAGGATATTACTGTCGGCGTCACTCGACATTTTGTAGGTGAAGGCTGGCACCTAACACTGGGCGCATTATTCATGCTGGTAGTTATTTTCCTGCCTGGCGGTGTGATGGAAGGTCTTACTCGACTGACTAACTTCGTAAAAAAGAAGTTGGGGATCGGAGGTAACGCTGAAGAAGATATTGTTGAAACCACCACCGTGGAGGACAGCAAATGAGTTATATCCTCGACATAGACAACGTCAATAAAACCTTTGGCGGTTTACATGCACTTTCAGAAGTTAACCTGAAGATTGAAAAAGGTTTAACTCATGCGATTATCGGCCCTAATGGTGCTGGTAAATCAACTCTACTTAACTGTTGCATAGGACGACTCACACCAGATACTGGCACAGTCACCTTTAATGGAAAAAACATGATTGGCATGGAACCTCATGATATTAATCATGCGGGCATGGTTCGTGTATTCCAGACCCCTGAAATATTCCCGGACCTGCCCTTACTACAAAACGTGATGATCCCTGCTTTTGCCAAACGAGATGGAACCTTTAAATTCAATCCGTTTAAAAGCATGCGCAAAGAAAGTGATATAGAAGATCAGGCAATGGCAGCGCTGGCAGATGTTGGACTTGACAAATTTTATGATCAAACAGCCGGTAGTATTTCGCGTGGTGACAAAAGACGACTGGAGCTGGCAATGGGACTGATTCAGCACCCCAGCCTGCTATTGCTTGATGAACCAACCGCTGGTATGGCTCGTCATGACACTAACAGCACCATAGCTCTGCTACAGAAAATCAAGGAACGTGGCATGACCAAGATTATCATTGAGCATGATATGCACGTGGTTTTCAGTCTGGCAGATCGCATTAGTGTGCTCGCTCAGGGTCGCATTATTGAAACCGGCACACCCGAAGAAATCAAAAATAGTGCCAAAGTAAAAGAAGCCTATCTGGGAGAATCAGAAGATGAGTAAAGACACCCTGATCGACAAATTTGATGTCAAGAACCCGGTTGAGAAAGTATTAAGCCAGGGCTCAGCACCTTCATTTTTTTCCTGTTGGGATATGCACTCCTACTATGGTGAAAGTTACATCGTACAGGGTGTTAACTTTGATATTCGTGAAGGTGAAGTTGTAGCTTTGCTAGGCAGGAATGGTGCAGGTAAAACATCAACATTACGTTCTATTGCCCGTCTGGATAGCCCTCTGGTAACACATGGAGAAATCTGGCTGGATCATCAGCCCCTGCATAAAATGCAGGCCTACCAGGCAGCACAATCTGGTGTAGCACTGGTACCCGAAGATCGCCGCATCATTCCAGGATTAACCGTACAGGAAAATCTTGAACTGGCGCAGATTGCGCCACCCGTTGGCTGGACCATTGAACGTATTTACGAACATTTCCCCAGACTAGCTGAGCGTCGTAATCAGATCGGTGTCACTCTTTCTGGTGGTGAACAACAGATGCTTGCTGTAGCCCGTGCTTTGGCTCGTGACATTAAACTGTTATTACTGGACGAGCCATACGAAGGTCTGGCGCCTGTTATTGTTCACGAGATCGCAAGCATTGTTGATAACATCAAGCAATACGGTATTACGACCATTATCGTGGAACAAAATGCAGTTGCAGCTCTACGCCTGGCTGACCGTGCTTTAATATTGGATATGGGTAACATTGTATTCGATGGTACGGCACAGGAAGTGCTGGACAATGAAGAACTTCGCCACGAGTATCTGGCTATATAACTCCTTAAAACTTTCCTGGCGCAGTCAATTTGGCTGCGCCTGAAAACCACTTTTGAGAGGATAGCTTAGTGGCGATCAGGGACATCTTACTTTTTCTTGACGATGGCAAAACCAATGCACAACGCATTCAGGCCGCTATCTGTCTGGCCAAACAACATAAGTCCAATTTAACTGGTGTTGCCCTGGGCTCTATGAAACCCGTTCATGCACCAAATGACAGTGATCAGGCCAATGCGCGTATGGGTGAAAAAATGGCGCAAAAACTTATCGAAGAATTCACCCAGTCAGCACAAGAGTATAACTTAAAAGTAAACACTATTATCATCTTTGGTGACTCATTCAATAGCGCCCAGAAAATGTCGCATTATGCACGCAACTTTGATCTGGTATTGCTTAGTCAACCCAATCCTGCGCATGATAATTACAATCGATTAATGGATTTTGCCAAACAGGTTTTATTGCACAGTGGCCGACCGGTATTTTTTATGCCATATATTGGCGCCAATAAAATCCCATTACAAAAGGCCATTGTAGCCTGGGATGGCACACCTGCAGTTAGCCGGTCTCTACATGATTCAATTCCCATATTAAAAAAACTGGACAAGGTGTTTATTCTTGTTGTTGCAAGCAAAAAACAACAACACAGCAAGAAAGAAGTCCTGGTTGATGGCCTGCTAAATCATTTACATAATCACTGTGTTAACGCAGAAATTTTACGAATAAATCCTGGCATGAATACAGTTGCAACAGTTATTCAAAACCAGATTAGTGAGAACGATATTGACCTGCTAGTTATCGGGGGACATGGTACTCCGAGCTTGAAACAAAAAATATTTGGCAGTGTTACAGAAAAATTACTGACATCTATGGTGGTACCTGTACTTATGTCTGACTAGCTATGGCACTATTAAAATTTTTTATAAAGACTGGTAACGGGGATATTGATACATAGCAAGATAAGTCTGAGTAAGATCTGATAATTTCTGGATGAGTTATTCAGAGCTTCGCTTTATTTTTGCTTTTATTTTTCCAGCATCAAAAATCTAATAGAGACCATTGGAATTTATAGATAAAGTATTATCTGGCCACGTTAAAGATAGATAGACATCTTATAATTGTGGTTTTAAGCTGACGTGTTCTAAAAACATAAACAATAATCCTGCGGAGGGAATTTTGACTACTCAAAAACTATCATATTGGCAGAGAAACCTGCGTTTGATAGCAACGTGCCTGGTTATCTGGTTCGTTGTTTCATACGGTTTTGGTATCCTTCTTGTCGAGCCGCTAAATACTATTCGTATTGGTGGTTATAAGCTGGGCTTCTGGTTTGCACAACAGGGTTCTATCTATGTTTTCGTCGCTTTAATTTTTTATTACGCCTATGCGATGAATAAATTAGACGAAGAATTTGACGTAAACGAATAAGAGGCCCGGAACATGGATTTAAAAATACTTACCTATATTGTGGTATTCAGCACATTCGCGCTTTACTTCGGTATCGCCTGGTGGGCTCGTGCCGGTTCAACCAGCGAGTTCTACGCAGCTGGTGGTGGCGTTGGCCCTGTAGCTAACGGAATGGCAATTGGTGCTGACTGGATGAGTGCTGCATCGTTCATCTCAATGGCTGGCTTAATCGCCTTCCTGGGTTATGGCGGCTCAGTATTCCTGATGGGCTGGACGGGTGGCTATGTACTGCTTGCCATGCTCTTAGCACCCTACCTGCGTAAACACGGCAAATTCACCGTTCCAGAATTTATCGGTGATCGTTACTACTCTAAAACGGCGCGTGTCGTCGCGGTTGTGTGTCTGATCATCGCCTCTCTGACTTATGTTATCGGTCAGATGAAAGGTGTTGGCGTGGCTTTCTCTCGTTTTATGGAAGTAGAATACGGTGTTGGTCTTGGCATTGGTATGGCGGTAGTCTGGGTATATGCGGTATTAGGCGGCATGAAAGGTATTACCTACACTCAGATCGCTCAGTACTGCGTACTGATCTTTGCCTATACCGTTCCTGCGGTATTTATCTCATTACATCTCACTGGTAACCCCATTCCTCAGCTCGGTCTGGGCAGCACCATGGCTGATGGCAGTGGTACTTACTTTCTGGACAAGCTGGATCTGGTAGTGACCGATCTAGGCTTTAAGGAATACACCACTTCTGGTCTCGATAACAAGGTTAACGTTTTTGCATACACACTGTCTCTGATGGTTGGTACTGCGGGTCTACCACACGTAATCATGCGTTTCTTTACGGTGCCTTCTGTTAAGGCTGCTCGTGCTTCAGCTGGTTATGCGCTGGTATTCATCGCTTTACTTTACACTGTTGCTCCTGCTGTTGGTGCCATGGCTCGTCTTAACCTGATGCAAACTATTGAACCTGCTCCTGGCCAGAATCTGGTTTACGAACAGCGTCCACAGTGGTTTAAGGATTGGGAAAAAACCGGTCTGCTGCAGTTCGAAGACAAGAATGGTGATGGCAAGATTCAATACACCTCAGATAATGCGACCAATGAAATGATTAAGGTCGATCGTGACATCATGGTACTTGCCAACCCTGCAATTGCTAACCTGCCAAACTGGGTAATCGCTCTGGTGGCTGCTGGCGGCCTTGCTGCTGCACTTTCAACCGCAGCGGGCTTATTGCTCGCCATATCATCATCCATATCGCATGATTTGATGAAAGGGGTAATAACACCCGACCTGACAGAAAAGAGCGAGCTGCTAGCCAGTCGATTTATTATGACCTTATCGATACTGGTAGCCGGGTATCTGGGGCTGCATCCGCCCGGATTCGCTGCGGGCACGGTGGCGCTGGCCTTTGGGCTTGCGGCATCATCCATATTCCCCGCTCTGATGATGGGTATCTTCTCCAAGAAGATTAGCGGTACTGCTGCTATTGCAGGTATGTGTGCCGGTATCGGTGTTACCATGCTTTATGTGTTCCAGCATAAAGGCATTATGTTTATTCCTGGAACAGCCTTTCTTGGTGATATGAAACCAAACTGGTTCTTTGGAATTTCTCCAAATGCCTTCGGCATAATCGGTGCTGTTGTTAACTTCGCAACTGCATTTATTGTTGGAAAAATTACCGGGCCTGCTCCACAGGAAATCCAGGATATGGTGGATAACTTCCGCTCACCTGGTGCTGCTGGCGCAGCTCATGCACACTAACAGGAAGTAATGTTGTAGCAATAAGTTAAAAGGCCTCTTTTGAGGCCTTTTTTCTTTTCCTGATCAGGCAGATAATGTTAAGCAATAAGCGTAGATTATTACCATTAATAAAGACTTAAAAGATGAATAAAGACTTAAAAATAGCAATCACTCTTGCTCCATTTCTGTTGATAGGCGGTTATGTAATCTCCGATCAATACCTGGAAACAAAAACCTCTACAGAGGGCATATTCTCCTTATCTTCCCAGGGTGACTGCGCTCCATTTACTGCAGACTGCATTCTTCACTCGGGTGATATGCAGATCAATATTACCGATAAACAGGGCTTAACTCAGGCCAATACCAGCTTCCCTGTAGATACTGTCGCAATCTCACTGGTTTATAAAGATGGTAAAGAAGTTATATATGGACTGGAAAGAGCAGGCAACGAACAATACTGGGAGAGACAGACTGACATACGCAGCGCATTTACTCAGGATAAATCTGCTGAAAAATTACGCATAGTCGTACAAAGGAAAAAAAGCACTTATTTAAGTGAGTTTATTCCGACGGACATAGCACAATAATTTTAAACAATCCTGAATTTGCACAGTGATCGTTATACACTGTTATTAGTGATAAGAATAAATACACTAATCATTTAGCCTGAAAATAAAACAGTATGGAAATCGAATTAATAGAAATCCGCGACTTTATCGCACAACAACATCCATTCGATTTACTAACCATAGATCAGTTGAACGCAATGACGCAAAAGCTTGAAGTGCGTTATCTGCGCCGAGGAAAAGCCTTCCCCCCTACTGACAGCAGTACACCCTGCCTGTATATAGTTCGAACTGGCGCGGTTGAATTGCGCGATGCCAACAATGAGTTAATGGGCAAGCTGGGCGAAGGAGAAATCTATACCACCCAGTGCCAGCTTATCGATTTCGATAAATCATCAGGCCATATCACGCTTGAGGATAGCCTGATTTACCAGCTATCCTGCAACGAACTTAAGACGCTTTTCAAAGAAAACGATGACTTCCGTAATCACTTTGAAGCTAATCTTACACAGCGCTTACAGCAGGCTGCCAAATTCAACAATCAACAGGCTGATATGGGCGTTGCCAGTATGACCGTACAGATTGGTGAATTGATCAAAAAACAGCCCATCGTGCTAGATGTCAGATCAAGTATTCAACAGGCGGCACTGTTAATGAGTGAACAAAATGTATCATCCATCATGATCACTAAACATGACAAACTGGCAGGCATAGTTACCGATAGAGATTTACGCCGCCGCTGTGTTGCTAAAGCCCTGGATGTGAGCCTGCCGGTGACTGAAATCATGTCCAGTGAAGTCACTACAATGAGCAGCAACGATCTGGTATTGCACGCCCTGTTGTGTATGACTAAAAACAACATCAATCATTTACCAGTTGTAGATGGTGTCGATATAAAAGGCATGTTAACGGCCAGTGATTTAACCCGTCACATTAGCGCTAATCCAGCGTTCATGTCCTCTAAAATTCGTAAAGCCACAACACTGGAAGAACTACAGAAAATCGTACAGCGCTTACCTGAGATACAGCTATTGCTTGCCTCCTCAGGTGTTACCGCACGTCATATCGGTGAAACCATCTCTCGCATCACCGATGCACTCACCACGCGCTTAATCGAAATGGCTCAGGATGAAATCGGGCCTGAGCCAGTTCCCTTCGTGTGGGTGTCTGGGGGATCACAGGCCAGGTACGAACAAAGTTCGCACTCAGACCAGGATAACGCCCTGATTATCTCGGATGAATTAAACGACAAAGATCGTCCCTATTTTACCGAGCTGGCGAAAAGGGTATGTGATGGCCTCAATAGTTGTGGTTTTGTGTATTGCCCAGGCAATGCTATGGCCATGAATGAAAAATGGTGCCAGCCTTATTCGGTGTGGGAAAAATATTTTAAGGAATGGATTTTCAAACCTGACCCGACTGCACTGATGTTATCCAGTATCTTTTTCGATCTGCGCCCGGTACATGGTGACTTCTCACTACACAAGAAACTGATCAACCAGATACTGCAACAGACTGCTACAAACACGCTGTTTATCGCGCACATGGTTTCCAATGCATTAAAACATAAACCCCCGGTAGGCTTCTTCAGAACCTTTGTGCTCATCCATGATGGCGAGCATGATAATACCTTCGATATCAAGCATCGTGGCATAGTTCCTATCACCGATATCGCCAGGGTGCTGGCATTAGCTGAAGGGATTAACAAGGTAAATACAAGCGAACGGATTGAAGCACTAGGCAATACCCGATCGATGAGTAAAAGTATGTCGGTAAATCTGCTGGATGCACTGGAATTTATTGCCAACCTACGTATCAAGCATCAGGCTGAGCAAATTAGAAATAGTGAAGCACCGGACAACTTCCTGCCCCCTGACGATTTATCTTCACTGGAACGTAAACATCTGAAAGATGCCTTTAGCATTATCAAGCAGGCTCAGGAATCATTAGAAAAACGTTATTCAATGCCATGAGCCATGTTTAACTATTTCAAAAGCAAAGATCAGTTAAGACAACAGGCCTGGCATAAAGCCAAACATCCGGTCATGCTAAAGTATTTATCCAGGGCTTTTCCATCACCAAAAACACCCTGGAATGAAATCGAAATCGTTTCCCTTGATTTTGAAACTACCGGTCTTTACCCCCAAAAACATCAAATCCTGAGTTATGGCAAGGTTCATATCCGACAGGGTCGCATCCATCTTTCAACTGCCAGGCATGAACTGATACGTCAGGATAATCTAATTCCAGAAGAATCTGCTGTCATCCACCATATAACTGACGACGATGTCAGGGAGGCCAGAACGCTTGAAGAGGTTTTACCCGAGCTACTGCATGATTTAGGGGGCAAGGTGATGCTGGTGCATTACAAAAAAATCGAACAGGGTTTTTTAAACGCCGCCTGCCAGAAGCTTTATGGATCACCCTTTATAATTCCAACTATCGATACCCTGCTCCTGTCACAACGGGTGCTGGAAAAAAGAAACCATTCTCTGGAACCTGGCCAGCTCAGACTATTCAACCTTCGCGACAGCTTCGACCTACCTGCCTATAAAGCACATAATGCACTGTACGATGCAATGACAACTGCCGAATTATTTATGATACTGGAAGGTGAGATCTCACCGAACTCTTCAACACTTCTGAAACAATTACTGGTTTAAAGAATTAGACCTTAGTTCAGTCCTATCAGGCCTTGCTACGTCGTCGGCGCTTGCGCCTGGCAGCACTTTCATCTTCTGTTTTGGCTTCGAACTTTGGCAGAGAAACCTGTTTGGATAATTCTTCAAAGACCTCAGTTTTGTGCGGTATCGCCATCGCTTCGATAAAATATTCCTGAAACTTTTGCTCTATTGCTGTTTCAACCTTTTCTACTCGCGGCAGGATTTCACTAATTTCGAGGCGCGAAGGAAAATTGAGTAACGCTATCCGAGCACCAGTTCCAGCAGCATTACCAACTGACCCCACCTTATCAAGATCACAATCGGGAATCAGACCCAGAATCATCGCATACTTGACATCAATGTGACTACCAAATGCCCCGGCCAGACCAATGCGATCGACTTTTTCTATGCCCAGACGATTAGTGAGTAAGCGTATACCTGCATGCAATGCTGCTTTGGCTAACTGGATAGCCCGCACATCATTCTGTGTGATAACAATCGGTTTTTCGGCAGAATGAACAACATAAGAATAGGTACGTCCATCTTTAATAATTCGATCACTCTCCTTGCCAGCAACAGGCCCGATCACTCCATCCTGATTAATGATACCCGCAAGAAACATTTCTGCGACGACTTCAATGATGCCAGAACCGCAAATACCGCTCACCCCTACTTTGGCACTTTTAGTATAGAAGCTTTCATCATCTGACCAGACATCGCAGCCGATAACACGAAACCTTGCTTCCAGTGTCTGTGGATCAATGCGTACACGTTCTATGGCACCCGGTGCCGCACGCTGACCAGCAGTTATTTGTGCACCTTCAAACGCTGGCCCCGTTGGGCTTGAGGCAGCAAGCAATCGATGTTTATTACCAAGAACTATCTCAGCATTCGTACCCACATCAACCAACAATACATTTTCTTCAGTCAGATCGGGGCGTTCTGATAAGATGACACCAGCTGTATCTGCACCAATATGTCCCGCTATACAGGGCAGGATACAGATTCTCGATTCAGCATGTAGATGAATATCCAGATCCCGCGCCGCAATAACCACCATTTGATCCGTTGTCAGAGTAAAAGGCGCACTGCCTAGTGGAGTAGGGTCTATACCCAAAAGAATATGATGCATGATGGGGTTTGCTACCAGAGTGATATCCAGTATCTCATCCAGCTGTATGCCTGCTGATTTGGCGGCGCGACTACATAGTTGATTTAATGCTTCTCGCACAACACGGGTTAGCTCAACATCACCACCCTCATTCATCATGATGTAAGACACTCGACTCATCAGGTCTTCACCAAAACGAATCTGGGGGTTCATCATATCGGCCGTGGCGACCACTTCACCCGTATCCAGGTTGCATAATTGAGCGGCTATGGTGGTTGATCCCAGATCGATAGCCAGGCCATAAACCACCTTCTTTTCAGCGGGCCAGATAGCAATGATTTTTTCATGCTGATAAACCGCAACCGTGATGGTTCGGTTAGATTTTTCCAGGATTTTCTGTAACTGCCTTAACTGAGATAACTCACAGTCCAGAACAGGCAGCTGATACTTTGACTTTAATTCATTTTGAAGGCGACGCTTATCCGATATGGGTGAGTGCATATCGGGTTCAGGCAGGGTTACAGTATATAAACGCAGTGCAGGTTGAACCTGAATATCGTAGGCGGTAACCGCTTTGGCGATATGCTGTTTATGCTGCTGACTCGATTCAGGGACATCAATCACCAGATCGCCTAGGATACAGGCATTACAGGCCAGACGCTTACCTTGCTCAAGCCATTTTTTGTGTATGTGATGATGTTCGGTATCGGTTAATTCAGACAGGTGGCTGGCAGCCGATACGATGTTGTGCTTTGGAAACTCGCCCAACTGAGGCAGCACCTGACAGCGTCGGCATTTACCCTGACCGCCACAAACTGATTCCAGATCTACACCCAGGCGTTGAGCTGCCTGGAGAACGGTTGTGCCTACATCAATCTGCCCGCGTATTCCGGATGGCATAAATAGTACGGTGGCTTCTTTATTATTCATATAGACTCTATAACAAAATCATCCGACTAGTCATTGCGAGCTTTAGCGAGGCAATCTATGCGGTATAACAATTTTAAAACTATTTCAGATTAATTCCCTTTGTTCCGTAAACGCTACATCCATGTAGCACATCTGCCTCGCGAAGTTTATACCCTTTGGGTACCCGCAATGACAGTTCTTACAGCGTACTTAATAACTTAAAATCACTTACTACTACGTCTACGACCACCAGCACGACGCCCGGTACCTCGGGTTTTGGCTCCTTCTGCAGGAGGTTCTCTAAATCTCTGTATCCAGCGTGCACAATCCGGATCTTTACCTAACATGACATCCGCACCCATACTGGCACTCACTACTTCAGAATGCAGTGGGTTAGTGATGGCTGAAGTCATTCCTGCCTGAATGGCCATACTGATAAATGCACCATTAAAACCATTTCTATTGGGCAGGCCAAAACTGATGTTAGAGGCACCACAGGTAGTGTTTACTTTTAGCTCAGTGCGTAAACGATGGATCAGTTTTAACACCTGCTTACCGGCATCGTTAATCGCACCAATAGGCATAACCAGGGGATCAACCACTACATCACATGCTGGAATACCGTAATCTGCTGCACGTTCTACTATCTTTTTTGCCACATTAAATCTGACGTCAATATCTTCAGAGATACCGGATTCATCATTGGATATCGCCACTACTGCAGCACCATATTTTTTAATCAGCGGTAATACTCTTTCCATATTCTCTTCTTCGCCAGTTACCGAGTTAACCAGAGCCTTACCCTGATAAACTGAAAGACCGGCTTCAAGCGCCTCGATAATAGATGAATCTATACTCAAAGGCACATCGGTAAGACTTTGCACCAGCTGTAATACTTCAGCCAGAATACGGGGCTCATCTGCCAGTGGTATACCAGCGTTAACATCCAGCATATGTGCACCTGCCTGAATCTGAGCAATAGTATCTGACTCGACGCGACTGTAATCACCGTTCTTCATTTCATCGGCCATGATCTTACGGCCAGTCGGATTGATTCGCTCTCCGATAATCACAAATGGGCGATCGAAACCAATCACTAACTCTTTAGTTGCTGAACTAATTACAGTTTCAGTCATTTTAAAATCCTCACATTTACTAATTAAATATTACTTATTGACGGCGTTATGAATGAATAACAAGAGAATCATCCTCACAGCCCGGATACCAGGGCACCCGATCTCCTAATACCCCTGACTGCTGAATAATATCCTTTACCGTTTCTTCCTGCCGATAAGCCATCACATGAACTCCGGAAACGCCTTCTATTTCACTCAGCTGCTGCACCAGTTCAACGCAGAGTTTCTGGCCTTCCAGCTTTTGATTTTCTGCACCTTCCAGGCGTTTGATAATGCTCTCCGGAATATGTATACCCGGAACATTTTTACTGATCCAGCTTGCTGTTTTTGCAGACGCAAGCGGGCCTACACCCGGCAAAATAAAACATTTTTCCAGCAATCCAAGATCTCTGGACTTTGCCATAAATTCTTTAAATTGAGGCACATCAAAGATATATTGGGTTTGTATAAAATCAGCACCGGCTGCAATCTTTTTAGCCAGACGATGAGGTCGAAAATCGATAGGTGGCGCAGAAGGATTTTCTGCCGCACCGAGAAACATTTTAGGTGGCGAGGTAATTGCACGGCCACTAAGATAACGCGACTCATCACGCATGATACGGATAGTTTCCAGCAGAGACATACTGTCCAGATCGAATACAGGTTTAGCTCCGGGGTGATCTCCGACCTGAACGCCATCACCACTCAGACACAATACATTTTCAACGCCCATAGCAGCAGCGCCCAGAACGTCACCCTGTATAGCGATACGGTTTCTATCACGACAGGAGATTTGCATAACCGGCGCATAACCCAGATTAGTCAACAATGCGCACATGCCGATACTGGACATATGGCAATTGGCTCCTGAACCATCGGTTGCATTCATGCCATCAACAAAGCCATCAAATATCTGCGCGCGTTGATAAACATCATCAGCCAGTGCTGAATCAGGCGGGGCCAGTTCTGCGGTTACGGTAAAATGCCCGGCCCGCAATAAGCGCTCAAGACGGCCACGAGAAACATGCCCCTCTTTTTCTGGTAACGGCTTCGCCGCTGGATTATCGTTTAGCCCGAACATCATCTAACCATTTCTTTTTGTTTTCGATTTCTGTTTGCACAACACTCAACCAGGAAGATTTTTTCACTAACAGGTAATTAACCGGCAATTGAACATTTTTGATTTTTTCAGAATCCTTCATATTCTGACTTCCACGCCACGCCTCAACCCATACACAGCGCATATCTGGTTTGACTTCACAATTGCCATTCATCCGCACACCGCCGCAGGGGCCATTACGCAGCGTTTTAGGGCAGTTCATGGGGCAGGACATTCCCGTTGAACTGAGTACGCATTGACCGCACATCTGACAATCGAACATCAAACCTTTTGTCATTTTTTCCACCAGGCTTACCGGTTTTTCTGCGCGCTCATAACCAATCAGATTCCATAGCCAATGCAGCTTGACAATGACAGGCTCAAAGATCTTGTAGATGACTTCGAGAAATCTAGAATTAGAAACCGACCACTTACGTATCAGGTACATAGTTTTTTCACACGTTATCGTTCATGATTCGAGACTCGTCTTTTCCAGCAGCTCGAATTAATCTATCTAGCACTTCGTCCGTGTATTCATGCTCTATCTTTTTTACTAGTATTTCAGCCCGTTCATTGATCTCTCCTTCGAACTTCTGATCAACTGAATGCCAGGGATCAAACAGGGCATCCTCACCACGTTTTTTAATACGGTTAGAAGCTCGATCAATGGCCTTTGCAAAGCGGGAAGACAGCCGTAAGCGGGTACTACTTCGTCCTTTACGAACCACTACCTGGCCAGGAATATCGAACCAGTAGACGATTTTCAGCTGTGCCATGTTATCTCCGGCGACACCTGATGCATTGCGCTCTGAAATGCTGGCAGCATGTCTCCAGTACCGGTAAAGATACGTTCGAATCGTAGATTGAGATAGTCAGCTGCCTGACGTGCAATCTCAGTCAACTCATCTGAATCGGTCTGAGCCAGATAAATCAGACGGGTGTAATTGCCAAAATAAAGCGGTAGCAGCTCAGGATTTTTATCCAGACCCAGTGAGTCTATGACCAGGCGTTGAAAGTGCCGAGCCAGAAAATCGGTGAGATAAAAGGTTCCTGGCTCCTCATCCTGTAGTTGGGCGAATTGTTTCTCACCTGCCAGAAAGTCATAGCAATGTGCACCAGATAAACGAGATACTCCTCGTTCCTGCAGCACTTTATCTAGTGCTCCACTGGTGCCGCAGTCACCATAAGCGACAAAAATAGAATCATAGTTTTGCTGCGCCTGATCTATATGCTCAGCAACAACCTGTGGGATTCTTTCTGGTGTGACGTGCAGGTCGGCAGTAATCGCCTGCAGGTCAATATTCAACCATTGGTCCGACTTTCTGATTTCATTAAATTCCCTGGCAATAGCAGCACAGGTAATCACCAAAATTCGAGCCTGGCTTTTCATCGCATGATGAATCTTTAGGCCGCAGCGCGGCGTTCAGCTACCAGTTGCTTGGCAATCTCAGTGGTCACAGCTGCATCACGGCAATAGGCATCAGCCCCTACAGCATCACCAAACTCCTGATTCAAGGGCGCACCACCGACCAGTACAATGTAGTCATCGCGTATACCGTTTTCTTTCATGGTATCTATAACAACTTTCATATATGGCATAGTAGTGGTTAACAATGCAGACATGCCCAGGATATCGGGTTTATGCTCTTCCAGTGCGGCCAGATAGGTTTCTACTGGAATATTTATTCCCAGATCAACCACTTCAAAACCAGCACCTTCCATCATCATGCACACCAGATTCTTACCGATGTCATGGATGTCGCCTTTTACGGTACCTATAACCATTTTACCAGCTCTCGGCTCATCTGATTCCGACAGCAATGGCTTTAAGACTTCCATACCAGCTTTCATAGAGTTAGCTGACATCAAAACTTCAGGCACGAATAGAATGCCATCACGAAAATCTATGCCGACGATAGTCATACCACCAACGAGAGCTTCATTCAGAACCCTATTGGCATCCCAACCACGTTCGAGCAGGATTTCAGTACCTTCTGTAACCTCTTCCTTTAAGCCGTTATAAAGGTCGTCGTGCATCTGCTCAACAAGCTCTTCATCAGATAACGAAGAAAGATCTAGTTCTTCTTCATCATCGTAGTCATCATCGATATCAGTCATAGGTATATCCACGTAAAATTGGTACAAAAACAAGGTACAACAGTAGTTACAAGAATAGATTCAGCTTGAATATTGATCTGACATACCAGCGACAAAATATGACTGAAACGCGACACAGTGGGCGTTTTTTGAAAACAAAATTGAATCGACTGGAGATGCGCTAGTTTTGAAGGAGTCTGCAGCTAAAATGAGGCCTACCTGGACCTCAAACAAAAGATCCTGGTGATACCGGGGAGCACCAGGGCTAATTTTATGATAATCACAGTTATCATCAACAAAGATATGGGGTTTCACCTGAAGGCCTGTCTGCACTGGCAGACAGCCCGCCATCACGCTGACGTTTACCATCAGCGTGATGATTTTCCACAGCAGGTTTGGACCACAGAGCTGACAGAAACCTATTTTTGTCTTCTCAGTGGTAAACCAGCTCAGGCCGCACTGTTCTATAAAGCGAATCTGATCATCAAAAACCGCTGTAGCAGTCAAAAAGTGGCTACTAGTTTTGCGGCATTCTGAACAGCAACAACTCTCAATATCTCTACAGGGTGAAGTAATTTCAAATTTCACACCGCTACAGAGACATTCTCCGATCAGCTTGCGCAGATCTTTAGATTCTCAGTCATCAAAGATCCGCACGATCATTCAGCCTTAATCCAGCAGTGCTAGAAGAGCCCTTCTACATGCCCAGCTTTATTCACATGTATCTTTTCTGCAGCGGGTACTCTCGGTAAGCCAGGCATAGTCATCACATCACCACAGATCACAACAAGAAACCCTGCGCCATTAGAAAGTCGCACTTCACGTATAGGGACCACATGATTACTCGGCGCTCCTTTTAATGCTGCATCAGTTGAAAAAGATAAGGGAGTTTTAGCAATACAGACAGGTAAATGCCCATACCCTTCGTCCTGTAAAGTTTGAAGTTCATCTCTTACCTTCTGATCGGCTATAACACCTTGTGCCCCATATAATTCCTGAGCGATGGTGCGCACCTTATCCATCAGCGGCATCTCATCTGGATATAAGAAATGAAATTTAGAAGGCTCCTTCTCTATCATTTCAACAACATTTTTCGCCAGATCAACGGCGCCTTTACCACCCAGAGCCCAGTGGTCGCAGATAAATGCCTTAACACCAATTTCTGCACATAATTGACGCAGTAGATTAACTTCAGCAGGAGTATCTGCACTGAACTTATTGATAGCAACGACAACAGGAACACCAAATTTTCGAGTGTTTTCAACATGTCTGGCCAGATTATCAAAGCCCTTAACCATAGCCCCGATATTTTCGCTTTTCACCTCTATTTCGTCGCAACCACCATGCATTTTCAGCGCCCTTATGGTGCCAACGATGACTGCCGCATCTGGCTTCAGACCAGATTTTCTCATTTTAATATCAAAGAATTTCTCACCGCCCAGATCAGCACCAAATCCTGCTTCAGTAACCACATAATCAGCCAGTTTTAATGCCGTAGAAGTCGCCAGCACCGAGTTACAGCCGTGCGCAATATTGGCAAACGGGCCACCATGAATAAACGCGGGTGTACCTTCCATTGTCTGAACCAGGTTGGGTTGCAGCGCATCCTTCAGTAATGCTGTCATTGCTCCCTGAGCATTAATATCGCGCGCGTACACAGGGGTTTTATCACGTCGGTAACCGATAATTATATTCGACAGTTTTTCCTGTAAGTCATCCAGATCTTTCGCCAGACAGAAGATAGCCATCACCTCAGAAGCAACGGTAATGTCATAGCCATCGGTACGTGGGAAGCCATTGGTTACAGCACCCAGACCGTTGGTGATTTCACGCAACGCGCGGTCATTCATATCCACCACACGACGCCAGGTAACACGGCGAAAATCCAGTTTTTGTTCATTGCCCCAGTAGATATGATTATCGATCATAGCTGCCAGTAGATTGTTAGCCGCACCTATGGCATGAAAGTCACCGGTAAAATGAAGATTGATATCCTCCATCGGCACCACCTGTGCAAAACCGCCACCAGCAGCACCACCTTTCATACCAAAACAGGGACCGAGCGAAGGCTCACGTAAACAGACTGCTGTTTTTTTCCCTATCTTGGTTAATGCATCACTCAGACCAACGGAAGTAGTTGTTTTACCTTCACCGGCCTTGGTTGGTGTCATGCCCACTACCAGAATCAGCTTTCCATCTTTATTTTTCTGTAACGTACGAATATAAGGCAAAGATACTTTTGCTTTATCCTGTCCATACAGCTGGAGGTTTTCTGCACTAATGCCAAGTTTTGCAGCAATTTTAGTTATCGGCTTTACTTTCGCCTTACGTGCAATATCAATATCTTGTTCAGGTTTCGTATGTTGGGTTGCGGCCATATCCAGTTAATCCTCAATAGGTTTTGCAAAGAAGGTAATTTGTCTTAATGATTCTGTAGCTGAATCATTTCAGTTTATCGCTACTTTAAATACTGGAACAATTTTAAAATAGAAAATAACAGGCGAACGACACATCACTGCCTGTTAACGACACACCCTGTCTATAGAAGGGCAGAGTTCAGCAACAGCTTGAGATTCAACCGTTTACGGACAACTACAAGAGCGAGGGAGATAATCTTTGCTTTAATCACAACTGCCCCTAACAAAAACAGAGCATTTCACCCAAATTATCAGAGCAGTTTATTGAATTCCCAGATGATTAAGCCTGTTGCAAATACCATGGGAAGCAGTATTTTCAACAGCAGTATCCAGTACGAAATGTCATACAAATCCTTAGAAGCCTGCGGATTATATCTCGCCATATAAAACCTTTTTATGGCCAGGTATACCAAAAATACAACGAAAAACACTCCTAAAATGATACCCAGGAACTGGTTACCAGAGATTCCAATTTTTATAGCATTCTCTGTTTTCAGATTAAAATTAATCGCTCCCCATATGGATAGCAATAAAAATCCCAACCATACCTTGGACTTAGACTTCACCAGCTCTACGTTATTTTTCTCATTGCTCATCTTTGTATTTTGCGCAGCAAATGAATCCCTAAGATGGTCAAATCTACTCTGTTCTCTTGCTGCCTCTTGATGCTCAATCATACCCATATCTTCCAGGGAGGTGATAAATGACTTAGTGTAGGCAATTATTCCAAGCGCATTATTGGTAGGGTGCTCTCTACTATCTAAATTTTGAATGCGCTTTATTGAAGTCAACTCTCTTTTAAGCTGACAAATGAGTCTAAGCGCAGCATCCGATTCAGGCCTGGTATCGTCTTTATAAACAGGCGTGATAGAGGTTAATGAATCCTGCTCATCAATATGGTGCTTATGCACATGCAATGAATATTTCAAATAATAGAAAGCCTGCCGAGCTATCACGAATAAGGAATCATTATCCAGATCAGAGCTCTTTTCATTATATTCAAGCCTGATAACCCCGTTAGGATGGATTCTAAAGTTTAGAGAACTAAAAAAACAGGTGAGTAAATCAACCCTGTTCCTTCCAGAAGTTATCTCAACCAACTGATCAAACTTACTATGAAAGTCGCATGCACTCGCCTCCATTTTTAAACATTCTTTCAATGAATGACACAGCCTGTGCACATTCATCTGGTGTCTCTGCTGTTTATCTTCAGGCTCGCCAGCCACCGGAAAGATAAGAATATTGCCCGTAAGACAGCGCTCATCCATAGAGTGCGACTGATTAACTTCGGCGGTCACCACAACCCGAAATTTTCCAGCGTCAGGGTGAAATGTTTCTGAATCTCTCCAGTCAACTTTTGACTGTAATATGATGTGACGATGATGGGAGTCGGAGTTTTTCGAAAGGGAAGTATTTATTTCAATTGCATGCTCATCTTTTGAGCTTTTATCGGTGAACCCGCCCTGTATTCCTGGCTTCATCAAGCCGAAATCCAGATGTCCATTGATACATGGAATCCATCCAATATATTCCATAACTTCCCTGAAAAGTAATTCTTATTATTTTTGAGTTAAATTAAACGGCTATACCAGGAAGGCGATTTTTTCCAGTCGCGAAGTACACCATTTTTATCATTATTTAATACCATGCCATGAGATACGCCAGAACCTGCAGGGTAACTACCCGCTTTATGCAGTCGCGCCTCTTTCTTATGCATTTTAATTTTTCTTATTAAATACATTATCTGCAACCCCGCAAAGACCAACAATGCAGAAGCCACAATAAAGGTAACAAGTAAAGATGTAGTCATAATAGTGTTTCCTTAATTTTTACTCTTGCTTCGGCTTCGTTAAATTCTCATTAGCCAACAAATAAACCCAGCAAATAAACAACCTCAACCACAAACATCCTTTAAAAAGCCTGTTCAAGCCTTAAAGATACTAGTCCATACAGCCCTACATTACAAGATTTGAGCACACTGAAGAGAAGCTTAAGCAGTTTTAAGCGCAAAATAAAGCCCCCTTCAACCGTATTAAAATCAATATCTTAGCTCAACATCTTAAAATCAACATCAATAGCCAAGCTTTACATCGACTGTTTGTGGCAACCCCTTCCCTGCCCGGTAGGCGTTTATATGTTTAGCAACGATACGGCTAGCGGTTAAGGGATGCGTGGGTGCGGAGATATGAGGTAATACAGTAACAGAAGCATGCCCCCAGAAAGCATGATCGGATGGCAGAGGTTCGATATTAAACACATCCAGCACCGCATGTGCCAGAGCACCGCTATCCAGAGCATCGAGCAGCGCCACCTCATCAATAATTGGGCCGCGTGCAAAATTGATTATTGATGCTCCAGTCGGCAGAAAACCCAGAGTTTTGGTATTCAGCAAACCACGTGTATCGGGAGTTAACGGCAGCAGGCACAGCAGAATATCACTGCTGGACAACAATTGATTTAACTCCTCTTCACCACTAAGGCAACTGATACCGGGTAACTCGTAAGGGCGACGACTCCAGCCAGATACGATAAACCCATTGTCGCGCAACCGAAATGCAGCGGCACGTCCGAGCTCCCCCAGCCCCAGAACACCAACCCGTCGCTCACTGGCTGGGGTAAAAGGTAGCGGTTGCCATAACCGCTGTGCCTGCTGTTGAGCATAATGTGGCATATCTCTATGCAGATAAAACGTCCAGGCCAAAGCTGCCTCGGCCATGGTTTCGGCTAATTGAGGGTCAACCAGTCGTACAATTTTAAATGGTGGGTCCACCAGCTCCTGCAACATACGCTCAACACCTGCCCAGGTACTATGCACCCATTTCAATGCCGCTAACTGTTTTAAATCAGCTGGATCAGGGTCCGCCACAATGGCAATTTCACACTGCGAACGCTGCGCTGGATTGAGTTCCGAAAAATCAACCACAGACTCCTCAGGCATAGCCTCAGCCAGAATCTGTATCCAGGTTGCTCTCTCATCTTTATCCGCCCGACTGACATAGGCAATAGCTGGTTTACTCAAGGGTTGGATTCCAATCTAAAATATAAAATTACCATATCATGGGTTTGGCTTTAAAAAAAATTTAACCACGAAGCACACAGAGAACACGAAGGAAAAGCTTGTTTTATATCTTCGTGTGCTTCGTGGTTAACTAAATAACTTGATATAATCACATCTTCCACATCTCCTGCCTGAACCAAAAATGTCTGACTTTATTACCAATCTCTATTTTGCCCTGTCGGTAACCGGGCCCATCATCCTGTTTCTGCTACTGGGTGTTGCGCTAAAACACTGGCATATTATTACCGAGGAGTTTATCGACGTCGGCTCCAGGCTGGTATTCAATGTCACCTTACCGGCGCTGCTTTTTATCACAATCAGTCAAACCCACTTTGCTCAGGCCGCAAATTTCAGGCTAGTTGCAGTCGGCCTGATTGGCACTATGGTACTTTTCTGGATAATAGAAATCATTGCCAAATACACTGTCCAGCCAGCACGGGACCGAGGGGTGGTAGTGCAAGGAGGGTATCGTTCTAATATGGGTATCATTGGACTTGCCTATGTAGTCAATGCCTATGGAAGTGAAGGCCTTGCACAGGCCTCGCTGTATCTGGGACTGGTGACAATCCTGTTTAACATTCTGGCGGTTATCACTTTAAATAGATCAATCAATCGTGAACTCCCCTGGAGCCAGATACTAAAAAAGATTGCAGGCAACCCACTGATTATAGGCATTCTTTCAGCCTTGCCATTTGCATACTTTAACATTCAAATACCTGGTCTATTTTTAGACACAGGAAAATATTTCGCACAGATGACACTACCCTTAGCACTGTTGTGTACCGGAGGGTCATTAAGTCTTTCCGTACTCCGTCTTGAATCTCGGAATGCTCTAATAGGAACCGGTTGCAAGATCCTGTTAGCACCACTGATATTAACTTTAACCGCAGGCCTGGCAGGCTTCAACGGCATACAACTCGGTATTGTATTTCTCATGTCATCCGCACCCACGGCAGCGGCAAGCTATGTGATGGCTCGCGCCATGGGTGGTAATTCATCACTGGCTGCAAACATTATTGTTCTGACTACCATCGGTTCGGTTATCGTCACTACTCTGGGTATTACCTGGTTACGATTATTTGGCTTAGTGTAAATTGAGGTTTTATCCGACCCGGGTTATTCAGAGTAACCATAAAAATAAATCAACCACGAAGCACACGAAGGGAATTCTAATTATTCATGGAAACCCTATCATGTTACAAATTGAGTTTAATCGTGCTTAACCAACCAACTTAAAAAAGAATTAACCACAGAGCACATAGAGAGCACTGAGGATTAATAATTATTCTTCTTTGGAGTTGCATGTCGGGGCCTACTGGGTACAAATGGTGCTTAATTAACTGTCGATTAAAAAAGAATTAACCACAGAGCACACAGAGAGCACTGAGGATAAATAATTATTCTTCTTTGGAGTTGCATGTCGGGCCTACTGGATGCAAATGGTGCTTAACTAACTGTCGATTTAAAAAGAGTTAACCACGAAGAACACGAAGGGAACACTTATATAGCAATGTGGAAATATATGGTCAATTGTCATTGTGAGCGTAAGCGCGTCAATCAATACATTTTTTTCTTAGTATGATTTTCATACACATAAAGAGCCATACATTTTTATATCTCTTCGTGCTCTTCGTGCCCTTCGTGTGCTTCGTGGTTAATATATTAAACCTCTGTGCTCTCTGTGCGCTCTGTGGTTAATATCTTTTTTTCATTAAATAGAAAAATATGAAACAAAATAATAGATAGCAATAGCCACCAGTAATCCGCCCATTAAAAGCTTGAGTATTTTCTGTGGCACATACTTCTGGCAGCGGGCACCCAGGTACATGCCAACCATACCCCCTAACCCAAACAGAATTCCTAAGGCCCAGTCAGGTTGAGTTGATAGTCCGGTTGGAGCCGGTAAAAAGCTGTACAGAATCACTCCGGCAATCGATGTCACCAGTGTTGAGGCAAGTGCTGCTCCTGCAACGGCATAAACCGGTATCCCGAAAATCGCCACACAAAAAGGTGCAATAATTGCTCCGCCCCCAATCCCATAGGTACCACTGACTATACCCACCAGAAAAGCCATCAACAACATACCTGATGTACTAAAAGAAAAAGACTCTCCCCAAAACTCATACTCAACTGTTACTAACGAAAAACTACGCAGCTTGATTTTTGCGTCCTGTGATAGCCCTGCTGTTACGCCAGGTGATAGTCTGACATTGTCAGCAAACTTTTGATCCAGAGCTGATGTTTTTTGGACCTTCCAGGGAAAATATTCTGATAGCTGAAGATAACCAACATACAACAACACACAACCAGCAAACATCTTGAATTGATCAGGATCTGGTAGATACCAGACACGCAGGTAGAAGCCAATGACAATACCTGGCAAGGTTCCCATCACGATAATCCAGCATAAAGGCCATGCCATGCGCCCTTCTCGAATATAGCGCCAGACGCCACTGGGTATTGCAACCAGATTAAACACGAGATTGGTAGCGCTCACCGAAGGAGACGTGAAGTTCAGCACACTCATCTGGAACGGTAATAACAGAAACGCGCCTGAAATCCCTACCAGGGAACTGACAAAAGAAATCACCAGGGCTACCAGAGGTGGCAGCCAGAACCAGGTTTCAACACCTGAGACTGGAAAAATCAAAGTCATCCACTGCATGTTTTATTTTCCAAAATGGGAACAGGGAGGTACCCTGGTCATAATAGCACTAGTGTTGCGTCTCGAACTGCAGGTTTGTGATTTTTATGGAACTCTATTGAAAACTTAAATTACCTGATTCGCCCTAATTCTCTAGAAATCAGCCGTTCAAAATTCCATATGTATAGTAAAAGTCGACTCGAAGGTGACATTCTTATGATATTTCGTTTAGGTCAAAAAATTGTGCTAGGAGCAGCCAATTAAGATTCGAAGAGAATTAATAAGCAAACTGTCCCAGGAATTGCTGATGTATCATTTACGGTGTCCGTTAAATCAGGCTTTTTCGTCTTGGGACCCAAAGTGTTTCACGCAAATTAACTAAGGCCAGATACACGTTATATTTTTAATTCTAGAAGAAAGTGAAGGATAATTTAATTTGTATCTGCCCCAGTTATTCCATAATTGACTTAGGTCCGACCAGTCAGAGCTGGATTTAGGCATGACTGCTCCTTATGTCCTGTTTATCCTGATCTTAAGTTTACTTAATCATATTTTCAGCTTCAATTGAGTCTGACCCAATTGATTTGATTTGGAAAAATCTGAAAAATGCTCATGATCGGCCAGAATAAACTGATTTAACAAATACATAACCTTTGTTGCGCACGGTTTTGATACGAGTGGTACTATTGGGGTCAAGGTCAATTTTCGACCGGATGTGGGAGATGTTTATATCGATCAAGCGGTTTTGCCCATCATAGCTTATCCCACGCAACGACTGGAAGATTTCCTGTCGGGTGAGAATAGTGCCAGCCTTTCTCGCTAGCAACCATAACAGGTCGTACTCGGGGGTTGTCAGTTCAATGTCCTCGCCTTCGGAGGTAACACGACGGGCGCCGTTATCAATAACCAGACCATCAAACTCGAGGCGATCCGGTTCATCGGATGATGCCGTTAGTGGCACGTTAGTTCGACGAAGCAGCGCTTTGACCCGCGCAGCTAGCAAACGGGGTTCAATCGGTTTGCAAACATAATCGTCAGCTCCCAGTTCCAGGCCCAGAATCTGGTCAATCTGGTCAGTTCGCGCCGTCAGCATGAGTATTGGACCCTTGTAATTCGGGCGCACGCATCGGCACACTTCCATGCCGTCGGCGCCGGGCAGCATGACATCCAGAATGACCAGGTCGGGTTGTTCGTTAATAATGCGTTCAATAGCCTGCCCGCCATTGTGCTCAACACTTAAGTTGTAGCCGAAATTATTAATTAGATATTCCTGTGTTAACAGGGCCAGGTCTTCGTCGTCTTCGACAAGCAGGATATTGGATGGCGTATTAGACATTGCTGATTTTTCTGAAAATTAGAAACTGTAACCCAAAAAGGCTTCCAAACGGTTTCTGTCGTAACAGTGTATATCGTTATTGGAGTCCCTCTCCGTGTACAAATACTTCATCCCCAAGTATATATTATTTCTGAATTTGTACTTCATGCCTATTGTAGTAGCCAATATATCATCTTCTCTGGTGCTGGTATAATTGGGTTCCACGGCAACATATTGGTTGTTTTCATAGCTAGCCGACAGGTTTATGGAAAATGCGGGATTGATCTTTTTGTTCAGTCTCAAGGAGTATTTAACGCTATCGTAGGAACGCCAGTCCTGGTTAAGATTGGTGTTTCCCATTTCGGCCCCTAAGCGCAGCATAGCATGGTCTAGCAGCGGCCAAGAGACAAAAATTCCGGCGCCAATTTGGTTGCCTTCCTTGGGTCTATCTATTGACTCTACATATTCCTTGCGTGTGTAGGAAGCGTTAATGGTGAGCGACAGCTTGCCAAACAAATGGGTATAGTCTGGAAGAATACTGTAATGGTCCGCGAGGTCTTTACCATTCAGGCCGATATTTACCATCTTTAACCTGATACTGCCGTTCCAGCTCTTGCTCTGTTTAAGATTTATACCCGTATAGAGGCTGGTTACAGTCAGGTCAGAGGTGTCTTCGACGCTATAGTCCTTGGAAAAAGCATTGATACCGCTTTTCCATAGCAAGCGGATAGGTTTACCGTCAAACTCCATGGTTTCACTCAGCCTGTACTGGTGTAACAAGTAAATCGAGGCTCCTTTGTACTCATCTTCCCGCGAAATCGACGATTCGGGTAAGATGCCTATGTCAAGCACCGTATCACCTGGTGCAACATTTGCGTTGCTATCCGAACCAATAAAAGCTTGCACTCCGCCACGTAAAGTATGTCTTTTAGGTTTTGATTCCTGTAACTTGCGTTGAACTTTCGCTAGATATTTTTCACTCATGAGGCGAACCTTCTTCGGCAGTTTGTCATTGGCCAGCACTCGCTTGAGCTCTTTTTCTGCTTCGCTGAATGCCTGCACACGATAATACAGCCCCGCCAGCTTCAATCGAATACGTGAATTCTGAGGATGTTTTCTTAGCTGCGATTTCAAGGTTTTAATAAGCTGTCGCGTTTTGTCCTTGGAACGATCCGTAAGTGCTTTATCGGATTCAGCTCGTGGGTTTGCTACTGCGCCATTGGAGGAGTAACAAGGTAGGGAGACCGCGCACCCTATTAAGCCGAGCAGAGCAAAAGCACTTAACTTCTTTGTAAATACCTTTACAGGCACCATATACTGCATAAATAAATCCCTATGGTGTTAAAACGGATTAAATTACTTTCGATAGTTGAATCGCGGAATGTCCGGGGCTAAACATCAAGTGTGGGGTAAATGGGGGGGAGAAAACGCTTATCTTTCATGTCACCTAAACCTTCTAGTCACCAATTTCTCGCTACAGGCCTTCGCCAAATATTTCGTCGAGTTTTTCGTTAAACTCATCGAATTCGGACTTGTCCAAATCTTTCAGATCCTTAAAGTCGCCTGCCATATTGTCTTCGGCAGGAGCGTCGAAATGATTCAGTTCATCGATTTCTTTCCAGCCTTGAGTATCCTTCCAGACCTCGTAATCCTTGCCAATCTTATTTTTGTCCCCTTCCAGGAAATCAAGATAGTCGACTTCCTCAACATTAAAGTTCTCCCCGTCGACCTTAGGCACTGGTTGCGAATAATCCTGAAACGAAGGAGTCTCTGTTTGCACTTCGTTCCCTTCCTGATATCCAGGATAATCGATTTCCTCAACTTTATAGTTCTCCCAGTCAACCTCAGGCACTGGTTGCGAATAATCCTGAAAAGAAGGGGGTTCTGTTTCCACTTCGACCCCTTCCAGGTAATCATGATAATCGACTTTCTCAACTTCATAGTTCTCCCAGTCGAATTCAGGCACTGGTTGAGAATAATCCTGATAAGAAGGGGGGACTGTTTCCACTTCGACTCCATCCAGGTAATCATGATAGTCGACTTTCTCAACTTCATAGTTCTCCCAGTCGAATTGAGGCACTGGTTGCGAATAATCCTGAAAAGAAGGAGTTTCTGTTTCTACTGGATAGAACTCTGGGGGAGGGAATCCTTCTTGCGCAAAAACCGTTGGCCCGGTAGCACAGAGCACGAGAATGGCGAACAGTTTTTTCATATGGGTATCAGTTGGGGATATCTAACTGGCGAATACTGTCAGTTATTAT
Source organism: Gammaproteobacteria bacterium (assembly GCA_050306135.1). Classification (GTDB taxonomy): domain Bacteria; phylum Pseudomonadota; class Gammaproteobacteria; genus JACNJF01. Next base: position 51,338 of record JBNLGQ010000098.1, read on the forward strand.
AATGGTTTTTAAAATGAGAACTGTGGCAGCTACGTTAAAGAAATGTAGCAAAATGTTATCTTATTGAAATTTAGACAAATTTTTATCTATTGCTTAGGCCGTGGCCACTGAAAGACGAACTCTGCACCACCCAGAGCACTAGTTTCTATGCTGACAGAACCTTCGTGCCAATAGGCAATTTGCCGTACGATGGCAAGACCCAGGCCAAAACCACCGGAAGAACGGGTACGGCTTTTGTCAAGCCTTGTAAAAGGCAAAAAGATTTGTTCGCGGTCTTCGTCAGGCACGCCCGGTCCATCATCACCCACCCGTATCTCGTATTGATGCTGATTACTTGAAAAACGGACAACAATCCTGGAGTTCGCGTAACGCACGGCATTGAGCACCAGGTTCTGCACGACGCGTTGGATTAAATGGTCTATCCCCATCACATCGTTGTTTTTTGCCGCCAGATCCAGGATCAATGTAATATCTGGGTATAGCTCAGAGACTTCGTCTATTACACCACCGAGCAGTTGATCAATATCGACAGCTCCCTGATCAAGCTTGGTCGGCCGATTTTCAAGACTGGCAAACGTCAAAATCTCATCGATCAGACTATTGAGTTCATTGAGGTCCTTTTCTATCCCGTTGACTGTGACCAGCCTTTTCGCTTCGTCGTTGCTATGCCTCAGGCTATCAAGCCGGAATTTCAAGCGTGCAACCGGGGTGCGTAACTCATGGGAAATGGAATGTATCAACTCCCGCTGTTCTTCCAATAAGCCCTGAATCCGTTGCGCCATGTGGTTCACTTTTTGTGCAAAGCGGCTGATCGCATCATCGCCCTCAACTTTAAAGGCGGGAACCAGTTCGGTGCCAATTTTTTCCAGCTCAACTTCCATCAGTTGCAGCCTGCACTCCAGCGGCCTGACTAACAGGTAGCCGCATAGCGCCAGCAGAATCAGCCCAGTGAATCCCAGCATAGAAACCACCTTGCCCGGGAACCAGTGAAAAAGCGGTATAGGACCTAGTTGTAATACGTCACCACCGCTGCCGTATTTGGCAACAACCTGGATATAGGGGTTGCCAGAGGTGGCGTCACTTAAACTGACAACTACATCACCGCGTTTCACTCTGCGCTGTTGGGTGAAATCCAGAACAACATCGTTCAGTGCGCGTAACTCAACCGGAAAACCGAACATGGCACGTATGCTTTCCAGCGCCTGGGGTTTGTTTGATTTAGGCTGGCGATCCAGCTGACGCAAAATGAGTAAGGCAGTTATCCTGGATAACTGCTCATTGACATCCTGCACCACAGTAGAGAGGTAGAGCATCCTTTCTCCCGGAATCGCCATATACAAGGATGCGGCTTTATTTTCAACGTCTGGTTTTATTACGATTTTTCCTTGCACAAGGCTATTTAGCTGCGCAGTAGTCAACGCAACAGGTTTGCTTTCACTCAGATTGAGATCAATGCCAGTCAGACGCATTATTGCATCTAGCCATTCCTGACGCTTGCTCCCCTTGTGACGCTCAACACCCTGGCCAATCAGGGTAAAGGTCCCTGTAGCGACATTGTCTATATAGTTATAGAGTCGATGTTCATTGATCCACTGAAAACCTGCAAAAAGCACGCTGATTATGATTATGGACGCCAGTAACATGCCGCCATAAATCCTGAAAAAAATACTTCTCATCGACCTGAACAGTGCCTTATAGTGGAGTCGCGAGTATAAACGATTTTCGAATTGTTAATAACCTGAACGGCCAGGTTTGATGATGACCTTAAGTAGCCCGTTCATGAGCCAAATTCCTGTGGAAAAAGCAATGTCACCGACACATCAATCCCTGCCGGTGACAAACTTCATGCTTTAGAGCTTCTTGGTGTTCAGGCCCATGTCTTGCTCCATTTCTGCCTACAGTTGCTCCATTTCAGCCTGCTGTTTCTCGAACTCAACCTGCTGTTGCTCGAATTCAGCTTGCTGTTGCTCGAATTCTGCCTGCTGTTTCTCGATTTCAGCTTGAATTTCAGCCTGCTGTTGCTCGAATTCTGCCTGCTGCGTCTCGAATTCAACTTGCTGTTGCTCCATTTCAGCCTGTTGATCGATTTCAGCCTGTTGTTCGAACTCAGCCTGCTGTTGCTCGAACTCAGCCTGCTGTTTCTCAATTTCAGCCTGAATTTCAGCCTGCTGTTGTTCGAATTCTGCCTGCTGCTTCTCGATTTCAGCTTGAATTTCAGCCTGTTGTTGCTCGAATTCTGCCTGCTGTTGCTCCATTTCAGCCTGTTGATCGATTTCAGCTTGTTGCTCGAACTCAGCCTGCTGTTGCTCGAACTCAGCCTGCTGTTTCTCGAATTCTGCCTGCTGTTTCTCGATTTCAGCCTGAATTTCAGCCTGCTGTTTTTCGATTTGAGCCTGAATTTGCTCGAATTCTGCCTGATGCTGGGTTTCAGCCTGTTGCGCGAATTCAGCCTGCTGTTTCTCGAATTCTGCCTGCTGTTGCTCGAAGGCTTCTTTGTCAAATTCGTGTGACACAACTTCCCCACCTGATTCTTTCAACACTGCAGAAAGCTCACCGTCGAGTTCAGAGAGTTTTGCTTCGAACTCCTCTCTGCTCATATCTTGATTCTGGAAAAGCGCCTCAATTTGCGTCATTAAGGCCTCTACCTCTTTGTCGGTTTCAAAAGCGTCTTTACCATCGAATTCTGCATTGGCTTCAACCTCTACCTGGGCTTCTGCATGTGCTAGACCATCCGTTATCACTTCTTGATGGTCGAAATCCGATGATGAAGCTTCGACTTCCCAGACAACAGGCGAGTCTTCCGTCATTCCGGCAGTCTCAAAACTGGTTTCGGCCTGAACCGCCGCTGAGAGAGTTAATAAGCTAAGACCTGCAGCGGCCAATACGTGTTTGTAATGCATAGTATTCTACCTTTTTGTCGTTTAGAGATAATTAGTGACTACACTATAGGCTCCTCGACACTTTGTTTCCGTAGCCAAAACGTAGCTGCAATGTAGCCTTAATGCAGAAAAAGCCGTCAATATCCGGCTTTTGTTATTCAAATGTAACCCTCCGAAACCCTTGAGCGATGCCTTGTATTGCTTCTCTACAGGCTTCTAGCCCTGTTTGAGCATTTATAGCGGGCATCGTTTTTTAGTCATAAAGGGTTAACAAACACTGGCTAGAGTTCCCTATAGAAGCTACGAAAGATTCAGTAATAGTTACCATGGCTGAGGCTATACAAAGCAGCTGTTTCAACACTTGTATCGATCAACGCAAAGGGTCACAGAGTCTAGCTTTTAGCCTGATAAGAAAATATCGACAGTTCCTTGAGGAAAACGCGGAGAGAAAACGAGAACATCCATTTACTGAACACTTCTGGTAATTTATTTTTTTGGCCCCTTATTTTTATGTTCCTTAAAGTCTTAATTTACCCTATAAAACGGACTGTTTAAGCCGTAAATCATAAACATATTTACAGAATAATTTCATAGTTTCAGTTACTTACGATAGCCCGGCTACATCGGCCATATTTTCTACCTTGTTATACAGAAATGTTACGACTATCCTCCATAATACCTCCCCATGGGATACGTATTTAAGACAAGTTTTTATAGATCAAAAGGACCTGAAGTATGCATATCATTTTTATTCTGTTGATACTTATCATTTTCGCCTATCTTGTTTATCGTTTGAACGGAAAAGATCCGGCGGATGATATCGCGGTGCAGCAACCCACTGCGCCAAACTCGCTCGGTTTCGGCGACAAGCGCCTGGTCTTTATCTCGCGCGGAAAACTCTTTATGAAGAGCGGAAGTGGTGACCCCCAGGAGGTGCAGAGCCCCTATGTGCAGGAAATGATGGACCGCATGGAGCGCTCCCGTAAATTGCATAGCTGGAAAGAAGGCACGGCCTTTGAGCCTTCCTTTGTTGGAGATCAATCGAATCAGCCCACTGAGCAACAGGCATTGAATGCAACCGCCGCCCAGTTCGCCCCCAATGATAAATTGCTTTACTTCCTGAGCGATAAAAAAGTCGGCGGCCTGTTCGAGTATGATCTGAAGAGTGGTGCCGAAAAACGCCTGCTTCACCAACAGCGTCTACTGTTGGGTGACCTCTGCATCGACCGCGATGGCGATCGTGTACTCTGTTCCCAGAAGGCCGCCAACGGCACCGCCAACATCGCCATAATGGATATCGAGGGCGACAACTACCGCGAGGTCACTGGAGGCGATACGGTAGACAGCGCCCCCGCCTGGATTCCTGACGACCCCGATCGCATCGTGTTCCAGTCTTCTGGGGTGGCTCGCAGCGAAGAGGGTTATGTCATCGCCCTTGGGCCTGCCAATATTCAGATGCTCGATCTGAACAAAAGCGAACTGACAGCGATTCGTGAAGATGACGAGCTGGAATTCCTGCAACCCAAAGTCACTCCCGATGGCGACCTGCTGTTTATACAGCGTCCCTATGAAGTACCTCGCTACAGCAGCAGCAACCTCATCATGGACTTCCTGTTATTCCCCTTCCGGCTGCTGCGGGCCGTTTTCCACTACCTCAACTTCTTCTCCCTGATGTACACCCGCAAACCGTTGACCAGTGCCTCCGGCCCAAAAGTTCAGGCGGATTTGAAAGAACTGCTGATCAAAGGCAAGCGCATCGATGCCGAGAATGCACTGAAGAAAGAGCATCGCGTTAACGGTGTGCGCTCCCTGGTGCCCAGATCCTGGAAATTGATCAGAAAAAACCGCAACGGCGAAGAGCGGGTGATCGCCACCAATGTGTCTTCCTATGACATTATGCGTGATGGAAGCATTATCTTCACCAACGGCTATGGTGTCTTCATTCTGGATTCGAGCAACACTGCGCAGGTCGTTTTCAAAGGCAAATTGATAGCCGAGTTGATTGCCCAATAAATCAACTTAACTTTTTGAGACGGAAAATGCTGACATCCAGGTATTGAACACTTAAGAAATCAGATATTCATAATACGACAGAGTCAATGTTGGAAGGCGTAGTTCCTCCTTTTCCAACCTACAATTTCAGGTTTCTGATTATAGCGTAGTGAGCTATGTCCTGCCGTAACGGGCAGCGTGTTCAACATCGTCAAACCTTGGCTGTTTTACCACCCGTCGAAGTACAGGTTCGAAAAACTCCAGAGGTTCTGAATCATAATCCGGATCGAAGCAGTTCTGGTCGTAGTTATGACAGAATTCAACTGCATCCTGATACCATTCGTGATCTTTAAATTGATCGCGTGCATTACGATCACCACCGCAATGATGTGCGTAGTAATACATCTGGAAAATACCGTGGTGCTTGACGATCCAGTATAGCCGGTTAGAAACATATGGCCTCAGAATAGCCGCCGCCATTTCACTGTGCGAATGCGGGGCAAGTTCATCACCGATATCGTGTAGCAGTACTGCGACAATCATTTCATCCGATTCACCGGCTCGGTGAGCGCGGGTCGCCCCTTGAAGACAATGCTGTAGACGATTAATTTTGTAGCCCGACATGGAGTGCTCTAGTGCTCGCATGGCATTCATTAGGCGGTCGGGAAGACCTTCGATGTACTGTTTTTCCAGGCCGTCCAGGAATTCGTATTCCTCACGTGTACCGTCTTCCATGCGTATAAATTCTACTGTGTTCATGGTTGTTGTTCAGATCTGGTTACCGCGAATCGTAAGAAGCATAAACAATACACTTTCTAAAATCCAATGCTATCGAATAACTATTCACAAGGGTATTACGGTTATTGAGTTCGCTGTCGCTACTGCATTCTGATCTTAATAAACACAGTCGAGACAGGACAATAATTCAAGAATAAATTTATTTGAGATTTCACTTTTTCTTGATGTGGAAAACACAGGGCCTTCACATCATCGCCTCTAGGATGCACTTCTCTCGCATGGGAAGAGCTGTTCACTTTCGAGGAGAGAGCCTTCAATGGCTGCAAAACTTTTTACCCTAAACCATTAATTGGAGTATGTTATGAATATCATTAAAAGCATCAAGGGAGCCATCCTCGGCTCTTTACTCGCCTTCGGTAGTGTCTCTGCTGTTTCGGCTTCAGACATTGTCGATACCGCTGTATCCGCTGGAAATTTCAATACCCTTGTCACAGCAGTAAAGGCAGCTGGTCTGGTAGAAACTCTGAAAGGAGATGGGCCATTTACTGTTTTTGCACCCACTGACGAAGCATTCGCAGCACTACCTGCTGGCACCGTTGAAAACCTGTTGAAACCAGAAAACCGTGATCAACTGATCTCCATCCTGACCTATCATGTGATACCAGGTAAGGTCATGTCTTCAGATGTGAACGCCAAACAGTTAAACGTGGCCACTGTGCAAGGTTCTGAAGTTTATATAAACGGTATGTCTGGTGTATCTGTTGACAATGCTAAAGTCATTAAAGCCAATATCGAGACTACGAATGGTGTTATCCACGTTATCGATACCGTGATTCTACCTAACAGCTAATTGTTTTGTTCAGCAGGTTTAATACCCGTTGATACATCAAAAACCGCTGTTGCTATAACAGTGGTTTTATTTATTCCAATGGCGTCTATTCCTTGCGCTAATTGATGTACTACTTCCTTGTATAAAATCACAAGCTCCAACAAATCCCACTTACTCTAAACCATCGCTCAACGGGGAAAGTGCGAGAAGTAGTCTAAAGTTTTGAATATTAAAAACTGTGAGTAGTTAATAGTATCGACTAGTGATTTATTTTCTAACCCTCAGGCTTATCCTCAGCCCATGGATGAGCAAAAGGTTCTGCCTCAATTTCGTTGAGTAATGAAGAATAACCGCCCTCAATGGCATCACCCACTTTGGATACATTGCGACGTAATCTCTGAATCTCAGCCACTGAGGTAAACAATTTAATACCCTGATATTTTTCCTTAAGTACCTGTGCCTGAACTGCTGCAATCTGTTGCTGCGATCTATCCTGCACGGCTGCATGATGGCAAATCACCAGCATGGAAACCAGTTGTTCAATAGCATAGCCTAGCCTTTGCAACGGTATCTGCGCTCGAGTTAATTCGAGTTGATAAAACAGGCTAAAACCAAGATAGCTCCAACGAATCCGTCTTAGTCGAGATTCTGCAAAACGCGCATAACTTCTCAACTCTTTTGGCAAACCTCTATATCGCCCTATCCACGATACAAGCAACAGATTACCCGGCAAACGCAATAGATCATCGACAATATTTTTTACCACCCAGCCCATTAATTGATATAGCTGCCTGGACTTAAAAAGCGTAGACAGTGCTTTAAAGGAACGCTGAGGTTGCTGAATAATTGAGTCAACACCTATACGTAAAATCCTTTCATCGGCTGGCAACATCTGTCCATGCTCATCGACATTCGCCGCATTAATAGCATCCATCATGCCTGACAGGTATTCATTGACGAATTTTAGCGTGACATCGCGAACCATACCCATACGGATCATGTCATCTTCACCTTCAACGACACCAAATAAATGCAGATTGACCCTGGCATCACTTACTCTGCTACCTTTTGCAAAGCTTCGACCACCTAGTACATGCTCGCATGCAATCATACTCTCCTGACCTGTATTGGCTGCGGCAGATTTGGTTAGGTCACGCAAGCCTGCCAGATCAACCCCATCCTCATCCTGCTTTAATGAAAGATATGACAAGGCTCTTGACTGTAATGATCCACCTAGCATTCTCGCTAGCGCCAGTCTTGGAATCTCATGCCTGATAACAGGACCTCCAACACCGATTCGTTGTATCGCAAAATGGCTGGCATCTCGAGCAAGCATGCGCTGATAACCAGCGGATGTTGCTGCCAACATACAACGACCCATTCGTAAACAATAAAATAGAACTTCAACACCATCGGATGGAATCTGGTTTTGTTTTGGAACCGGGAAATTCCTGAAGTGAACCCGTGAATTGATATTCGCCTCAAATGCTGCAACACCTGAGTGTTCACAACGAAATTCATAGTCACAGTCATCAGACATCAGAATATCTTTTTCTGGCAATTGTAAAACGAATAAACCGATTTCTCGGCTGTCTTTTCCAATACGCGCGACCAGTCCTAACAGCCCTCCATGAGTGGCACTGGTAATCCATAGTTTATTTCTGGAACCATCTGCAAATAAACGATAGTCTCCATTTTCATCCTCTTCTACATAGGCCTGAATTTTTTTTGCGTTTACGCCTACGCCAACCTCCGTCAACCCAAAACCCATCAAACGGCCTTCGACCAGCATGGGTAAATAGGTCTTTTTCTGCTCATCACTGCCATAACCAAGTACCGAACTTGCTCCTATTGTTAACTGGCCGGATAACTCAACAGCCAATCCTCCAAGACCCTGGGAAGATAGCAAATCAATAACCCGAGCTAATCCAGCGTAGTTCGCTCCTTTACCACCAAATTCTACGGGCACGGTTAGTCCATAGGCTTTTTCTTTAGCTACCGCATTGCGTAACTGTGATGATATTTTTCCATCCAGAGTAAAAGCTTCACCATTAGCCATACAGGCTATGGCTGCATCTACAAGCGGCTGATCCTGTTGATGAAGCCTGGCACTCACACGACTACCTGATTGTAACTCTACCTCATCGGGAGCAGGACCATAAATCAATCGTTCAACCAGTCCAGTCCTGGTTGCTGCAAGCTTTTTTTCTACAGCCTGAGCCACATCATCTAGCGCAGCTATGTCAACTGCAGACTCACTATCTCCTGCCGCTTCAAGTGCCATAGAAGTTGTGGACTGAGATGCTTGCTTTTCTTTATTAGCCTCATTTGAAGTAGCCGATATTTCTTCAGCTTTTTCTTTATCTATATCAGTCATCATTCTTCTCACAAAAAAATAGCAAAATATTTTTTAAAGTTATAATGTATAATTAATTAATAAACTCGAAACTTCAGTTATCCATGAGTAAATCAAATAAAAACAGCTCTGCTAATAAAGCTTCCATCGATTACGGCGTTCTCAATTCATCGCTGGGCTATGCAATTCGTCGTGCTCAACTCAGAGTTTTTCAGGAGTTTAATTATTTTTTTGAAGCCCTTGATATAAAACCCGCCCAGTTCAGTGCTCTGGAAATCATTCACTGTAATCCCGGTTTACGCCAGTCCAGTCTGGCCAAAGCGCTTAATATTCAACGCACGAACATGGTCGGCATGCTGGATAAACTACAACAACGCGGTTTAATTGAACGCAAACCGTCAACCAAAGATTTGCGCGCACATGCTTTACACCTGACCAGTAAAGGTGAAAAATTACTAGACCACCTGCACCAGCAGTTCGATCATCATGAAGGCCTGCTTTGTGAACGTCTAGGCGAAGAAAAATATCTGCTGGTGAAAGAAGCTATGCTTCTTATCACTGAGGCCGAGAAATTAAACCAGTAGCACACATTAGCGTGGTGGCAATCTTAGCCCACCATCTATTCGTATTACTTCACCGTTTAAAAATGTATTTTCTGCACAATGTAATGCTAAGGCTGCAAACTCTGTCGGCTTACCCAAGCGACTAGGGAATGGTATGGATGCGCCCAGACTCTGTTGTACCTCTTCAGGTAATTCTTCCATCAATGGTGTTTTAAATAACCCGGGTGCCAAGGTCAATACACGTATACCAAATTGAGCCAGTTCTCTTGCTGCTGGTAACGTCATAGATACTATGCCACCTTTTGAAGCCGCATAGGCTGCCTGACCAACCTGACCTTCATAAGCTGCTACTGAAGCAGTAAAAATAATAACGCCTCGCTCACCATCTTCTAAGGGTTCCTGTTTGGATAATCTTTCTGCACTCAGGCGTAACAGGTTAAAACTACCAATCAGGTTTACATCGATTACTCTGGTGAAATTTTCCAGTGGGTGCACCTGATCTCGCCCCAGGATTCGTTTTGCAGTACCGATACCAGCACTATTAATAACTATTCGGGCAACACCTAATTTTTGTTCAATTTCATCTAAGGCCTGGGTAACACTCTGTTCTGAAGAAACATCACAATGTACCGAAATTCCCTGAATTTCCTGTGCAACCTTGGCTGCAGCGTCATCATTGATATCCAGCACCGCAACTTTTGCACCATTAGCTGCTAGCATTCGTGCTGTTTCAGCACCCAGGCCTGATCCCCCACCGGTAACCAGAGCTACAGTATTTTTAATTTTCATAAGTTTTCAGTCTTTGAGATGTGTAATGATTTAACCAACTTTAAAATTCAGTAACTTTCTTGGCTCGCTTATCAAGAAAAGCTCGTAATTTTTCTTTTGCCTCTTCACTGCCCTGAGCAATAGCCGCCATCATTGATTCCATCATAAATGCCTGCCCCGGATTACTTTCAGCTATACGCGGTAAAGCCTGAATAACTGCAAAATTAGTCATTGGCGAGTTATCTGCAACTTTCCTGGCAACTTCCAGACCCTTTGCCAGGCCTTCTCCATCTGCAACTCGATAACTTGATAGACCGAGTTGAGCACCTTCATCAGCATTGAACAAACGTCCGGTCAACATCATGTCGGCCATTACTGATACGCCAACCAGCCTTGGTACGCGCACAGATGCACCACCACCCACAAATATTCCACGCTGTCCTTCTGGCAGCGAGTAATAAGTAGAGTCTTCTGCGATACGAATATGTGTTGCACTGGCAAGCTCAAGTCCGCCACCAACAACTGCACCTTTCATGACACAAACCACAGGGATTGGAGAGAATTCTATAAGCTCAAAAGCTCGATGCCAGCTCATTGAGTGCTTAACACCCTCAATAGTTGAACGCTCAACAATATCTGAAAGATCAAGTCCGGCAGAGAAGTTTTCGCCCTTAGCGGTCAGGATTATTGCCTTGATACCTTCGGGGATATGACGAAAAAAATTTTCCAGCCCGAAAACTAGCTCATCATTAATCGCATTCCGCTTGTTGATGCGATTTAGCGAAAGAATCGCAATATCATCTCGCGCTTCAAATTCCAGTGTTTCTGGTAACTCCATAATTATTCCTCTGAACAATATAGTTATAATATATAACATTATAGGCTCAAGCATTATAGTTTGAAAAGCATATATTTCTATATATTTTGTATAATTAGATAAATACTCAAGTTTTTATCATAAAATTGAACGTTATATATGTTGATTTTTACTCGGTCGAGGATATCAAACTCCAAGATTGCGTTGAATTCTTTTAACTCAACTTACTAATGAACATTTTTTAATAATAGCTTATAACATTATTACGAGTCATAATTTCCGATTCACTGTATGAAGTTCTTTGCTGGTTAACAATTAAGGATTACCAGTTTTGAAAGATTTTAAGCCCATCATTCAATAACCTTACTGCACCTTACTTCTTCATGTCGGCGACCACCCTCATCTCAGGCAGCTGAGGTAACACCACATGTGTTCATCATTTTTTATCAAAATAGTCAGCTGCATAAATAACTTTATTCCGGCCTGGAAAAATCGGCTGTGTAACAATCAAAAGGTCGTATTGGAGTTTAGGTATACGTAACTATGTCACCGCAGGAACTCTATAAAATCGACAAAATCGCACAGGATTAGTGTAAAGAGGTCCATCCATTAACCTGGAAAAATCAGTAGTACCCGGTAGAACTATGGCAATAAAAATGGGAACACCTTAATCACTATATCTCTGGAAAAGACTGAAAAATGCGCACTGCGGGCTATACGGTTCACGCTGTCAGGGCCAGGGAGGTGGAAGAATGAGGCCTGAATGAACGCTCAGGTATTGCTGGTTTCCTGAATCAGGACCTTTGGTTATAAGTTATAACTACTTACTTCTGTTAAATACAACACCAGAAAACTTATAGATTTATTAAATTCTCGACTAATTCTCACTAATTAGTTGTTTAGTCATCTTTTATTAAGTCTTTAATGAACCATTCAGGCCATGTTAAGCCCATATAAGTTATCAACATTTTCACCGACTATTTGAAAAACTGGTTTACAAAAACAACTTTTAGTTATAACTTATAACAAATAAAAATAGAGTAATAGGTAGTTATTGGACCCATTGCCATGTTCGTATAATATATCGAGGAATACAAAATCATGTTTAAAATCAAATTTCTGACCAAGCAATTAATCACCACCTGCGCCCTGCTATCAGCGCTCACTATGTCGGCTCAAGCAGCTGAAGTCACACTTAAGCTACATCATTTCCTGCCAAAACAGGCTCCCGCACATAAAAATTTCATCATGCCGTGGAAAAACGCGGTTGAAAAGGCATCTAATGGCCGTATTAAAATTAAGGTTTATACCGCTATGCAACTAGGCGGGAAGGCACCAAACCTTGCTGATCAGGTTAAGGATGGTTTTGTTGACATCGTGTTTACCTTACCTGCCTATACGCCCGGGCGCTTTCCTGCTATATCGGCTTTTGAATTACCCTTTATGGTTACCGACGCCGAACAAACCTCTCAGGCAATTCAGGAATACTATGATACTAATCCAGAGGTACAGAAAGAATTTAAGGATATCCATCCATTAATCCTGTTTTCTCATGATCGTGGCGTTATCCACACCAAGAATAAAACCGTTAGAAACCTGGATGACTTGAAAGGCATGAAGATTCGAATTCCCAGTCGCCCGGTTGCGGATGCGATGACTGCCTACGGTGCAGTACCAGTTGCTATGCCAATCCCTCAGATGCCTTCTGCACTTTCCAAGAATGTTATCGACGGTACGGTTGTGCCCTGGGAAATCGTACCCGCCTTCCGCCTGCATGAGCTGGCAGAAAGCTCAACTGAAATTCTGGGTGAACGCGGCATCTATACCGCAGTACTGATGCTTGCTATGAATAAAGAAAAATACAATTCTATGCCTGCAGATCTGAGAAAGATCATTGATGATTACTCTGGTATGAACTATGCGAAGCAGGCTGGTAAATACTATAAAGATGCTGAAGGTCCAATCCGAGAAATGGCTAGAAAAAATGGAAATAACATCGTAGCCATACCCGCAGCAGATGTTAAACAAATGCGCGAATTAGCTTTGCCAGTCAGTGCAGAATGGGTCGAAGAAATGAACGGTAAGGGACTTGATGGCCAGGCTTTGCTGGAATCTGCTAACCGCTTACTCAATAAGTACAGCAAGTAATAGCAGCTATTTGTAGAAAACCGGCCACTCATTGGGAAACAGCATGACAAATAAAGAGCCAGAGTCAGCAGCATTTGGCGCCCGTTTTGAGTCGCTTTGTAAAAAACTCGCTATTGTTGCAGGTGTTGTGCTAGTCCTGATGTCAATTGTCACCGTCATCAGCGTGATGGGGCGCTACTTTTTTGATGCCCCTATCGTTGGTGACGCTGAGATTGTCAAAATGTTAACCGGCGTAGCTGTTAGTCTTTGCTTACCTTATTGTCACATACGATACGGCAATGTTATTGTGGATGTATTTACCGCACATTCCTCCACCCGGTTTAAGGCCTCTCTGGATCTAATCGGTACTATTTTACTGGCGCTGCTTAGCTTATTACTTGCCTGGCAAACATCTGTTGGCGCTATGGATGCCTACAACTACGACAATGAAAGCATGATGTTGCGTCTTAAAGAGTGGTGGTTTTATATAGTCATAGCAGGTGGACTTTACCTGCTGAGTATCGCCGGATTTATCATCGCTGTCAGGCAGATCACTTTAATCAGGAAGGGGTAGACCATGAGCAGTGAAGCCATTGCGGGCCTGATGGTCCTTTTAATGCTGGTGTTAATGTTCATCCGCATTCCTATTGGTATATCAATGATGGTAGCTGGCGTTCTGGGCTACTCTATTATCGATGATTACACCACGTTGTTTTTCTTTCTCAAGAACTCTAGCTTTAATCAGCTGGCCAATAACAGCTTCTCCATTATTCCTCTCTTCCTGTTAATGGGTAATCTGGCATCACGCTCTGGAATCAGCAAATCCTTATTCGATGGCATGAATGCTTTCATCGGACATTTTCGTGGCGGTCTGGCATTAGCCGCAGTCGGTGGTTGTGGACTGTTCGGTGCTATCTGTGGTAGCTCTCTGGCAACTGCAGCGACCATGGGGCAGGTCGCATTACCGGAAATGCGTCGTCATGGTTATAACGGAGCCCTGTCAACTGGCGCGCTGGCGGCTGGTGGCACATTGGGCATCCTGATTCCGCCGTCTATTGTATTAATTATCTATGCATTACTCACTGAACAAAATATTGCCCGGTTATTCCTCTCAGCCATGGTGCCCGGCATTATGGCTGTACTGGGTTATATGATTGCAATCATACTGGTGGTTAAGTTTCACCCTGATTATGCCGACTGTGCGGAAAAAACCAGCTGGAAAGAAAAGCGTCAGGCACTAATCAACCTGTTTCCTGCAAGCCTGCTATTTATCGGTGTGCTTGGCGGTATTTATGCTGGCATTTTTACGCCGACTGAAGCTGCTGCCTTTGGTGTTATAGGAACCACACTGATTGCCATTGCTAACCGTCAGTTAACTCTGGCTCGATTTAGCGAATGTCTGACCCAGACTGCTATTAATACCGGTATGATCTTTATCATCATACTCGGTGCTGATATTTTCAATGCATTTCTCAGTCTCAGTGGTATGCCGGAATATCTGGCCGAATATATTATTGAAAGTAGTCTCTCCCCTTATCTGGTGATGATTTCAATTTTACTGGTCTACCTGGTTTTAGGCTGTCTGATGGATTCTCTGAGTATGATTCTGCTCACCATTCCAATTTTTTTCCCGGCTATTATGGTGCTGGATTTTGGCATGACTCAGGAACAAACCGCCCTGTGGTTCGGCATACTGTGTCTGATAGTGGTTGAGGTCGGTATGATCACACCACCAGTAGGCATGAATGTATTTGTCATCAATAAGCTTGCAGGTGATGTACCCATGAGAGAAACATTTGCCGGCGTGCTGCCTTTCCTGATAGCTGATTTTACTCGCGTTGTACTATTACTCCTGTTCCCAATTCTTACCTGGGGCATAGCGCTATAACCATGAACCCTTATTACAGGTAAACCTATGAATATAGAAGACCTCATAGCGATCGATATACATACCCATGCTGAAGTATCCTGCTGTGCGCCACCCGACAGCTTTGGTGAAGAGTATGATCGTGCTGCAGATAAATATTTTGGCTCAACTCGACGACCAACCATTGATGAAACCATCGCTTACTATCGCGAGCAGAAGATTGGACTGGTGATGTTTACCGTTGATTCTGAAAGCCAGCTTGGGCGGCGCCGAATCCCCAACGAAGAGGTCGCCGAAGCAGCGCAAAAAAATAGCGACATGATGATCGCTTTCGCCAGCATCGACCCACATAAGGGTAAAATGGGCGCACGCGAAGCACGTAGATTGATTGAAGACTATGGTGTCAAAGGCTTTAAGTTCCATCCGACCGTACAGGGCTTTTTACCCTACGACAAAATGGCCTGGCCCATCTATGAGGTGATTGCGGAATATAAAATGCCAGCCATCTTCCATAGCGGACATTCGGGTATAGGTTCGGGTATGCCTGCCGGTGGCGGCCTGCGCCTACAAAACTCAAACCCCATGTTACTGGAAGATGTTGCGATCGATTTCTCTGATATTCAGATCATCATCGCCCACCCTTCCTGGCCCTGGCAGGATGAAGCCCTGTCGCTGGCCATGCACAAGCCCAATGTCTATATTGATCTATCCGGATGGTCACCAAAGTATTTTCCTAAACAACTCATCCAGTACTCCAATACGCTGCTGAAAGATCGAGTGTTGTTCGGATCAGATTATCCATTGATCACTCCTGAACGCTGGATTTCAGATTTCAAGGAAGCAGGCTTCAGGCCTGAAGTACATCAACGTATTCTTAAAGATAATGCTGTTCGATTATTAGGATTGGGTAACAAAGACGAAACATAACAACTCCAGGTTTATTTAAAGAATAATTGAAGCCTGAAAATAAGATAGATGAGGAATCATAAACATGGCTAACCTAAGATCAGTCAAGATGAACTGGGCCAATGCAACCATGCGTCACGGTGATAATGGAGTGCTTTATATCACCAACGATGCCCCCCTGCCTGATTACCCCAGAGCTTTGTTCGACAAGTTTGATGAATGGGCTGAAAAAACACCTGATGCCATAGCTCTTGCGGATAGACGTGCTGATTCTGGCTGGAGATCACTAACCTATCGACAAATAAGAGATCAGTCTCGTGCCATTGGTCAATACCTGCTTAACAAGGGCTTAAGCGCAGAACACGGCCTCGCGATTATGGCACCAAACTCTGTTGACCATGCACTCATGGCTCTTGGTGCAATGCGCGCTGGAGTGCCTTACGCAGCGATTGCACCTGCCTATGCATTGTTATCCACCGACTACGTCAAACTCAGTTACGTACTCGAGCTTATGTCCCCATCGATGATTTTCGTGGATGATACGCAACCCTTTAAACAGGCTCTGGATGCAGTGGAAATAGATTGCCTGTTAATGGCCGTAGACAATGCCGAGAATGGCTTCAGTCTTGCAGATGCTCTGAAAACCACCCCGGGAGAATCCCTGGCTGCTGCCGAAGCATCCATCACAGCCGATACCATCGCAAAACTTCTGTTCACCTCGGGTTCTACTGGCATGCCTAAAGGCGTTATCAACACCCAGCGTATGCTGTGTTCGAATCAGGAAATGATCCGCCAATCCATGGCATTTATTCAGGATGAACCACCGATTCTTGTTGACTGGCTCCCCTGGAATCACACTGCTGGTGGCAACCATAATTTTGGTCTGACACTCTACAACGGCGGCACACTATACATCGATGAAGGCAAACCCACACCCGACTTAATGAAGTTCACTGTGAAGAACCTGTGCGACATTGCACCCACTCTCTATTTTAATGTACCCAAAGGTTTTGAGTTACTGGTACACGAGATGGATGAAAACCCTGAGTTAAGAGAAAAATTCTTTTCTCGCATGAAACTCATTCAGTACTCAGGTGCAGGCCTGTCACCTCATGTTTTCAAACGCCTGGAAGAGATGTCTATTGAAACCGTAGGAGAAGAAACCCTGATAATTACGGGTTATGGCGCAACTGAAACCGCACCTTTCGCTACCTGCCCAATTGGCCCCATGAGAAAACCCGGTCTTGTTGGTCTACCTGCTGTGGGCGTAGAATTCAAGCTGGTACCGCATGATGTAAAAACCGAGCTGCGCGTACGTGGACCTTCCATCACACCAGGCTACTGGGGTGAACCGGATAAAACAGAAGAAGCCTTCGACGATGAAGGGTTTTACTGCATCAAGGATGCTATCAAACTTGCAGACCCGGAGGATATATCCAAAGGCCTGATGTATAACGGCCGACTGGCTGAAGATTTTAAACTCTCTACTGGAACCTGGGTAAATTTCGCTAACCTGCGAGCTGGTTTCATCAAACATGCGACACCCATTGTGCGCGAACTGGTTTTAACCGGACACGACCTGGATTTTATTGGAGCATTGCTATTTCTTGACGTGGAACAGGCCCGAAAAATAGACTCATCTCTCGCCAATGCGAGCAGTGAAGAACTGGCCAAAAATCACTTCATCAGGGAGCATATCCAGCGCGCGTTGAACGAATATAAAGAAGTTGCAACCGGCAGCTCAACACGAATCTCACGCGTCATGATAATGGGTGAAGAAGCTTCCATACAAACCGGTGAAATGACTGATAAAGGCTCCGTGAATCAGCGCTCGGTATTAACAAGAAGAGCTGAGCTGGTGAATGCTCTGTACGAAGAGCAACCTGGGCCTGATGTTTTAATTGCCCAGTAGTAAATTATTTGTTTTTAGATGAGCTGAATAATTCAGATTCATCTGAAAGCATGTATGTAGTAACTATGATTAAAGATATCCTCAGTTTTTCACAGCCTTAACTGCAGCGCTTTTGTTTCGATACATGTGATTAAAGCGCTGCTTTTTTTGCCAATTGAAAGATGTCTGAGTTGCAGATATTTAAAATTACCATCATCTCGATTTAATTTTACCGCTAGAATAATTCACCTCCCGGACTGTACCCTGTTCGATAATCAGCACATCAGCTATCTCATTTTTTTCATCAGGGTTAATCCATGCTGAATAGCTATTCTCTCGTTGAATCACTAATAATTTATCCGATGTACTTTGCTGCTTAGCTTGCTGGTAGGCTTTCAGGTCCTTGCAATAAAAAGCATTGCATATATTTGAGAGTAATTCACGCGGTAGTGCGCAACCCTGCGAAGTATGATTGATACATGATCCTTCCATACTATAAGTGCTGATCAGGTCTGTGTACTTTTCAAACAGATCCTGTTTAGTCCAGTCTGGATTCTGATCTAGCTGCTGCCTCATTGTAAATGTGGATAAATACGCATGATCGTTACCTGCGACACAACAACCACCTTTACATAGGCCACATAACTGATCACTGGTTTCATGTAACTCTGGATTAACAGTAAAACACTGCTGAATATTGTCCAGCTTACGTAAAGCATCATAATGCTCATCCTGAACACAGTCATCTATCGATTGTAAGCTTGCGGCTTTTTCGATATTTTCATGTAAGTGATCCAGATAGTTAAGAACTCTTGATTCTGATAGCGGACTTTCTGTAGACGCCCCCTTGTGGATAACAACAGATTGAATCTCATTTTTCTGAAGCTTATTTGCGCTTATTACTCGACTAAAAATAGCTTCCTGTTGCTTTTTCTGTTCGAGTTCTAGCAGATCTAATTGATGTTTTTTATCCTGTTGACGCTGACGATGCTGTGTTAATATTTTTCGCTTAAACTCAAGATGTGATCGGAACATAACGGGTGACATTAAGTCACGCTGATTTATGATCCTGTTACAGTCAAAAGAACTACAAACAGGCATATCGCTACCCTGCTGACTCATAGCATGGATATGAGCTATTCGATTGCCGCAGACTTCACAGTGAAGAACTCCAGCAGAAAGGGTTGTGAATCTGGAATTAATCACCAGCTTTCTTAAAATATTTCAGAAAAATATCCTCTTCGAGAGTTAACGGCATAATGGTAACATCATTATGGAAGCCCTGATTAATTCATTCATGAATCATTCAGAGCACGCAAAACGAAAACTGTGATTTACATCTTCTCACTACATCAATGGCTTCTAGCCATCGATTTTAGCTATTAATTAAAGGCATCAATGAAAGAAACCAATGTCGTTTATTTTCGTTCAAGCAATTGCTCAATTTCTGACACTGATACGGGGCGTTGTCGATAAAACCCCTGAATCAAATCACAGCCCAACTGTAACAATATATCCTGTTGCTGCCTGTTTTCTACGCCTTCGGCAACTACAGACATACCCAGATTTTTTCCCATGGTAATTACTGTTTTAACCAGTGCCTGATCTTTTTCATCCTGTTCAATATTCATCACAAATAACCTGTCAATCTTGAGTTTGTCTATGGGTAATTTTTTCAACTGACTGAGCGATGAATAACCGGTACCAAAATCATCCATTGCGAAAGAAACCCCCATGTCACGCATTTTGTTAATCTCAACCATTCCCTCATCACCACGATTCATCAACAGTGTTTCAGTAATTTCCAGCTCCAGATTTTGGACCGGAAACTTAGTTTCATCTAACAATTGAACTAACCACTCGGAACAGCCTTTCTTTAACTGGGCGACAGACAGGTTCAGAGAAATATTTGGCAAAATATAACCCTGTTCAATCCAGATAACTCCCTGGCTACAGGCTTTTTTAAAAATTACCCGGCTTAATTCGTTGATAAGCTGTGACTGTTCGGCAATAGGAATAAATGCACCTGGTAACAAAAAACCTCTAGTAGGATGATTCCAGCGTATCAGCATTTCCAGAGACTCTATGTCACTACTGTCACCTCTATACTGAGGCTGAAAATAGAGTTCAAATTCATCCCTGGTTAAAGCTTCACGGATTTCCTGTTCTAGCTGTACCTTTTGTAAAATCTTTTCGCCCAGCTCTTTTCTAAAGTACTGGATTGCATTTTTACCAGAGGCTTTAGCCTGATACATGGCAATATCTGCATTTTTCATCAGTTCTGCTGATGTTTTACCATCGTCTGGATATTGGCTGACTCCAATACTGAACTGTACCGTTAATCTACGTCCCTCAATCTCCATTTGTTCGCTGAATTTTCGTAGTATTTTATCCGCAACAACCTCAACGGCGAGCTGGTCATTGATGTTTTCCAGTATCAGTAAAAATTCATCACCACCATGACGGGCAACAATATCACCTTCACGCAAACAGCTTTTAATCAACTCCATAGAACGTAATAAAACTTCATCACCAAAATCGTGGCCAAAACTGTCGTTAATATCCTTAAAGTTATCCATATCGATAAACATCAATGCCAGACAGTTCTGATTACGATCTGCATTGCTGATCGCATGCTGAATTTGTGAATCAATATAATGTCGATTTGGCAACCCGGTCAACGCATCGTGGTGAGCAATCTGCCACAGTTTTTCCTGCTGATCATTTCGATACAGGATAATACTCACCATGTTTGCACAAACCTGAAGC
Organism: Gammaproteobacteria bacterium; assembly: GCA_050306135.1. Classification (GTDB taxonomy): domain Bacteria; phylum Pseudomonadota; class Gammaproteobacteria; genus JACNJF01. The sequence continues at coordinate 71,840 of JBNLGQ010000098.1, forward strand.
AGGCCTTTCTGGAAAGCGGTTGGTTCACGTATCTCAAAACTACTAAGCGCAAAACTGCCAATCGCAGTTTCATCTTCGAAAAAAATGGGCTGAGACCAGCATGCAGTTATCTGGTATTTCTCTGCCACGCTTTTGATACCTCCCCAACGTTTATCCTGCAAGGTATTGCAGACATAGGTAGCTTCACCGGTAAAAACAGCATGCCCACAGGAACCACCATCTAAAGCCGGCTTCAAACCCTCTAAATCATTTATTACGGGTATAGGCACATTGGGTGCTGCCTTTACTGTGAGAGTGGATTGTGGTTCATCAAAAAGCATAATACTGGCGAGGGCATTGGGCACCAGAGCCTCGGCACAACGGCAGAGGTCATCCAGTAAGGCTTGTGAAGATTTCTGCGATTTTACAATCTCATCAAGAATTTGATTCTGCAGGTTTAGCAGATCATTTTGCTGGGAAATATTATCGGTTAACAGGGCGATGTCTATTGCATGTGTTGACATATAGCTGGCTGGGTTCCTTGGTCTAAATATGACTATAGCAAGAAGCCAGCATTTTGCACTGGGCCTGTTAACGCTATTAAGACTTCTTTCTCATTGGCTCCAACAAAGCACTGATCGTCTCAAATAGACAAAAAAATCTTAACTTTCAGACATTTAGTAACTGTGTATACAGTTTCTATTACTCATCATCTCTACTAAGCAAGAGTGAGATCATGCCACCAATATCTACAGATACCTTGAAATTTATTGGCCTGCAACAAACCCAGCAGTCTTCTATGTAGCTTTGATCGTCCACTGAGTCATCAATAAATACAGTAATGCCTTCACCACAATATGGGCAGGTAACTTCTTTTTCTGGTAGTGTCATAATTTTTTAAATCCATAAACCGGTTAAAAGAAGATTTATTACCACTTCAAAACCTCACCCTTCTCAACTACCATCCCGGATTCCAGTATATGTGTTATTACATGCACCGTGTTGATATCGACATTAAAGTAGCGTGTGAGTGCATAAGCCAGACCCGTCTGTAATAGATTAACATCCTGTTCAGACCACATTGATGGCAGGTACAATATGGCCATAATGTTATAGGCGTTGCCACGTTGCTCAGTTAGCTGGATTATATTCGCTGTCATATGTTCCGATGAAAGCCCAGATTCGGCTGTCCATAATTCAATCAGGCTCTCACTACTGCTGACTTTTTTATAGCAATCCTTTTGAACAAAGCAATTGGCTACTGGCATTTTTTATTCCCATGTAAATGGTCTTTTGACGATATTACTACATAGAAGCTTTTACCTTACTCTTGAATCATCGCTCAGACAATGCCAGCTTGAAACCTAATACAGCAAAACCAAGCGCAAAAGTACGCTGAATAGTCTTCATTATTTTTGGTGAATTAACAATAAAATGACTGCTAACATTTGCAAGTAAACCGTATAAAACAAATACTACCAGAGTCATCAACATGAAAACCCCACCCAGCACTAGCATATTAATAACCGGGGATTGTGCATTTGAAGGAATAAACTGTGGCAGAAATGAGAGGAAAAAAAGTGTTAATTTCGGATTCAGAATATTGATTAGAAATCCTTTAATACTTATCGATAAGCCTTTTATTTCAGAGTTTTGATTCTGCAGTTTTATTGATCCTGTCTCTTTCCACATTGACCACGCCAGATACAAAAGATAAATAACGCCTGCATATTTAATCATTGTGAAAACAATTGCGCTGCTGTGAATAATAACAGCCAAACCCAGAATACATGCCGTCAAGGAAGGAATAATGCCTGCTGTACATCCTAAAGCAGCATATACACTGGCTTTGGCACCCTTAAATAATCCTGTAGAAATGGTATAGATAACACCTGTACCTGGAATCAGGACAACGATTAGCGATGTGATCAGAAATTCAGTACTTATCATTTAACGCCTCAATTGGTCTCAATGTTTTCAACTTGCTGTGATAAAACACAATCTCCTGCATCGCAGGCAATCACATCACAGTCAAAACTCGGTAACCTAATCAACGCTTCTTTGCCCAGTTCGCCTGAGCCACAAAAAAATCTTAGCTACTGCAGTTGAGAAAGATGTGCCGAGGATTGCCATTAAATAGCCGTGTAAAAAAATAATGCGTGCATGATCTCGTAAAACCCAGTTCATCGCTATGAATTTTCTGTCAATCTGCACCACCGTCACCTCCCTCTCCAAAACTATCCGACCAGCTGTTACTTCTGCCACCATGGCCCCAACCACTACTTTCGTGAATATCGCCAGGTACCACTGGGCCACCAGTATGAGAAGCACCGAATTCTTTTTCTTCTGATCTTTGAATATATTTTTGAGTAAAGAAAATAAAAGCACCGATGAAGATTAGAGAAAACGATAAGACTTGAAGCCAAAAATTATACATCCAAGCAATAGGTTGAATAACTACGCCAGCCAGAATAATAACTAATCCTATCCAGTTTCGTGATTCCATCTTTAACCTCTCCTTATCTTGGAATATTCCCGTTAAAAAACGATGACGAGTTTTTTAAATTTTGTGATATGAGAAAGCGGTTTAAGCTACTACGTATCTAAGTAATCGTCAAGATCGACAGATTAACGTTTCAAACTCAGTGTTCTCTATGTTTAAAAGGTACTAAATACTGAAATAGCTGAAACTTACTGAGTACTCTGGGGTGCTTATTAATTTCGCTTGATACGCTCACGATGAAAGACATACAGCCCGCTAGTAATCAATATCGCGGCACCAAGCCAGGTTGTCGGCAGCGGTATATCGTTAAAGAGTAACCAGCCCAGTATGGTAGCTGCAATCAATTCAGAGTATTGAAAGGGTGCAAGTATCGAAGCATCAGCATGACGAAATGCAGAGGTAACCACCAGATGTCCAATCGCGGCCAGTAGGCCAACCAGAGCCAGACGCCACCATTGCCATGCCTCGGGCCATGCAAGATGAAATATTTCGAAATCAAAAGGCTGCATCAGCAAAACAAACAACAGGGTTAAAACCGTGCCAAATACCCCGGAATAGAACTGCATGGTTAAAGGCTTGATGCCACCACCCTCGCCGCTACGTGCCAGTTTGCGTGTGTACATCAGATAGAAGGCAAAGCCCAGAGCGGTAAGTAGAGGCAGAAAGGTTCGCCAGCCAAATAGCTCATGACCTGGCTGGATAATAATCACCGCACCCGAAAAACCAACCGCCACTGCAAGTAATCGATGCCAGCCAACAACTTCATTCAATATCCACGGTGCTAGCAAAGTGACCAGTAAAGGCATCACAAAAAAGATAGCCAGAGCATCCGCAATAGGCATCACCTGAATGGCAGTAAAGAAACACAAAGTGGCAAAAAACAGGCTTAATGATCGTTTGATATGTAAAACCAGCTCATTGCCTTTGGGCATATAAAGTGTTTTCCACACCAGCGGCAACAGGAACAGGCTCTGAAATGAGAAACGAGCTAATACGACCAAACTGGATGCAATCGTTTCACCCATGGACTTGGCAGCAGCGTCCATCATTGGAAGAATGATACAACCCAGAAGCATTAACTGGATACCACGTGTTTGATTCTGATGCTGCATGCGAATATGTTTACGGTATAATCAAAACCTGAATGTAATTCAGCAGACCAGTACAAACAAGCTTTATTACAACTTTCTACTCTGACACCTTTACATAGGTAATATCATGCAACAACCTGATGACGCCGAAAATCGCAGATCATCCCAACCCATAATCTGTTACCGGGTAGATAAATTACCCCCGTTTGATAAGGATTTTTATCGACAGGCGCGCAGTCAGTTAAACAAAATTGATGAAATCATTATTCCTCCCCGTGATGCAAAAGCGTTTGTGGTTCCAGCAGGACATTTTTTTCGCATTAACAGTGTCGAAGGACCTCAGGTAGGTGACCTTAACCTGTGGAATCAGCATGATTTGAATGAACGCTTTTTCAGCGGCAAAACTCGCCAGCTACACGCCAGCCATGTTACTAGTGGCCATCGCCTGTGGAGCAACCTGCCGCATTTGCGTCCATTAGCCACCATTACTCACGATAGCCTCGAGTGGTATGGCTGGGATGACGACGGTGCCGGTGTGCATGATGTCATCGGCACTCGTTGCGACCCTTACACCAATCGCCTGTTGAATGCTGTGGATTACCATCATTGCTGCCATTCCAACCTGACAAGAGCGTTGGCCGATTTCAAAAACATTTCACTGGCAGAAGCAGAAACTCATGTGCACGATGTACTGAATGTATTTATGTGTACCGGCTTCACGCAGGATACGCATCAGTATTTCATGAAAGCCAGCCCGGTCAGGCCCGGTGATTTCATCGAGTTTTTTGCTGAAATCGATCTGCTTGGGGCATTGTCGACCTGCCCTGGTGGCGATTGCGGCAGTAGTCATAGCGATGACAGTACAGCCTGTTATCCATTACAGGTTGAAATCTTTAAATCCAGTCATCCGGACCTGAGTAACTGGGTCTCGCCTGTAGTGAGTGCCTATGATGGAAGCCATGGTATTTGATAATTTCTTGACTATGCTCAGCTGCCCCTAAGCAAATAGCGATAGCTCTAATCACAACAGTGATCTACAGTAAACACCTCAGCATTGATATCTAGAATTGAGGATTAAGCCATGATGATACAAACACCCTATCTTTTATTTCTCGGCGATGCTGCCGACCCTCTTGCCGCCAAGGTAGCCCAGGGCATTTGTGACTGGCGACCTGAAAATGCACTAGGTCAGTATCGTATGCCTGGTTGTAATGCAGATCTGGGTCTACAGGATATGACGATCAGTGACGCGGTGACTGCTGGCGCCAAAACACTGGTTATCGGTGTGGCTAATCGCGGTGGAGTGATTTCCAAAGCCTGGATCGAGATACTGCAGGAAGCGCTCGCTCAGGGGATGGATATAGCAGCCGGCCTGCATAATAAGCTGGTGGATGTTCCTGAGCTTAAAGCTGATGCCGAGCGACTCGGCCGTCAATTATTCGACGTGCGCCACCCAACACAAAGCTTTGACGTTGCTGCCGGTGTAAAGCGTTCCGGTAAGCGCCTGTTACCTGTGGGCACTGACTGCTCCTGCGGAAAGATGTACACAGCCCTTGCCCTGGAAAAAGAAATGCGCGAACGCGGCATGAATGCCGATTTTCGTGCTACCGGTCAAACCGGCATACTGATTACCGGCAGGGGCGTATCTATCGATGCTGTAGTCGCTGATTTTATCTCTGGTGCTGTAGAGTGGCTAAGCCCGGCCAATGACCCGGATCACTGGGATCTGGTCGAAGGACAGGGATCACTATTCCACGCCTCATTTGCAGGCGTCACCATGGGCCTGATTCACGGTGCCCAGCCCGACGCTCTGGTGCTATGCCATGAACCCACTCGTACACATATGCGCGGTCTGCCAACCTTTCCCGTACCCAGCCTTGAAGATACGATGGAAGCTGCTTTAAGAGCTGCCAGACTCACCAACCCGGATGCAAAATTTGTTGGTATTTCAGTGAATACCTCAAAAATGTCCGAAGAAGAAGCTAATGCCTACCTGCAAAGCACAGAGCAAAAACACGGTCTGGTCACTGTCGACCCGGTTCGTCAGGGTGTGGCACGCATCGTTGATCAGCTAACTTAACAATCTCTTATGATTGAAATTAAGGTTTATACCGAATCCTGGCCGATACGCGGTAAATTCACCATTTCGCGAGGGGCCAAAACCGAGGCCAATGTGGTTGTGGTCGAGCTACGCGATGGCGCTTTTCGTGGTTATGGCGAATGTGTACCCTACGCTCGTTATGGTGAAAGCTGCGAGTCTGTCATGGCTCAAATCGAATCACTTGCTGAGGATATTCGAGGGGGAATGGACCAGCAGCAACTGCAATCCAGTCTGGCAGCCGGTGCAGCGCGTAATGCAGTAGATTGTGCAATGTGGGATATACAGGCCAAGCGTAGCGGCAAACGGGTAGCAGAACTGCTTCGGCTGGGCGAATTAAAGCCCCTGACTACCGCCTATACACTATCACTCGACAGCCCGGAAAATATGCACCAGGCCGCACTGGATAATGCTTTTCGGCCGCTATTGAAACTCAAACTTGCTGGTGAAGGCGACATCGAAAGGGTTCAGGCAGTACATTCAGCTGCACCCAATGCCCAACTGGTGGTGGATGCAAATGAAGGCTGGGATGCAGAGATTTATCAACGCATGGTGCCTCAATTACAGGCTCTGGGTGTCAGTATGATCGAACAACCCCTGCCAGCGGGAAATGACGAATTGTTGCGTTCTGTAGAAAGGCCTATAACTATCTGTGCTGATGAATCCTGCCATGCCAGCGATTCACTGGCAGATATAGTCGGCAAATACGATATGATCAATATCAAACTCGACAAAACCGGTGGATTAACCGAGGCTCTAAAGCTACGACAGGCTGCTGAGCAACTGGGCTTACAGATTATGGTGGGGTGTATGCTAGCGACTTCCCTGGCCATGGCCCCTGCCATGCTGGTTGCACAGGATGTCGCCGTTGTCGACCTGGATGGCCCTCTGCTACTGGAACGCGACCGTCAGCCCGGCCTGAAATTTAGCGACACCCTGATGTACCCACCTGAAGTAGGGGTATGGGGTTAAATGAAAACCGCTGTCATTCCGAGCGACAGCTTAGGAGAAGTGATAAAGGGATGTAATCTTAAGGTGGTTCAAAATTGCTAAACCGATAAGATTGCCGCGCTAACGCTCGCAATGACAATTTACAAAACTATTATCACTGAGTCTGTGTAATTAAAACACTGGAGATCAAACAATGAGTCGTATTGTTTACGTAAATGGTGAATACCTGCCCGAAGATGAAGCTAAAATCTCGGTATTTGACCGGGGCTTTCTATTTGCCGACGGAGTATACGAGGTCACTTCGGTACTCAAGGGAAAGTTAATCGACAACGCAGGACATCTTGCTCGCTTACATCGTTCTTTGAATGAACTGGATATGGCAGCACCAGCCAGCGATAGCGATATCGAGAACATACAGAAAAAGCTTATCGAAAAAAATAACATCGAACAGGGACTAGTTTACCTGCAGGTGACACGTGGTGCAGCTGATCGCGACTTTGCCTATCCGAAGGGCGTTCCTTCATCGCTGGTTATGTTTACCCAGCAAAAAAATGTGATTGAAAACCCGCAGGCACAGACTGGCATGTCGGTGATATCCGTACCCGATATACGCTGGCAGCGTCGCGATATTAAGACTGTTGGTTTGCTTGCCCCCTGCATGGCGAAGATGGCCGCCAAACATGCCGGAGCTGATGATGCCTGGCTGGTTGAAGATGGTTATGTGACTGAAGGGAGTTCGAACAATGCTTACATTATCGATGCCAACGGCACATTGATAACACGACATCTGGGTAATGAGATCCTGGCGGGAATTACGCGCAAGGCTGTGCTTCAACTTGCAGCAGAACAGGATATCAAAATTGAGGAAAGATTATTTACTATGGATGAAGCCTATGCGGCGCGTGAGGCGTTTATCACTTCTGCTACTACTTTTGTGATGCCGGTGACTTCAATCGATGGCAAAGCAGTAGGAGATGGGAAGCCAGGGGATATAACCCTTAGGTTGAGGGAGATTTATATTCAGGCTATGTTGGAGTCTATTTCGTAGACTGTCATCGCGAGCATTAGCGCGGCGATCTATCTCTAAAAATGGCAACTACCTTTAAGGATTTCACACGCCCTGGCTTTCCTTGCTTCGTAGTAACAAACGAGTAGGCGTGCGAGTGGCTTTCTTTTACGCGAAAAGAAAGTCACCAAAGAAAGCGCGCCCCTCAACCCCTTCATCGTCAAAATGGTGCCCAGATCGCGGTCGGCTCAGACGCGGGTCCAACCGCGCTGAGCCTCAAATGACATCCCTGTCATTTGACCCCGATCTGAACACCATTTTGCCGCGGGCTTGAAAGGGGATTTATATTTAGAGCATTTGAGCTTTGCTCGAATGCTCTAGTTTGCTTTTAATCGCCCTTATTGAGTGCCGATTGTGAGTCATTTTGTAGGGTCAGAGGACATGGATGTCCGCTGAGGACAGTCGAGCATGGATGCGAGTCTGTCCGTGGCGTTATTGCCGGGGATGGCATGTATGCAGAAAATGCAGGAGCAATTTTCTGCGCAAAATGACTTAATTTTCGGGGAGCCGCAGGCCACTCGAATCGGGCTGGCCTTTTTTGCGCCTCTTTTTTGGCCAAACACGACCGCCAGGGATGGCGGAAGTGCTGGAAATGCAGGAGCTATTTTCAGTAAAAAGGGGCTCGCACGCCTATTAGAAAAATACTACGAAGCAAGAAAAGCCAGGGCGTGTGAAACTCTCACCAGGTAGCATTTAATGATATATATCAACCCCAACCCTTTACCTTAAATGCTAATATCGAAGTGTCTCAACAACCCCAAGACCCCACATGCCACCAACCAACATAACCCCAGATAACATCCCTCTCGTCGCCATCGACTTCATGAACCAGACCCATAGGGAAGAAGTTGCTCTGGTGAATTCATTAATGAAAAAGCTCCAGGCAGCAGCCGAAGAAAAAAATGATGACGGGATAACTGAGTCACTGACTCAATGGTTAGCGCACACCGAAGCCCATTTTCAACGTGAAAATGAGCTTATGCTTGAGATTAATTTCCCCCCGTATCTGGTACATTCAGGAGAACATGAAAACGCTATAAATCTTATGCGTTCAGTGATACAAACCTGGAAAAAAAATATGGACCTGCAGCAATTAACAGATTACGTATTTAACCAGTGGCCAGAATGGTTCATGGCCCATGTCAATTCAATGGATATGGTCACCGCTAATTTTGCAAAGACGAAAGGGTATTAGCCAGTTCGATAGACATTCTGCCTGCATTTGAAAGTTAGAGTGCTGTTTTTGCAGGATGTACCGAACCTTGATCCAGCACTGTCAGTTTAATATCCACTGATATACTTTTTCCTACATCGACCAGGGCCGTAGACTCTTTAGAACTCCAGCTGCCCATCCTCACATTTTAAACTGATCTCTCCTTCTAAAAACTTAACCAGGTGCTGGCCTAGCATCTGATTACGCCATCCCTGTAGAATTTTTCCGTCGCGCTCCCCGGCAACCAGCCCATCAATATCCTTCTTGCTGACCACCGAAGAGATAGCTATCTCATTTTCATCAGTTAGCAATCGACACATCGCCATCAGGCAATCAGCCTTTGCCTGCTGCTCATTATTCAATCGTATAAAATCTGAATGCCTGGGGTATTCTGATGAGTCCATTTGCTCTGATTCGGCCAGCACCTGCAGAATTTCTGCCCCAATTTTTTGGATGTAATCGGCACTCAAATTGCCTATCTGTTGGAGGTCTTTCTCCGTTTTGGGCTTAAAACGGGCAATATCGACAATGTCTTCATCCTTCATGATCCAGCGTTTGGGACGGTCTTTCTCCATCGCCCTCTTCTCGCGCCAACGGCATAACTGGTCAGCATGATTTAATGCAATTCCTTTTAGTTTCTGTACTCCCTTAAGACGTTTCCACAAACTGGTGACATCTACCTCATAGTTTTGAGGGTCGGTCATGCGTGCAAAATCTGCGTTCACCCAGGACAGGCGATTTTTCTCCTTAAGCTGACTGGTCAGTTTTTGCTGGATTTCAATCAGGTAACGCACATCGTCCATTGCATAATCCAGCTCGCCTTCGGATAGCGGACGTTTGCTCCAGTTGGCACGGGTGTATTTCTTTTCCAGTTGCACCCCACATACGCGCTGAACCAGATCGGCATAACCAATCTGGTTGGCGAAACCCAGTACTGCTGCTGCTACCTGAGTATCGAATATCGGGCTGGGTAGCGCTTTAAAGTTATAGTGAAACAGCTCAAGATCCTGGCTGGGGGAATGCAGAATTTTAAGCATCGATGGTTTGTTGAACAACGCCACCAATGGTGAGAAGTCTTTAATCGCCAGCGGGTCGATACAGGCCTGTGCATTTTCAGTGGCTAACTGAATCAGCGCCAGCAACGGGTAATAGGTTTTTTCGCGGATAAACTCAGTATCCAGAGCACAATACTGACAATCCTGAATACTACTGCAGAATTCCACCAATGCCTGATCGCTGTTGATATATTGATATGTCATGAATAACTCGATTTGAGTAATGAAGTCAGGTGACCTGGGTTTTACGCCGAATATCACGCAACACTATAAACACCCATGGCCAGATTGCCATACCGGTCAAAGGTGCCCCAAGGTAAGCCATAAAATCCGGCTCTCGATGCAATACACCTTCTATCCATACCACAGTGAATTGATTGATCAGTAATAATGCGAATACATAAAACGCCTGTCGGCCTAGAGATAATACCCTGACCTGTAGCAGGAAGTTCATGTTGATGAAGATAATGATCACCAGAGCCAGACTATGCTGACCCAACAGGGTACCCTGTGCGACATCAACAAACAGTCCCGTAATGAAAGCCGTCCACAGACCAACCCGATTGGGTAAAGCCATATTCCAGTAAATCAGAACCAGTGCAACCCAGTCCGGACGATAAAGCTGGGCCTCAATGGGTAAAGGCAAAATCAGCATCACCAGACCAAATATCAGACTTAGTGGAATGACCAGTATATTAAAGCTGATCATCTTGTTGATTCTCCTTGCGAGGTTTAATAATCAACACTTCTCGACTGCTATCAAGCTGCGCCTCTGGGCGTGCCAGTGCTGACACAAAACCATGAGTTTTATCCAGCCTGATTTCACTTACCGTTGCTACCGGGTAATCCGCTGGAAAGCGTCCACCAAGCCCGGAGGTAACCAGCTTGTCACCCACTTTTACATCTGCTGTGGCAGGCAGAAAGCGCAATTCCAGCTCCTGTGTACTGCCGGTGCCAAAAGCCACCGAACGTAACCCACTATTAATGAACTGTACCGGAATGGCATGCTCAGGATCTGAAATCAGCATCACAGTGGATGAATTAGGCGAGACGTGAATAACCTGTCCCATAATGCCATGCTCATCGATTACGGCCTGACCATCGTAGATACTATCCAGTGAGCCCTTATTTAATTCGATTAACTGGCGGTAAGGATTTTGATCGACTGAGAGCAGTTCAGCCACAATGACATCATCCGCCACCTTGCGGGATGAGCTGAGCAGTTTACGTAGTCGGGTATTTTCTTCCTGTAACACCTGGGTTTTTTGCAGGCGTGCATTCAGCAGTCGCTGTTCTTCTTTTAGCCGATGATTTTCATCCACCAGGCTATTGTGGGTTTTAAACCATTCACTCACCCAGGTACCTGACTGTGCGGGCAGACTAACCAGATAGCGTAATGGTGAAATGACAACTGCAATGCCTGAGCGAACGACTTCAAGGTAGGTGAAACGATGATCAGCTACCATTACTGACAAACACAGCACGATCAGGAATAAGGTAGGTATTACCTGACCACGTGCCTGTTGAAAAATATTCTGCATACTACGATCAGGCTAAAGCCCGAAACACGACGCTGTTGTTTGACAAATCAGTCTGCTTATAACAGCGTCGCTGGCAATCATTCTACTGCGAGGAAGTCTGAACCATGTTGATCGATCATTTCCAGCACACGACCACCGCCACGAGCCACGCAGGTTAGCGGGTCTTCAGCGATAATCACTGGCAGGCCGGTTTCTTCCATGATCAATCGATCCAGATCACGCAGCAACGCACCACCACCGGTTAATACGATACCGCGTTCTGCGATATCAGAACCCAGTTCAGGCGGGGTTTGTTCCAGTGCATTCTTAACCGCTGAAACAATTCCATATAGGGGATCCTGTAAGGCTTCTAATATTTCATTACTATTCAGAGTAAAGCTTCTGGGTACACCTTCCGACAGGTTGCGACCTTTCACTTCGATTTCCAGCAAATCTTCGCCGGGGTAAGCGGCAGCAATCTCAACCTTGATACGTTCTGCTGTGGCTTCACCAATCAGGATGCCATAGTTACGGCGCACATAGTTGGTGATGGCTTCGTCAAATCGGTCACCACCGATACGTACTGAAGCGGAATACACGATACCGTTGAGTGACATAACGGCAACTTCTGAGGTACCACCACCTATATCTAATACCATGGAGCCCTGCGGCTCATCCACTGGCATGCCAGCACCGATTGCCGCAGCCATGGGTTCTTCGATGAGATAAACCTTACGCGCACCAGCCCCAAGAGCTGATTCACGAATAGCTCGACGCTCAACCTGGGTCGCACCACAGGGCACACAGATCAATACACGAGGGCTGGGACGAAATAACTGGTTTTCATGCACTTTGCGGATGAAATGCTGGAGCATTTTTTCGGTATAGGTGAAGTCGGCGATAACACCGTCTTTCATAGGACGGATAGCGGTAATATTTTCCGGCGTTCTACCCAGCATTTTTTTGGCATCCATACCGACTGCCTCTACGGATTTTGGACCACCCGGTCCACGATCCTGACGAATTGCCACAACCGAAGGTTCGTTTAATACGATACCCTGTCCGCGAGAATAGATCAGGGTATTAGCGGTACCAAGATCGATGGATAAATCATTTGAAATAAGACCACGAAGAGCTGAAAACATTGACTGATATTTACCTGTTTTTATGTATAGCGAACCTAATTGAGAGACATCCCAGGCCCACGTCTGATATGTTGCGCGTACTCTAGCAACGGGTAAGCCTTAGAGCAAGGCTGAAATGCCTGATTTTGCTTATCCCAGACGCTTTTATATGTTAAGTTTGCTGGCTTTTTAACAAGCGGCGGAATTTTAGGGCTTGTTAACACTAATTTGACGCAAGAATTGCCTTTTGCAATGTCAATCAAATTGGTGGTAACAGACCTCTGCCCCATTTTACATTTAGTGAATGCGAATATGAGTTTAAAAATCGAAGATGTTAAAAATATCGCACATCTTGCACGACTCCAGATCGATGAAGCCGATATGGAACATTACGCCCGTGACCTGTCCAATATTCTGCAATTAGTAGATCAGATGAATCAGGTGAATACCGATGATGTGCAACCTATGGCACACCCGATGGATGCTCAGCAACGTCTGCGTACTGACGAAGTGAAAGAAGCAGATCAGCGTGAAAAATTTCAATCCATTGCGCCCGACGTGGAAGCCGGTCTTTACCGGGTACCTCGAGTGATCGAATAACAGGAATTCAACATGTCTACAGTAAAACAACTTCAACAGGGATTATCTTCGGGAGAGTTTTCCAGCGTGGAAATCACCCAGCAATATCTGGCTAAAATAAAGGCAGTTAACCCTGAACTAAATGCCTTTATCACAGTAACCGAAGATCAGGCATTAGAGCAGGCGAAAGCTGCCGATGCCGTGATTGCCGAGGGTAAAGCCACTGCATTAACCGGTATACCGCTGGCACATAAAGATATCTGGTGCACTGATGGTATACGGACCTCTTGTGGTTCACATATGCTGGATAAATTTATCGCACCTTACAATGCCACGGTAATCGAAAAACTCAATGCCGAGCATAGCGTGATGCTGGGCAAGACCAATATGGATGAATTCGCCATGGGTTCTTCAAATGAATCCAGCTTTTACGGCACTGTTAAAAACCCCTGGGATACAGACTGTGTGCCTGGTGGTTCTTCGGGTGGCTCTGCCGCCGCTGTTGCTGCTGGAATGGCACCTGCTGCAACCGGTACCGATACCGGTGGTTCTATCCGTCAACCAGCCGCATTCTGTGGTATCAGCGGATTAAAACCCACCTATGGACGCGTTTCGCGTTATGGCATGATTGCCTATGCATCCAGCCTGGATCAGGGCGGCCCGATGGCACAAACTGCCGAAGACTGTGCACTGCTGCTTGCTGCTATGGCAGGATTCGATGAACGGGATTCAACCTCTATCGATAGAGAGATCCCTGATTACACAGCCAGCCTGAACAATGATCTATCAGGTCTAAAGATAGGCATGCCTAAAGAGTATTTTGCCGAAGGCCTGAATAACGATGTTGCTAAATCTATTGATGAAGCCATCAATGAATACAAAAAGCTTGGTGCTGAAGTGGTTGAGGTCAGCCTGCCTAACAGCAAGATAGCGATTCCAGCTTATTACGTGGTGGCGATGGCAGAATGCTCATCCAACCTGTCGCGTATGGATGGAGTTCGTTTCGGGCATCGCTGCGACGACCCTAAAGATCTGGAAGACCTGTATAAACGTTCGCGTGCAGAAGGCTTCGGTGAAGAAGTTAAACGCCGCATCCTGATTGGTGCCTACACCCTGTCGGCTGGTTATTACGATGCCTTTTATCTCAAGGCTCAAAAGCTACGCCGTCTGATCAGTCAGGACTTTGCTGAGGCTTTTAATAAGGTTGATCTGATCGCAGGGCCTACCACACCCGATGTTGCCTTCAAGATTGGCGATAAAACCGATGACCCGGTGAGCATGTATCTGCAGGATATCTACACCATTTCGGTGAATCTGGCTGGTTTACCGGCAATGTCAATTCCAGCCGGCTTTGTTGACAATAAACCGGTTGGTCTTCAGTTAATTGGTAACTATTTTGACGAAAGTCGCCTGCTCAATGCTGCCCATCAATTCCAGCAGGCAACCGACTGGCACCAGCAAACAGCGGAGGTGAAATAATGCAGTGGGAAACCGTTATAGGCCTTGAGATTCATGCTCAACTGGCCACCCGTAGCAAGATTTTTTCCAGCGCCTCAACCGCATTTGGTGCATCACCCAACACTCAGGCCTGTGCTGTTGACCTGGGCCTGCCCGGTGTATTGCCTGTATTGAATGCCGAAGCTGTGCGTATGGCGATCAAATTTGGTCTTGCCATTAATGCGCATATTGGTGAAGAGTCTATCTTCGCGCGTAAGAATTACTTTTACCCTGATCTACCCAAAGGCTACCAGATCAGCCAGTTTGAGCTGCCAATCGTAGGTAAAGGCGAGATCACCATCAGCCCTGAAGAAGGGGTTAGCAAGGTTATTGGCGTGACCCGCGCGCATCTGGAAGAAGATGCCGGCAAATCTATCCATGACCAGTTTCCCGGCCAGAGTGGTATCGATCTAAACCGCGCCGGTACGCCATTGCTCGAAATCGTTTCAGAACCCGATATGCGCAGCGCCAAAGAGGCCGTTGCCTATGCGCGCAAAATCCATTCGCTGGTGCAGTTTCTGGAAATCTGCGACGGCAATATGCAGGAAGGCTCTTTCCGTTGCGATGCGAATGTTTCAGTACGCCCAATGGGGCAGCAGGAACTTGGCACCCGTGCCGAATTGAAAAATATCAACTCTTTCCGCTTTCTGGAAAGGGCCATTAATTTAGAGGTCCAACGTCAGATTGAACTCATCGAAGATGGAGGCAAAGTAGTACAGGAAACCCGGCTTTATGATGCAGTCAAGGAT
Source organism: Gammaproteobacteria bacterium (assembly GCA_050306135.1). Classification (GTDB taxonomy): domain Bacteria; phylum Pseudomonadota; class Gammaproteobacteria; genus JACNJF01. Next base: position 87,265 of record JBNLGQ010000098.1, read on the forward strand.
GAAACCCGCTCCATGCGTAGTAAGGAAGAGGCCAACGATTATCGCTATTTTCCTGATCCAGATTTATTACCGGTGCGCATCACTCAACAGAATCTGGACGACGTTAGAGCCACCCTGCCGGAATTGCCCGAGCAGAAACGCCAGCGCTATATCGATGAACTCAAGCTGTCGGATTACCATGCGGAATTGTTGAGCAGCAGCCGCGAAATCGCTGGATATTTTGAAGCAGCATTAAATGAAATCCCTGACCAGTCGGCACCTTTGGCAAACTGGATTCTGGGCGACCTGTCTGGCGCACTGAATAAATCAGAGATGGACTATGCCAGCTCACCCGTTACTCCTTCGCAACTCGCAGGTTTGATCAAACGTATTGCCGATAACACCATATCCGGCAAGATCGCCAAAGAGGTTTTTGAAGCGATGTGGAATGGCGAAGGTGATGCGGATGCCATTATTGAAAGCAAAGGGCTGAAACAGATTACTGATAGCGGCGCGATTGAATCAATTATTGATGAAATCATTGCTGCTAATCAGGATCAGGTGGAGCAGTTTAAAGCTGGTAAGGAAAAGGTACTGGGCTTTCTGGTTGGGCAGGTGATGAAACAATCCAAAGGCAAGGCCAACCCTGGACAGGTAAACCAGATGTTGCGCGATAAACTCAAATCCTGACGCCAATACCGCATGAAACAAATCGATCAAATTCTGCGTTTTATCATTAATAACAGTCCTATCCGTGGGCAACTGGTCAGGCTGGATAACAGCTGGCAACAATGCCGTAAAAATATTGATGCGGATGAGTTTGCGCAAAAGCTGCTGGGGCAGGCCTTGAGTGCTGTTACCTTACTCGCCAGTACACTCAAACTGCAGGGGCATATCACCCTGCAGATCAGGGGGCAAGGTGCGATACATCTTCTGGTCGCCCAGGCTACCAGCTCAAATACCATACGCGGGCTGGTCCGGCAGAACAGCACGGTAAAGGATGAATCCGCGCCACTGTCCGAAATCTTTCAGGCCGATAAAATGGTTATCACCATCGATAATGGAAAAGGTAAGCCCCATCAGGGCATAGTGCCACTTATTGGCAATAGTATTGAAAAAGCGCTGGATGGCTATTTTGAACATTCGGAGCAATTACCCACCAGGCTCTGGTTTTCCAGTAATTCTGAGACCAGCGCCGGTCTGTTATTGCAAAAAATGCCTGGAGAAATTGAGGATGAAGATGCATGGAATCGAGTCATACAGCTGGCTTCAACGCTGAGCGAAGAGGAGTTGTTGAACTTGCCGCCCGAGGAGATTCTGTTTCGTCTATTTCATGAGGAATCAGTCCAGCTATTTGACCCTGAGAACATCGAATTTTCCTGTAACTGTTCAACCCAGCGCACGGCAGAAGTTATTAAGGCGCTTGGGCATCAGGAAGCTCTGGCAATTCTTAAGGAACAGGGCAGCATTCATATCAATTGTGAGTTCTGTAACGCAGACTATTATTTTGACTCCATTGATATCGAACAGTTGTTTAACCCTTCCGCTGATTTCGAATTCAATCAGACGTTGCATTAAACCTGATCCATATGAATATTTCTCGTATTACCTCTACCCGTATCATGAGTATGGCCCTGCAACAGCAGAATAATTGCCTGCTTGGATTGATTGACCCATCCGGCGCAATTTATATCTGCAAAAGTACAGAGGAAATGGAAACAAAAATGCGTGAGCAAAACTCAGTTGCCATTTTTTATAATCAGCATAGCGACGCAATCCAGTTCATCGAATCTCATCCATTAGATGATGGCCAGGTCAGTATAGAAATATTCCAGGATATTGAAGGAGTGTTTGGTCTCAGGGCATACCAGATGAATGACCGCATCCAGCAACCGATAAATCTGATATTCGAAAACGATCCTGATTAATCTCTATCAGAGCTTGTAGATTCCAGGTGGCTACGATATAAAAGCCTGATGATATGTATACAATCTGTAAAAGGACTTCGTTTAATAATTATTTCAGTATTTTTTATTACTGGCTGCCAAAAGGATGAACACGATCATCCCGAATTAACCACTGGTAAACAAATGTTTGAATATCATTGCTCAGCCTGTCATAAACAGGATGGAAAGGGCAATTTTTTAAAAGGTTATCCTCGCATTCATAATACTGAATTATTTTCCTGGCAGATAAGCCATAAAGTACGCGCTGAAAAATCAGAAGATAGAAATATGCCTTCATTCAAGAATATGCCAATTTCTGAAGCTAACCTGATTGCAAAATATCTTAAGACTTTAAAAAATTAGTATGTATTATAACTCAGGTACTACTCCATGATTTGGCAATTAATCAGCATAGTATTTCCAATCTTTGCCATCGTTTTAGTGGGTTATCTCTACGGCCGTAAACACTCCCCAGATATGGCTGCGGCCAACAGACTAAATATCGACATCTTTCTTCCCGCGCTGATATTCGATGTACTCACTGCTAATAATTTCAACCTACCCGAATATCAGTCACTCGCCATAGCGGGGGTAATTGTTGTACTCGGTGCTGGAATCGTAGCCTGGCCGGTTGCACGGTTTTTCGATTATGAATTCAAAACCTTTGTGCCGCCGATGATGTTTAACAACTCGGGCAATATGGGGCTGCCCTTGATGTTATTCGCTTTCGGTAAAGAGGGGCTTCCGGCTGCAGTGGTGCTATTCCTGATAGAAAACTCTCTACATTTTAGTGTTGGAGTGAAAATTCTAAACCGATCAGCTTCATTACTAGCGATGCTTAGAATACCGATGATATTTATCACTATTATAGGTTTGTTTTTTTCTTTTATGCACTGGACCCTACCCGACTTACTCTCCACACCAGTCAAAATGCTGGGGCAGATCGCTATTCCCTTAATGCTATTCGCGCTTGGTGTACGCCTCATTCACATTGACTGGAAAGACTGGAAGATCGGCCTTATAGGTGCAATCATCAGCCCACTAAGTGGATTAGTGTTTGCTTTACCCATAGGCTATTTTTTAAACCTGTCAGATATGCAGTTTTCGATGCTTATTATATTCAGTGCCTTACCCCCAGCAGTGTTAAATTATATGGTAGCAGAGCGCTATAACCAGCAACCCCGGCAGGTAGCATCGATTGTGATGCTGGGTAACCTCGGATCGATAATTGTGATACCTTTGGTGCTCGCACTTACACTTTAAGCAAGGTGATACGATATGGAAAGATGGATAGAACCCGTCGTTTTACTCGGTAAGCACGCCACCCTTGAACCGATGCAACCGCGTCATGTTGAGGGTTTAAAAGCGGCAACACGAGACGGGCAACTGTGGAAATTGTGGTATACATCGGTACCTTCACCAGAGCAGGCCGAGCAGTTTGTTGAATATGCACTGATGCGCAGAGATCAATTTGGTGAAATGCCCTATGTTATTCATGAGCATAAGACCAATAAGGTAGTTGGCAGCACACGCTTTATGAATGTCGATGAAAACAACCACCGACTGGAGATTGGCCATACCTGGTATGCAGCAAGCTATCAACGCAGTGCGATCAATACAGAATGTAAGTTACTGTTACTCACTCATGCCTTTGAACAACTCTCTTCTATCGCAGTTGAGTTTCGTACTCACTGGATGAATCACCGATCTCGCAAAGCCATCGAGCGACTGGGTGCCAAACAGGATGGGATTTTGCGTAATCACCAGAAGTCACCTGATGGCGAATACCGTGATACGGTGGTGTATTCTATTATTGAAAGTGAATGGCCAACTGTTAAAAGGCATTTGCGGTATATGTTGGGGGATTGACTAATCTAGTTGTGCTCGTGGCTGGTTATTAGTTGCAGTACTATTCGTTACCAGTCGCTCCTGCGCATCCATGCCTCATGCACTCTGTATCACTACAGTGCTGTCCGTGCGAATACTGGTCGTTGTTGACTATTAACTGCAGTGCTATTCGTCACCAGTCGCTCCTGCGCATCCATGCCCTTCGAGGCATAAGGCCATCTATGTTTTAATTTTTGTAGTGCTGTTCTGGTGAGTTGCTCCTTTTGATCATCACCGTGCCATCTGTACGAATACTGGTCGTAGCCATCCATGGCCTCCCAGCATAAGCACATCCCTGTGCAAAAAAAGACCTGCAAGTTAGTTTGCAGGTCTAAAAGGATAACCCGTCGGAAACATACTTTTACGATTGTAACCGACTGGCTTTATGGGCCAACTGACGGTGCTTTTCAGCTCATGAATAACACCGACGCCACAAGCTTATATTAATAAAATTAATGCAAGCTGAACGTATAACAGGTTATATTTGAAAGGCATAAAAATGAAAAGGCCCAGTATCATGGAATATAAAGACAAAATCCCAACTAAAACCGAATTTTACCCTCTGTATACACAGACTGGCTGGAATGAACGCTTGAATCTGAGCCCGGATGAACTCGAGAAAGCCATACATAATAGCTTTGCTATAGTCTCCGTTTATGAAAATAACAAGCTCATTGGATTTGGTCGCGCCGTTTCTGACGGTGTTGCTTACGCCACCATTTATGATGTGATGGTTTTACCTGTCTGGCAGGGGCAGGGTATCGGCAGCCAGATCATTCGCATTCTGGTAAATAAATGCGACCGCTACGATATTCGCCGCATTCATCTGTTCGCCGCCAAAGGCTCTGAAAGCTTTTACAACCATCTGGGCTTTGTGGCTCGGCCTTATGATTCGCCCGGAATGGTTTACGAAAAAGTAGGTTAATACTGGGCTGATTAATAGATCTGGCGGATGTATATCTGCCGCGAATCACCGTTATAGATTCCAAAGTTAGCTCGGCCTGATGGATTTTCCAGCCCAGGTATTGTGCTATCCCAGTCATATTGCAACCAGGTTTCTCCAGATATTGTTAGATCTGGTACCACATCTATATAACCGATGTTATTGGCCCCTGGCGCAGTCAGGCTAATATCCAGAACACCCCCAACAGCAGTCGTCGAAATCACCGTAACGGTCGAAGTACCACCACTCAGTACCGGAGTGACTATCAATTCATTTACAACGTTATGGTCGACAGTGGTGCAGCCATCATCCTCATTGAGAATGTAGTTACTGCCATCATAATACTGTGTATGCATGGGCATGCTTAAGCCGACTAGCTCCGAACCAAATACATTATCCATGGCCAGGCGCCCATACCTTAATTTACCAAGTATTGGTGAAAAGTCCTGACCGATTGCAGTTGATACTTCACCATCACTTATCGTAGCTAAGGACATGGTGATATCTGCGGTGAATTCCGCAAGCTGAGCATTAGACTGTTTTACACAGACGCCGGACACATCCAGTCCATAACAGAAAGTATCATCACCAAAGGCTACATTAAATACACCATAACCGGCGGGATTATAATTAATACCTGCCTGTGTATGTACAATATCCAGTGCATTGCTGCCATCATTCGACACCACACTGATAGGGAAAGAAGCTGATGTCAGTTTGTTCCAGTCAGCGCGATAATTAGTGGTAACTGCGGATGCCGCATTAATAGCCTCCACCACAAAAGCAGGATTCACCAGATAACCGAAATCTTGACCAATATAATTAAAAGTCCCACAGCTATTATCCAGAACGCCATCATTCACCGAACCTGTCTTAATACGAAAACCTGCTGGTCTGAAACGTCCAACATCTTCTGCTGTATAGCTTGATGTAAATGATGTATCGCCCAGAAAGCTGGTCAATGACAATTGAATATCGATGATACCAACCTCATTCCAGTTCATGCTGCCTGTTGTTGCTCCATTGACATACGGATTGGTAAATGTGCTTGTCAGAATACCAGAATTTGCCCCAGCCGGCTCTTGCAGGGTATGGGTTATCTGCATCACAGAGGTGCTTTGCTGACCAAATAAGGTGGCAGAAGCATTATTATATAGATTGGCAGCCGCATCCGGCTCGCCATTGTTATCGCTGTCATCGCCAGCCTGCCACAACACTGCGGTAATTTCAGCAGGGAAATTACTACCCGCTGTTTGAAAAACCGTGCTGTTTTGTGGGTTGGTTGAAGGATCAGAATATGAAGCATCACCAGCACTTCCATCCAGCACACCATCGCTCCAATCCTGTTGTCGCATGTTATAGCTGCTACTGCCATTATCGAAATCCAGTGTTAGTCCAAATGGCCGCACGACAAACTGATCGGAAATACCACTGGTAATCGTGCCACCATTGAGTGTTATATAATCACCAGCGAATAATGCAATTTCACCTACATTGTTATACACAAAGGAAAGAGGCGCATAACCACTGTTATCGAAATTAAGCGTTACTGCCGAGCTATTACCCATAGTCGCGCCATCATTGTGAGCAAGTGTGGTAGCCGCGTTACTATCGTAGATCAGATTATTGCTCACACTAAGCTCATCGGCAGTACAGTTATTGGGATCCAGACACTGGTAACCCATATTGATATCGTGCGTGCCTGCATCCAGTGCTGCTACGCAGACCGGACTGCCAGTAGTATCATCTGTTCTAACCGCTCGTAGATACAGGTTCTGAGTATTAGGTGCAGTACTGGATGGTTTACCACCAATCTGTGTATTAATGTGAGTTGCCGGTGGAATACTCGTGTCCCTCACAAACTGAAACAGCGAATCAACAAATACCAGAGCAGGGTCATCAGCAGCAGTTGCACTACCACTGGTTTCAGAGACAGCGCCATCACTTACATTAATATTCACATGGGGCGAGGCAGTCATCGTTGTTTCAGTTATTGTGAAAGTGGCGGAAGACTGGCCCGCAAGTATGGTCACCGGCGAACTGGAAATAGCATCAACAGCAGGACTGCTAGTGACTGTTATAGAGGTATCATTTGCAACTGAAAACAATGAATGATCTGCGTTATGTGCAGTAACTGTTACCGTTTCTGGTGCACAGGTTATACCTGTTCCACTGTGTGATATCTCGTAGTGATCTGGCCCAGTAGCGCCACAGGGTCTGGTAAAATTCATTACGGTGGTAATTTGATTAGCAGATAATACTGATTCGTAGACCCTGACTTCATCGATATTGCCGTTAAATCTAAAGTTAGCGTTGGCTTCTCCGGCACTATTATTTTCTCCACCAATACTGGCCGCGCCAGTATCGACGCCCCAGGTCCCACTATATGTAGAAATTGTTCCGCCTGTACTTAATGCTACGGCTGTGCCATCGACATAAATTTGTCGGGTTTTCGCCGATATATCATGTACCACTGCCAGGTGATACCATTGCTCCGCCGTAATTTCAGCATTCTGAGTATCCACTATTACTGGATTTACACTTCTTGAAAAAAATCTTAACTGACCATTTCCACCATCGCCGAGGCTTAATCCAAATCCATTCGAATTATTCTGATCATCCACAAAAATGCGTTGATCATTTCCTGTCTCATTGGCATATACCCAGGCAGTAATCGTAAAGCTACCGGTTAATTCAGGCATGCCAGTTAAATCAACATAGTCATCTGTACCATCAAACGTGCCATAACGACAGGTTCCTGGATCACCTGCTAAAGCGGGGTTTGCCCCCCCGGTGTTTGCACCATTAACAGCGCTAGCGTTTACTGTCCCCTGTGAGTCCAGAACTTCTCCAGCACTACCATTCCAGCCCGTTTCATCAAAATGCCATTCAACCAGCGGTGAATCGAGGCAAGCCCTGGGTGAGCCATCGTAGTTTTTTCCGTCACGCTGGTTGGTATAGATGCTGGAAACCTGTGTATCTGATAACACAGTGTCAAAAACTAGTAATTCATCCAGCTCGGCCTGTAAATATTCAGGACTTCCACCTGTATCCTCGATACGACCAATGCTGGTGAAGCTGGTACCGACGTCACCAGAACCGGTAGTGCCATAAGCATTTAGCGCCCCATCAATGTAAATCTTATAGGCGCCACTGGGCGAGTCGCGTGTGAGCACCACATGGTGATAAACGCCATCATTGATAGCTACACTGGATTTCGCTGATGGTGTATCCCATTTTGAGATCCCGATATGGCCGCTGGCATCCAACCAGCCCCAGAAAATATCATCACCCAATCCTGCCTGTTCGACTCCAGCGACACCCGGGGCTTGCCAGTTGGTATTATTCCCGGTTTGAGTGGTTTTTATCCAGAAGCTCATGGATGCCGTGGTACGCAAAGCTGCGTAGATATCGTTCGAGACCAGGTAATCATTGACCCCATCAAACTGTCCAGCCCGACACAGCTGTCCCATAGCAATTGTGTTGACACCGCTGCCTGAACTGATCGATGCATGGTTAGCGTTGGCACTGCTATCCACAACCTCATCGGGGATACCCGTCCAGTTGGATTCATCAAAATGAAAATCCATATTCGCTGCTACACTGGCAGAGCCACAGACTTCAATTCTGAAATTATCGACATAAAACTGATCATTACTAGCCAATGAAGGCGAGGTTATCAAGCGAATGCTAAAATCGTTAGCTAGAAAAGAACTGGGAACCGTTGTATTGGAACTACCACTACCGACTGAAGACCCTGCAAAATGCTGCAGACTTGTCCACCCATTGCCGCCGCCCCGGACCTCAATATCGACGTAGTCATTGTTGTTGTCAAAGCCGTTTTCCTGATAATCAAAAGTCAGGGTAGAGGTCGTATACGACGATAAATCCGCATTCCTGGTAATAGATCGATCACTATTTTCTATAAGTAATCGATTACCCGAAATTCTGATATCACCATTAGAAGGATCTCCATCATCGTTGCCTTCTATCCAGTTCGATGCCCAGTTAACGCTCCCATCCTGGTTGCCATAACTAACCAAGCCGAAATTATCTGCGAGGGTGTCACAACTGGGAGGAGCCAGGCCACATTGCGGGTGTGAGGGGGTACATGCACCATAGACTACGGTTGCACTACCGATAGACAGCGCGCCTGTCGTAGTAATGTCACCAGTAAAAATACCATTGGTACCGATATTAATATTCGCGAAAGTGGAGATATCGCCGGTAAACGTCACCTGGTTGTCTATAGTCACGGAACCAGTAGTGTCAAGATTACCGTTAAAAGTGCTGTTTGATCCGATAGCGACATTCGAGTATGAAGTGATATCTCCGGTAAATGTTGTCTGGTTGCCTAAAGTGATGTCACCCGTGGCGGTAAGGTTAGCGCTAAAATTCGACCCCTGATTTATCGTAACATTTCCATAGACGGTAATATTCAATGCATATCCATTCGTAATCACGCCGAGAAACCCCGACTGAATGGTAAAATTACCGGCTATAGCCACAGTGGTATCTCCGGTCAATGTAATTTGCGCATCCTGCGGAATGTTTACGCTGCTGTAACAGCCGTAGACTCCATTGTTATAACAGTTGAAAGGGCTCCCGGTAAGGTCAGCAGGCCAGTTATAACTTGGCCCTGCCACTACAGGTGGTACCACAGTCATCAGTAACATCAGGAGAGCAAAAATTCTTATCATTCTTTGTCGCGGTTTGTATATTGCGTAGGAATCTACTATTGGAACATAGACAGAGTATAGTCCACCAAACGCTCCAAAAATCGCATTAATCCATATACTTAACCCTTAAACCTGGCCATCAAATTTGAAAATCTTTCCATATACAGCAATTTTTGATGGATTTCGATAAATCCTCATTACTTTATCTCAAATTATTCCATGTTGCGGCGCAACATGTGACCCAGGTCAATTCATATCTATTGATAAGTGCATAAACTCTGCGCTCTTTTGACTGGGGGAAATCAATGGAAATTATCAGCCTTATCTTATTAGCCGTTTTAGCTTTGGCTATGGCCTTGATCAGTGTCTTCTTTGTTGTGCTATTTAGAAAAAATATGCAGCAGGGTCGCGAGTTTCGCAAAAACCTGGCACAGAGTTTACAACAGTTGCGTATGTCAAAAGTGCTGATTGCTCTGGGTCTAGATACTAATGTCTACCTGCACAAGGTTTCGGTACATAATATAAAACAACAAATGTCCAAATGTGAAAACTGCGCTACCTCCGGTAGTTGTGATGAAAAGCTGGCTCAAAAATCAATTCAGCCATCTGATATTGAGTTTTGTCCTATCCAGGAAAACCTTTTTCAGTTTTCGGCGTTAACCGACAAAGCAGCTTAATAACTCAGCTCAAACTACTTTCTTATACCTAAAATCTAAAGCCTGACACTCAGGCTTTAGTTTTGCTATGATTCAATCAGTGTCACTATCTGGTAAAAATCATAGTTATGCAAAAGTCACTAAAACCCGGCCTCAAATATTCACACTCCTTCGTTATCCCCGTTTCTAAAACGGTACCTTCGCTGTATCCAGAATCCGATGAATTCGTTCAAATGCCCGAGGTTTTTGCTACCGGCTTTCTGGTTGGGTTTCTTGAATGGACCTGCATTATGTGTATCAACCCGCACCTTGACTGGCCAAACGAACAAACCGTCGGCACCCACATCGATGTATCTCATGAAGCAGCCACACCTCCAGGTTTTGAGGTTAGCGCCTCGGTTGAACTCATTGAGATTGATGGTCGCAAGCTCGTCTTTAGTGTTGAAGCTCATGACGGTGTAGATCTGATATCACGCGGACGCCACGAACGTTTTATTATCAACAAGGAAAAATTTGACCAGCGCCTGAACGAGAAGCAACAGACTCATCTCAACGATGTAATCATTTAATGGCGTCAAGCTTAATAACTATGTCATTAACCCGAATGATAAGATGATCCTCGTTGATTACTAAACACACCTTACAAGAGGATATAGCTATGTCAGAATCATATCAGGGTAGCTGCCACTGTGGCGCTGTTAAGTTTTCTTATACTGGAGATAAAATAGAAAAAGGTATCCGCTGCAACTGTTCTATCTGTGCTCGCAAGGGTGCTTTGATGTCAACTGAAGTCATACCTCTCGAAAATCTTCGTATCGAAGCGCAGGATGGGGCGCTAGGCCTGTATCAATTTGGTGAAGGTACAGCGAAACATTTTTTCTGTAAAACCTGTGGCATTTACCCCTTCCATGAAACAGCCCGTGCTCCTGGTTATTATCGAGTCAATTTGGGGTGCATTGACAGCGTTGATACTTTTTCCCTTGAGTTCGATATTTTTGATGGCAAGCACTTACTGTAGTTAAGTAGGAACAGTGTTTTTATCTTAACCGTTGAATCAACATAACTAATTGCTGGATAACCTTGCATGCATATCATTTCACTTAGCGACCTGCTACTTGGGTTTGTTCCAGTCTTGATTACGCTCATCATTATCTTTAAATGGTCTTTATCTTTAAAAAAGGCCTTCTATTCAGTGGCGCGCATGTTGTTACAACTGCTGTTGATCGGTTACGCGCTGAATTTTATTTTCAGTAGTAACAGTGCCTATCTAGTCACTCTGATACTCAGTTTGATGCTATTCGCTGCCAGTTGGATCGCGCTTAGTTCTGTAGACCAATCAACCAGTCAGCTTTTTTTATATAGCCTGGCTTCCATCTCTATTGGCGGCGTTTTTACCTTATTGATCACCACACAGGGGGTTTTACACCTTCATCCCTGGTATGACCCCAAGGTCATTATCCCGATAGCCGGAATGATTTTTTCTAATTCAATGAATACCATAAGCATCGCTGCGGAACGATTTTATAGCGAACAGAAACACGTTGAGGATTATCGACATTGTCGCGATGCGGCCTATCAGGCGGCACTCATTCCGATATTGAATTCCTTACTTGCGGTTGGGCTGGTCTCCTTACCCGGAATGATGACAGGCCAAATTCTTTCCGGTGTATCTCCCCTGATAGCGGCACGCTATCAAATCATGGTCATGCTGATGATTATGGGATCTAGTGGTATATCTGCTGCTTTATTCCTGACATTGATCAAACGACAGTTTAAACCGGTGGAAAACCAGGGCCTATAACTCTAACAGGGTTAGTGTTAGGGCCCTTATAGCCCTGAGCTTATAACAGAGCCACCTTTTTTATTCCTGAGCCTGTTTTTTTCTCAAAGCAACCGCTGGCCTTTTACCTTTACGCTTACCATGTTTGGGCTTGGCTTTTGCAGCACCTGGCGCACGATCAGATGACTTTCGAGTGGAGGGCTTACTTGACCTGCGCGGAGTCTCGTGACCTCCATCAGATTTTTTTGCAGCTGATTTTTTACCATCCTCTTTATAGGCCTGAATATTTAAAGGTCGACCTGCAACACGTGCTTTTTTAAGGATTTTAAATACTTCGCCGGGCATTCCGTCGGGTAAATCAATCAGAGTAAAATCTTCGTAGATATCGATATTACCGATATAGCAACTATCCATTTCTGCTTCGTTGGCAATCGCACCGACGATATTGCCGGGCTTGGCGTCATTTTGATAGCCGACATCCAGTCGATAACGACGCATTTCAATTTCGGGAAAATCTTTCAGGGGTCGAGCCTGGGAAACAATTTCTTTTGTTGGACGTCTGTCATCATTGTCAGATTCACGCTTACCTGAGAAACGACTTTCATGACTGCTGCTTCTTTCGCGTCCACGACCTTCCCCGCTGGACCTTTCCTCGCGACGACTGCGTTCTGGTCGATCACTTAATAGTAAAGGCTCGTCGCCCTGTACCATTTTGACCAGAGCTGCGCCGATAACTAACGGGTCAATGTCATTCTCATTTGCAAAAGAGCTGACAAGTTCATGACAGGTAGATAAATCAGAAGCGTCGATGGTTTCCTGAATACGGTTTTTAAATTTCTGAATACGTTGAAGGTTCACATCCTCTGTACTCGGCAGCTTGAGTGGCTTAATTTTTTGCTGCGTCATCTTTTCAATACTACCTAACAGACGACGTTCCTTGTTGGTTACAAAGAGTATCGCTTCGCCACTACGACCAGCGCGCCCGGTACGACCAATACGGTGTACATAAGACTCGGCATCGTATGGAATATCATAGTTGATAACATGACTGATACGATCGACATCCAGACCACGTGCTGCAACATCGGTAGCAATGACGATATCAATTTTGGCTTTCTTTAATCTATCCACCGTACGTTCACGCATTTTTTGCGCAATATCACCGTTTAATGCTTCACTGGCAAAACCACGTGCTTCCAGTTTTTCAGCCAGCTCAACTGTTGAGTTTTTGGTGCGCACAAAGATCAGCACTGCTTCAAAGTCTGTACTTTCCAGAATTCGGGTCAAAGCATCGAGTTTGGCTCGATTATTTACTTCAACATAATGCTGGGTAATGGTTTTAGCTGTCTGTGTTTTATCCTTGATTTTAACCAGCGCAGGATTTTTCAGATATTTGTTAGCGACTTTCTGAATCACTGCCGGCATGGTTGCAGAAAACAATGCCACCTGTTTCTTTTCAGGGGTTTTTGTCAGTATCCACTCCACATCATCGATAAAGCCCATACGCAGCATTTCATCTGCTTCATCCAGCACCATCGCCTGCAGGCTATCCAGTTTGAGAGTTTTACGATTGATATGATCCATCACTCGACCTGGAGTACCCACGACAACATGAACGCCACGCTTTAACTGACGCAACTGTATGTCATATGACTGCCCACCATAGATGGGTAATACATGAAAACCCTTGATATCTGAAGCATATGCCTGAAATGCTTCAGCAACCTGAATGGCCAGTTCACGCGTAGGCGCAAGAACCAGTATCTGCGGGTTCATTAACGACACATCTACCCGGCTCAGCAGAGGTAATGCAAATGCCGCTGTCTTACCGGTTCCAGTTTGTGCCTGACCGATGATATCTCGACCCTCTAGCAGCAGTGGAATGCACTCTGCCTGGATGGGAGATGGTGTTTCATATCCCTGTCGTGAAATTGCTTTTAAAACGGTTGCAGGGAGGTTTAATTCCGCAAAAGAGGGGGTGCTATCTTGGGTCATCAGGAGGTACTGTAAAGAATGGGTGCGGAGTATAGCAGAGTTCGCCTAATACCGCTCTATATTACTGATAAACGTTTATTTTTATATCAAATTCGCATAAATTTGAATCTTTACATAAAAAACGGCCAGTCTTTAAACTGGCCGTAAATTTGTCAGCTGAATGATACCAATCACTCTACATAACCAAAGGAGGACATACATGAAAAGGAAACATCTGAAGAAGCTTTATGCAAACCAGCTGACAGGCTGCATACCCAATAAACGTTTAACTTCGATTCAATAGTTAACCTTTACAATACTTCTTATAGCTTAATAACTACCAGTTGCCCGTAAAAATTTCTAAAGGTACAAAAAAAATCGATAAACGGTTTGAATATTCAGTGTTAAAACGTGCCCTTTTAATTCATTTTTAAGTCAGCCAGTGATACTGAAACCTCGGGAGCAACCGTTTGTGCTGCTAGCTCCATCGTTATCGTTTCATTCAAATCCAGTTCCTGCTGCTGGATAAAAGGCAGCAACTCCTCACAGATTTGCATGATCAGTAACAGACCCTGCCGGTTCGAATCTTTTTCTGGCAGAGCTTCGGCATTCTGGAACAACTGCTGGATATACTTTTTCATATCATCGGCCTGTTGCTCCGTTGTAAGCTTTCGATAGGGTTCCGTAAAATCGATTTCAAGCGTGCGTTTGTTTTGAATATCATCATCCAGAACTCTTACAATCAGCGGGCCTTCTATTTTCATAATCTTTTTAACACTCTTTCTTCAATTAAATCCAGTATCAATCGGCCATCTGCACCATTCAGCTTATGAGATGCAGGCACAATATAACTATAAGCCCGATAACGCAGATCATATACATGCTCAAGATACTGACTATTTTGCTCTACAACCAGATCGCCCGGGTTTTCACCGCTTTGGTCACGTACGATGGAAATATATTCTGCCTCAGGATGCTGCTGTCGATTTAACCAATAGATAAATCGACCTGGTTTCTCGGGTAATAAATCCTGATACAGACCCTGTGAGCGATTGATGGTGCCAGCCCCTATCAATGGGGTAAATAAAGCCACCGGACTATCCCCCAACAGCTTACCTAGCTCAGCACTTTCGGTCCCCAGATGTGGACTGGCAATGGTGATCAACTGGCCTATTTTTAACTCCGGAGCCTGAACCATGACATATCGCGCTAATACACCACCTGCTGAATGTCCTACCAGAATGATTAGCTCATTCGGAAATCGTTTGCGTAAATCACGCAGATAGGCTTTTAGATAATAAGCCTGGATCTGCAGAGAAGCCTCTGTAGGCAGAGATACCAGATAAAATGCATTACTTTCCGGAGCTACAGAAACCGAATGAAATAACCTGACTCCATCACTGGCTAAATCATAATCACCCGCAAAGCGCCATTTATTGTTTTCTAGCAGCTGGAAAATACCCGACTCAGTCCAGCTAGAGGAATTACTTTGATAGCCCTGAATCAACACCATTTGCCTGGCATGAGCTGAGTAACTCAAGCTCAGAAAAACAAACAGTATCAATCCTCGAATCATGACTAGTGCAGGGAAGGCATGGAAGGACGGCCTGTTTCAATTTCTTTGGCGCTGGCATCACGAATATCGTGAATCAAAACCTTGAATGTCAGGTTTTTGCCTACCATGGGATTGTTACCATCGATAGTTAACATGCCATCCTCTATTTTAGTCACAGTGAAGGATTTTACTTCACCACTTTCGTTCTGGAATTCTACCTCAGCACCAATTTGATGAAACTGTGGGGGCACATTTTCCAGAGAATCTGAAAATATCAACTGAGGATCAGGAGCACCAAAGGTCTTTTCTGGTGGTAATGTAACCTCTATTTCATCACCAATCGACGCGCCTTCCATTGCCTGTTCAACTTCATCAAACATGCGCTGCTCTCCACCATGGACATAACCCATCGGAATCTCTACCTGCTCCAGCACATCTCCACGATCAGAGTCGACAATGGTATAACTGAACATGACGTGTTTATTTTTCTGTACGGTTTGACTGGACATTAAATTCTCCGGAAATAGAAGTATTGTAACAGATGATAAATTTGTGATTTATATCCTGATGGGGTTGTGTGTTTTATAGAGTTCAGGGGGTTGTTTGTGATTTCGTGTGGCTCTGTTTTGATCGAATAATGCTCGTTGTTGGAAAATTAAGGCACTGCTATTCGTCACCAGTCCCTCTCGGCCTTCCTTGGCCTACGGGACATAAGGCCATCCATGGCCAAAAAAAGACGGGCAAAGCCCGTCAAATAATCACCAAGAGGATAAAACTGGTTAGTAAACTAACCCAGACCGCCTTCAGGGAAGAGTAGAAAACGGCCTGAGTTAATTTCCTGAAGAGTCACGCTCCTCAGGAAACCATAAGCTTAATTACTTAGCCGCTTCAGGTGCTGGAGCAACTGGAGCTTGAGCTACAGGAGCCTGTGCTGCTGGTGCATAACCGAAGTAAGGGTTGCTACCATAGCCATTGTTGTTTCTGAACTGGCTGTTGCCATATCCGTAACCATTGCCTGCGTAGTAACCATTGCCATTGCCGTTACCAGCGAAATCTGAATTTGCGTCCATTTCAGAATCCATGTTGCCTTTACCACGAGCTTTAAAACTCATTGAGAAATCCATCTCTGCATCACCATTACCACGACCGCGTCCACGACCATTTCCACGACCATTCGCATCACCACGGTAATCACCAGTACCATTACCGTAAGAGTTTCCGTAGTAGTTGCCATATCCATTGTTATGGCTGTTATTGTTGTTACCAAAGAAAGGCATATCGAATGCTTGAACCGAGGTCGTTGCTAAAAGGATTGCCGCTGCAGTAATTATTTTTTTCATGTTGTAAACCCTAAGAAGATTAAAATTCAATTTGCTAATGATTTGATGGGGCTCACAATATAAGAATATTCTAATATAGTCAAGTACAAATTCGGCAGCCCTGCCTATGCAGCTTGCTTTTAAAATCTATTCGGCATTAGGTTCTCGTAGATTTAAAAATCCTGGCTTGTACTCAATTTGACGCGGCTTATCGATATTTTATCGCCGCTTAACACCTTACTCAGATAATAAATCTCGAAACTGCCAGGTTGAGTTTTTCACCAAGTGCCGCCAAATACGTAGCTGAGCTTGCCACTTGCTCAGACTCTGTCACCGAGGTTTCAGAAATACTTGAAATAGTCACCACATTACGATTAATTTCTTCAACTACCGCATTTTGTTCTTCGGTTGCACTGGCAATCTGAATATTCATTTCTTTCATACGGTTAACTGCATCAGTTGTTTTTTCCAGACTGTCCTTTGCCAGTTGTGCCCGCTCAACGGTGGATATAGCCTGTTTACGATTGAACTCCATTGACCTGACAGCGTCTTGTGCACTATTTTGTAAATCGTCGATAATGTCATTAATTTCTTGTGTAGAGCCCTGAGTTTGTGCGGCCAGTTTTCTAACCTCATCCGCCACCACAGCGAAACCTCTGCCATGATCACCAGCTCGGGCAGCTTCAATCGCGGCATTTAGCGCCAACAGATTAGTCTGCTCAGCTACACCGCTGATAACATCCAGAACCGATTCAATTTGGTCAGTTTTGGCACTGAGTTTGGTAATGACTTCGAACAAGTTCTGCAGACCCAGATCGAGTTCTGACAAGGCCTGCACAGTGTCTTCAATGTTGGTTTTTCCAGCCTTAACCTGATTATCAGTTTCTTCTGCTGCACCCGCCGCAATAGAGCTTGACCTGGCAACTTCTGAGACAGCCGCAACCATCTCTGTCATGGCCCTGGCTAAATTTTCCGTTTCCACGCGTTGATTGTAAATGCCCTCCTTTGACGACTGGCTCACCGTAGACAATTGTTCCGCGTCAGTCACTAAGTCAGTTGTCGCCTCAATAATATCCTTTATCATCATCTGCACGCCTGAAAGCATGTTGTTGAAACTATCCGCCATCCTTCCCAGTTCGTCATGCCTTTCAACTTTAGCCTTCAAGGAGACATTGTTATCTTTCGCGACTGCCTGCATCACACTACTCAAACTAAGTATGGGTTTACTCAGGTGTGATGAGAACAAAAGACTAACCACTAATGCAATGACGGCGATAATCACAAACAGAACTACAGTGGTACTAAGAATGGTCTGTATAAGAGCCGATTTTGGCACGAAAGCCTCGTCTAAATCGATCTCACTCATCAAGGCCCAATGTAAACCAAGAATTGTCAGTGGGGTGTACGCCGAAAGCACCTGTACACCACGATAATCCTCTGTGATCAGGTAACCCGTTTCCCCTCCCAATGCAGCCTGCGTTGCTCTGGTATCTATCGTCTGCAGCCCAATGTTTGTTCCCTTTGCAGCAATTTCATGAATGACTTCGTCACTAACATTAATAGATCTTAGCATCTCGATATAGCCATTCTGGTCCTCGAGTAAAAATCGGCTGACACTTCGGGCCAGTTTGTCTTCACCGATTAAATAGGTTTCGCCGGACTGTCCTAATCCATTCATTTCCCATTCTCCTTCGTGAGTCATGATGCTGTTGATGCGCCCGATTGGCATCTGGAATATCAGCACACCGATCTTGACGTCATGATCGTAAATGGGTGAGGCAATAAAGGATGCTGCACCTTCATATGAAGGGAAATAGGGAGCAAAATCTGTCAGTACCTCGCGACCTTGAGGTAGCGAATTGGCATGCCTAAATGCTTCTCCCAGACCACTGTTTGCATAAGGACCATCGATCAGAGAAGTCGTATAATCCAGCTCTTTAAACACGCTATAAACAACATCGCCCGTGTTTGAGTCGACCAGGAAAATATCATAATATCCAAAGCTTTCCAGGAAGGCTCGAATATGGGGATGGTACTTTTGATGCCGATCATTATATTCATTATCACCCTGTCCTTGATCAAGCTGGTGTTTTTCACCCAGAAGGTTCTGATTGCTGGCGATATAGGTATCTTGAAGTAGCCAGGATTGAGTATCGAGGCGATTGTATATGGATTCTACATTCGCTGTTTCACCCACGTTTTGCTTTTTGTACTCCTCACCGAATTGCGTTTCATAATAGTTTTTCACTCGAAGCTTCGCATCTTCGATGTTTCTACCTGAATTTGTTTCAGTCACCTGATGAAAAGCAGAGCTTAACTCATGCATCGCGTCGATGATCATGCGGTCATTGGAAAAGGTCAGTATTTGACCACGAAGCGTGTCAAAGTAATCTTCGATCTGAGCTTTTTTGGCCTGCCTAATTGAAATCAGCTGATCTTTCCTGGCGTTTTCCAGAGCACTTCCAGCAGATGTGGAGGATTCGTAATACAGGATGCTGGACAGCAGAATCAGGGGTAGAAGAGCAAGCCCTGAACAAACCATCAGAATCGTGTATTTGATTTTTCTCTGCTTCATAACATAACCCCTGTAATCCATGTTGTTGAACGCAAAGCAGTAAGCGTACTTACTAGGTATCTGCCTTTGGAAAAAACAGGGGTGTGTGGTTATTCTACAGATGCTGCCCCTTCCAGGCTTGCGTAGACTTTTATACTCGACGCAACTTCACCTGCCTTACTCAGTATTGGAGCATAGCCTAATTTCAATACTAGACAAGGGGGAATTTGCGAATTGTTGATAGCACACCAGATCCGAGCTTCCAGGTCGTTAAATCAAGTATGTAGGTCCCAATAAGAGCTAACAGACCCGAATGGCACTTACTTAAGGCTAACACGACGTCATTGCGAGGACGCCTATATGGATATAGGTGTTAGGGCGAAGCACGACTCCAGGGAGGGAGGAGGTAGGGCGAAGCAGGATGCAAGAGCCGAGGAAGCCAGAGCCGAGCTTGCAACGTGGCAGGAGTGCTACAGGGATGTAGCGTTTACGGAAGCAAGGGATCTAATCCCTTTTGGCAGATGGTCTCAGCACTGTTTAGAGATTCCATCCTTAGGTCCGTAAACGGCACATCCCTGTGCCACTCCTGCCGCGCGTAGTTTATGCCCTTTGGGTACTCGCGAGGACAGTTTTCAGCTTAAGTAAGTGCCATTCCTAACAGACCCTAAATCGCCTGAAGATTAGCATACTCCAACATCAGCCACTTACTGCCATTATTCTCAAAGTTAACCTGAACTCTAGCCTGTGCAGCCTGCCCTTCAATGTTTAGAATTATTCCATGACCAAACTTGTTATGACTGACTCTTTGACCTACTGATAAACCGACTTCCTGTTCCATTTGCTTCTGACTAAAGGAGTGTTGAGGCTGGTAAACCGGCCGACTGAATTGTGCTTTGGGGCGAATTTCCTGCATCAATTCCGCAGGAATTTCCTTGATAAAGCGTGAAACCACATTGTAGTTATCATTGCCATACAGCCGCCTAACCTCAGCGCTGCTGACTATCAACTGTTCGCGTGCACGTGTAATGCCAACATAACAAAGCCTGCGCTCTTCTTCCATACGGCCCGCTTCTTCGGATGATCGCTGATGAGGAAACAGCCCTTCTTCCATGCCCACCATAAATACCAGTGGGAATTCCAGACCCTTGACCGAATGTAATGTCATCAGCTGTACGCAATCTTCCCATTCATCTGCCTGACCTTCACCGGCCTCCAGAGCGGCATGTGTGAGAAAGGCATCCAGCTCAGACATCTCTTCAGTTTCGGCATTGTTTTCAAATTCGAAGCTTTTGCCTGCTCCTATCAATTCCTGCAGGTTTTCTCGTTTGGCTTCACCTTTTTCGCTTTTATCCTTTTCGAAATGTGATTTTAATCCAGTTAATTCCTGACACAGACGAATCTGTTCAGATAAGGATAGTGACTGGCTTTCCTGTTGCAGACGAGTGATCAATTGCAGATAGGTCTCGACCCCAGTACGTGCGCGTGGGCTCAATATGCCATTAGTCACCAGCTGTTGACTCGCGCTCCACAGTGATAATGAGTGTTCTCTGGCGTATTCACGGATCATATCAACTGACTTCTGCCCTAGCCCACGCGGAGGGTGATTGATGGTACGATCAAAGGATGTATCATCCGTCGGGTTGGAAATCATGCGCAGATAGGCCAGTGTATCCTTGATTTCAGCGCGTTCAAAAAATCGTAGGCCGCCATATACCCGGTAGGGTACACCACGAGCCACCAGATATTCTTCAAACTGACGCGATTGCGCATTGGAGCGGTATAACACCGCAATCTCTTTTCGACTACGGCCCTGTTCTACCCAGTCATCGATGCGATCTACCACGAAGCGCGCCTCATCCTTTTCGTTATAAGCGTTATAAAACAGGATGGGGTCGCCGGTTTCGCCATCGGTCCATAACTCTTTCCCCAGTCGCCCCTGATTATTATCGATCAGCGCATTTGCCGCTTTAAGAATGGTTGAGGTAGAACGGTAATTCTGCTCCAGACGTATGAGCTGGGTGCCTTTAAAGTCTCGTTCAAAATGCTGGATGTTTTCAATACGTGCACCACGCCATCCATAGATAGACTGATCATCGTCGCCAACTACAAAAACATTGGTATATGGACCCGCCATTAATCTTATCCAGGCATACTGGATCGCATTCGTATCCTGAAACTCATCTACCAGTATCTGTTTAAAGCGTTTCTGATAGTGCTCGCGCAGCTCATCATTTTCCCTGATCAATTCCAGAGAGCGTAATAACAGCTCAGCAAAATCGATCACACCTGCTCGTTGACACAGCTCTTCATAGGTTCTGTAGATCTGTAATAGCTGTCGCTGAACAGGGTCACTGCCAGCATCTATATGCGAGGGACGCTGACCTTCATCCTTACACTGGTTGATAAACC
The DNA here is from genome assembly GCA_050306135.1 of Gammaproteobacteria bacterium. Lineage (GTDB taxonomy): Bacteria > Pseudomonadota > Gammaproteobacteria > JACNJF01. Next base: position 108,946 of record JBNLGQ010000098.1, read on the forward strand.
ATTGCGCCTGGCGCGGTGGCCAGCGGGCTTCGTCCAGCTCCAGCTGACGTACCACACGTTTCACCATCCTGAGTTGATCGTCACTATCTAGGATTTGAAATGACTGCGGCAATTTTGCCTCTTTCCAGTGAGCACGTAGTAATCGATGAGCGAGACCATGAAAGGTACCCACCCACATGGCTCCGGAGGCAATTCCCAGTAATTTTTCTACCCGGGCACGCATTTCATGAGCTGCTTTATTGGTAAAGGTTACTGCGAGCACGCTGAATGGGGACAGGCCATTAACCTCACAGATCCAGGCAATTCGGTGGGTTAATACGCGGGTTTTACCACTGCCAGCCCCGGCCAGTACCAGTATATTTGAGGGTTCGGCAGTAACTGCCTGACGCTGATGATCATTCAGATCATCAATGATATGGGATACATCCATTAGTCTTTTCGGGTCGCTTTTTTGAGGCTGCTGATTGTATCAGTCAGGGCCTGCAGATGCAGTTCAAATAAACATGTCCAGCATGCGACCCTGACGTTCCGGGCGCTGTAAGGAGGCCGTATTGATATCCATGTAGGTATTGATTGCGTATTGATTCGCCGGGTCTATCTGCTGATAGGCTTTTGCGCGATTCTGCTCATCAAAGGCAATTTCATCAACCAGTTCACCACGTAACACGAATTCAACGGTCTGTTGTCGAGATTGCTGTTCGGTGTCCTGATAACGCTCCAGCTGGGCACGGCTACGAGCATCTAACGGTCGGTCAGAGAATTCACCGACGGGAGTAGGTAGAGCAGGAAGGCTTTTGCCCGAAATAAGCATACTGGTCTCTTAAACAATAAACTGTTAATACAATCGGGCGTAATTAGATTCTATGTAAATACCAGCATATTTCCACTAAATTCTGTAAAAAACGCTAAAAAATATCCTTATTACCCTTAAAACGCAGCTTCATGCAATGCACTAAAAAACACTCACCACAGAGAGCACGGAGTCCACAGAGAGAAACAAGTAACCAAGTTATTACTTAAATATTAACTGAACAACCTATAGTTGATACTTAAGAAACCTTACGAAATATAAGTAAAAAAGATGAACCTCTGTGTACTCTGTGCCCTATGTGGTGAAATCACTATAACATTGAAATGGCTGAAGCTCAGGAGTAGTCAAGAGAACTTGATTGACAGTTTGTTATTGTTTTTTTGACCAGCGCAGCGCATCTTCAACATCGCTTTGTTTGGATGCCACCCAGCTTTCACCATTGCGGGTAATTTCCTTTTTCCAGAACGGCGCTCGCGTTTTCAGGTAGTCCATCAGAAAATCACAGGCTTCAAATGCCTCTCTCCGGTGCTCAGAAACCACTACCACCAGCACTATATTCTCCCCTGGCTTGAGCTGACCCACTCTATGGATAATCGCCAGATCCTGAATATCCCATTGGTTTTGAGCCTGTTCAGCGATTTCCTTTAAGGAGTTTTCTGTCATGCCGGGATAATGTTCCAGTTCCATTGCCAACAGGTTTTGCTGCTCAGAGATATCTCTGACTAAACCAGCAAAGCTTACAATAGCGCCAATATCCTTACGGCCTGCACATAACTGCCTGGCAACCTGTGTAGAATCAAAATCCTCCTGTTGTACCGATATCAGCATTTATCCTCCTGTAACGGGCGGAAAGAAGGCGATTTCATCATTATCCTGGATGAGTGTATCGTCATTAGCCATCTGCTGATTCACCGAAACCAGTAAGCTTTGCTGTTGCGTAAATGCCTGCTGCCATTGACCACCACGTTCGATGAGTAGCCGCTTTAAATCAGCAACACATTCAATCTGGTTATCCAGTTCAAGATTTTCCTGCCCGGTATCCAGTGCTTCTCTTAAACTGGCAAAATACAGAATATTCACCATGCCTTACTCCAGAACTTCGCTAAATGATATGTAGTCAACCTTATCACCTTGATGAATCTGAGTGTTTCCTGGAATCACCACAAATCCATCCGCCCAGGTGGTCGACATAAGCACCCCTGAGCTCTGATTGTTATATATTTCCGCACAATATTGTCCATCATCGCCCGGAAATAAACGTCCTCTAGCAAATTCACGACGACTATCAGTTTTGAGCCGTTCAAACGATGCTTTTACTGAAACCGTTTTGGGCAATATTTTACTACGTCCCTGCATTTTTTTGATAAAGGGTGCTGCAAGCTGACTAAAGCCAGAAAATGCTGAAACCGGATTACCCGGCAACCCAACAAATGCGACTTCCTTAACCATACCAAAGATGACCGGCTTGCCCGGCTTTACATCCAGTTTCCACAGATACAGCTGGCCCAGATTTTCCAGCGCCGTGCAGACATAATCTTCTTCGCCCACTGATGCGCCACCGCTGGTTATCACGATATCGGTATACTCTGCCGCCATGATAATCGCCTCTTCTGTCAGTTGCAGGGTATCTCCGACAATACCCAAATCAACTATCTCACAACCTAATGAGCGTAATAAACCACCTAATGTATAGCGATTGGAATTATAAATTTGACCCTTAGCCAGGGCTTTTCCCGGCTCGACCAGCTCATCACCAGTAAAAAAGATACCCACCTTAATTTTCCGATAAACCGGTAATAGCGCTATCCCGATAGAGGCTGCGAGTCCTAATTCCTGTGCCCGCAAACGTGTTCCTTTGCTGAGTATGGTTTCGCCCTCACGAATGTCTTCTCCGGTTTCGCGGATATGTTGCCCCGGCTCTACGCTTGCATCAAAGGTTATGACGTCACCATCGACCTCTACCTGCTCCTGAATGATCACAGCATCGGATTGCGGCGGAATAGGGGCACCAGTAAAAATACGCGCTGCGCTACCTGCTTCAATTGCATGACCGTAACTTCCTGCAGGAATACGTTGCGTCACCGTTAACCTGGTTTTTCCAGCAGGGTTTACATCCTGCAAACGGATTGCATATCCATCCATTGCACTATTGGATGCTGGTGGCACATTAATCGGTGAAACCAGATCTTGTGCCAGGATCCGATGCAGGCCATCGGCTAAGGCAATGTGATCAACCTCGCTGACCGTTACTGCACGCTCCAGCATGGTATTAAGCGCATCTTCGAAAGCAATAAGTTCGACCTCAACAGTATCACAACTCATTTCTGGCACCTCAGGTTTCCATAAAGCGTGGCATCAGTTCTACCAGGTTACAGGGTCGATGACGTGCATCTAGTTGTGCCTGGATAATGCCATCCCAACCATCTTTGCAGGCTCCCGGCGATCCTGGCAAACAGAAAATAGGGGTGCCATTGGCCAGACCACCGATGGCTCGTGACTGTATAGTGGAGGTTTTAATCAGATCGTAAGACAAGCTTCGAAACAGCTCTCCAAATCCTTCTATGGTTTTGTCGAACAAAGGTGATACCGCTTCAGGGGTACTATCACGACCTGTCAGGCCCGTACCACCCGTAGTAACCACTGCATTAACATTGCTATCAGCAATCCAGCGAGACATGACTTCACGTATCTTGTATACGTTATCAACCACAATCGCTTTTTCAGCAAGATGATGCCCTGCATTTATTACTCGGTCAGCAAGCAGTTTACCCGCTGTATCATTTTCTTCGGTGCGACTATCCGAGATCGTCATAACGGCGATATTTAATGGTAAAAACTCTCTCTCACCGGAAATTTTACTCATACATTCACTCCAGATTCTTTAATAGATAATTGAGAAGCTTCATTTTAAGCTCAGCTAATATCCAGTTGCTTCATTCAGATTTCTACAATTAAGGGCCTCTGATAAATTCTGCTTGATTTTACACTGAGGCAGAAATGTTCCGATTTGTTTCGAAGTAAGCTCTAATAATCATTCTATTGCAGCAATCTTCGGGATGAGTCGGAGCATTTCTAGCCGGAGTACAAATCATGAATTGGCAAGGGCTCCCTTAGACATCACAACTATTTTTTTTAAAGTAAGGATGTTCCATAATGCCGGACCAGCCAGATAAAAATAATACAGGGTGTTTTACATGAAGCCTTTTCAATTGCCTCTTTTTAACGCGAAACAATACCTCTGGCAACCAATATTCCTGTTAATCCTTATGCTTTTTCCTGTTCATAAGGCCATTGCTGTAGGAGAAGACTTTAACATTCAGGACATCGATGACACCCCGAGAGAGCGTGATATTCAATATCCCGACTGGTTTAAGAATTCATTTCTCGATCTACAGGAAGATCTTGATGAAGCACTGGATAGTAATAAAATTGGCCTTATTGTCTATTTTGGTCAAAAAAACTGCGCCTACTGCGAAGCGCTAATTCAGATCAATTTTGGTCGTGAAAAGGATATCGTTGAATACACTAATCGGCATTTTGATGTTATCGCCATCGATATCTGGGGAGACAGGGAAGTCACCGACTTTACAGGTAATGTATTAAGCGAAAAACAGTACGCCGTACGCGAAAAAGCGAATTTCACCCCTACTCTGATTTTCTATGGGAAAGGGGGGACAGAACTACTGCAATTACGTGGCTACCATACGCCCTATAAACTCCGTGCCGCACTCGAATTCCTGGTGGATGGTTACTACCAGAAAGAATCTTTGAGGGATTATATTGCCAGGGCAGACCCACCGGCCAGTGAAGGGCAGGGTGATATGAACCCTGAAGATTTCTTTCAAAATCCACCCTTTATCCTCGACCGAAGTCATATCCCTGCTCAGAAACCACTGGCAGTTTTCTTTGAACAACGTAACTGCCATGCCTGTGACATTCTTCATACCGACCCCTTAAATGATGATATTACACATCTGTTACTGGATGGTTTTGAAGTGGTTCAGCTGGATATGTGGAGCGATACACCGGTAATAACCCCAGATGGTCAAAAACTGAAAGCTCATGAATGGGCACAACAACTCGGCTTATTCTATGCCCCTTCAATTCTTTTTTTTGATGAACAGGGTAAAGAGGTATTCAAGGTTAGCTCGGTAGTACGTGTATACCGTTTACGTGGCGTACTGGAATATGTGCTTTATAAGGGCTATCAAAAAGCACCTACTTTTCAACGCTGGCGGGAGCAGCAGTCACTGGTACCTTTTACTGCATCAGAAATAGCCGAATAATATTCATCCAGTCTCAATCACGTTGATAGGTCAATATCTGGCCATTAAAGACAATGTCCATGGCCTCAAGGTTCTCTGCCTTGCGTTGATTATGGGAATAGCCCAGTTGTACCATTTTCTTACTAAAAGGCGCGTGTTTTCCTCGACCAGGATCGACAATGATAACTTCGCATTTCTGCTTAGCATGTCGATTAATAAACTGAGAGAGCAACTCAATATGTTCTATTTCGTATAACAGATCTGAACCAATAATGACATCAAACAAACCCAGTCCATCGGTGAGATTATCCCAGCTGGTGCGTAAAAAAGGGATATTTGCCCCCTTATTTAGCCGCACGTTCTCAGTCAGGAAGCTGCCAGCTTCGGGGTGATAATCAGTAGCTGTAATATCTGCCTGGCGAGCATTTAACAGTAAACTGGATAAGGCCATGCCACAACCGACCTCCAGAATCCGCTTACCGTTTATATCGTAATGAGCCATTTCATGCGCCAGTACCATACTGGATTCCCAGATCACTCCAAACAGAGACCATTGCGCTGATGAGATACCCAGGGCTTCGGCTTCACCCAATGGATCTGCAAACTCCTGTTTATCTCTGAGGCTACGGATATGAATATCCAGCTCATCAAATTCGTGGGTTTGATAGCGTAATCGAACTGAGGTCATCGTTTTCTCCGTGCATATATGGCACGTAACTAGCCAGATCTCTATCGATTCGCTACGTAGGGAACCTCACTATAACAGCAAAACCGTTGATTCGATCAACTATCCACCTACTTTATGAAGTATTACTTTCTGGCCGGTTTTTTATTTGCCTGCAAAATCTCGGTTACCCATCGAGTCACCTGCCCGGTGGCATGTGCACATTTATCACCGCGCTTATCGCTAAAGCCTTTGTATTCTTCTGGCTTCCACATATCCCAGGTTCGTCCTGAAAACTCTTTTTGCAGGTGTTCACAGCTGATACCGCCATATTCCTGCTTAAACTTTTCTACCAGTTGTTTGCTGGCATTGAAGTTGGTGATGCCTCGACCTCTGTGCAATTTATCTGCATCTCGACCATGCAGTGCTCCCAGAGCGAGTAATCCACCGGTCAGCGCTCCACAGGCGCCTTCACCCATCAACCCACCGCCACCGGATAATCCGTGACTGGCCTTGATGGTTTCATCCGTCACATAACCCGTGGTTTGTTTTATGGCTGTTAACACACACTGTGGACAACAGCCATACTTCACATCCAGTTCGTAGGCAATATCGTATGCTTGCTGGGCGATGTCGATTAAATTTTCCTGATTCATCGTTGTTCTCTAAAGGTAAATTTGTTTATTATTATTTACTGATATAGTTAGAGAATTGATCTGTATCACTAATCCTGATTTCGTGCTCGTAAAGCATTATTTTGTTGGCGCTGAATTAACCTACATCAGAATAATGCAGACGATGTCCTATCCAGTTTTCCAGTAATTTTTTTCGTTCCAGCTCATATTCATCCTGCATCAACTTTTCGGCCAGTAGTTGTGCCTGCTGGAACCAGTGTTTATCCCGTACCAGATCGACCATTTTGAAACTGGCTTCTCCGGTTTGCCGGGTTCCCAGCACTTCACCGGCACCTCTTATCTCAAGATCCTTTTCAGCAATGATAAATCCATCCTGATTATTGCGTATCACATCCAGACGTTGTGCAACCTGACGAGATAGATTGTTTTTTACCAATAGCAGACAATAACTTTGTTTATTGCCGCGACCAACGCGACCTCTTAGCTGGTGAATTTGTGATAACCCCAGACGTTCCGGGTTTTCTATAATCATAATACTGGCATTGGGTACATCCACCCCCACCTCAATCACAGTAGTTGCCACCAGGCACTGGATTTCGCCCTGTTTAAAGGCCTGAATCTGCTGTTCTTTTTCTGCTGATTTCATGCGTCCATGTACCAACCCCACTGAGATACCTTTAAGTTGCTCGGTTAAATTCTGGAAGGTCATTTCAGCAGCTTCGCATTGCAGGGCTTCCGATTCTTCAATCAAAGTGCATACCCAGTAAACCTGTTGCCCCTCATGGCAGGCTTTCTGCACCGAAGCCATCAGCTCATCACGTTTACTCTCTGCAATAATCGAGGTGGTTACCGGCGTTCTTCCCGGCGGTAACTCATCAATCTGAGCATAATCCAGATCCGCATATATCGACATCGCCAGTGTTCTGGGTATCGGGGTCGCAGTCATTATAAGCTGATGGGGAACCAGCTCATTCCTGGTTTTCTTCTGTAATGCACGGCGTTGTTCTACGCCAAACCGATGCTGCTCATCGATGATGATCAGCCCCAGATTGTTAAACACCACCGATTCCTGAAACAGGGCATGGGTCCCTATCACCATCTGTGCCTCACCTGATTCAATGAGTGCTTCCTTGTGCTGACGTTTCTTGCCCTTATCGTTACCCATTAGACTGACCACGGCAATACCCAACGACTCCAGCCAGTTCGTGAAATTAATAAAATGCTGCTGCGCCAGAATTTCTGTTGGCGCCATCAGTGCACATTGGTATCCGGTATGGATAACCGGCAGAGTTGCCAGCGCAGCTACCACTGTTTTTCCACTACCGACATCACCCTGTACCAGACGCATCATGGGTTTATGTCCCTGATAGTCACCCAATAACTGTCTGGTGACTGTTAACTGTGCCTGAGTGAGTTGAAACGGTAGATTGTTCAGAAACTGCTCCTGCAATTTTGCTGCAGGCTGAATTTGAGGGCAGGGCAGTTGGGATATTCGCTGTCTACGCATGAGTAAACTAATACGATGAGCGGCCAGTTCTTCGATGATAAATCGATGCTGAGCAGGATGTGCGATGGTATTTATTTTCTGCACGTCCTGCTGGTCCTTCGGGTTATGTAAAACCCTTAGCGCCTCATCCACGGATGGTAGCTGCATTTTTTCCAGCCATTGCTGTGGCATAGTTTCCTGCAGTCCATTTTGATTGAGTTCAGCGATCAGGCTTTGCATGATCTTGCGCAAACCGAGCTGATGCAAACCATCGGTAGTTGGGTATACCGGCGTGAGGTGCTGATTTAAAGGTATTGGAGCATCTGAATCGACGACCTCATATTCGGGATGAATCATTTCCAACGAATTCATCACATAGCGAGCTTCTCCAAAACATCGAATCCAGTTTCCTTTCTCCAGACTCTTCTGCTGAGCTGCACTGAAATGGAAAAATCGCAAGCTAAGCATGCCGGTTCCATCGGATACCTTGACCACTAACACCCGACGACTGGGACCCTGTCGTCTAAAGCTAACGGCTGCCTGTAATACCTCTACCTGAATCAGAGCTTTCTGGCCGGGTTGCAATGATCCTAGTGCTGTAATCTGGGTGCGGTCTTCATAGCGTAGCGGCAGATGAAACAACATCTGCTGCTTATTTTGAATGCCGAGGCGCTGTAACTTTTCCCTGATTTTTGGGCCAACCCCGGCTAAGGTGGAGACGTCGTCCCTGCTCCAGTCCTGCATTAGCGTCTAAACTGAATAAACCTGTTCAACGACCATGATGCCATCCATTTCAACTCCGACACCCTTGGGTAGCTCTGCCACGCCTATAGCTGCTCGTGCGGGGTAGGGCTGTTCAAAATAGCTGGACATAATTTCATTCACGAGAGGGAAATTGGACAGGTCGGTAAGAAATATATTCAGCTTTACAATATCCTGTAAACTGCCACCGGAAGCCTCACAAACAGCCACCAGGTTATCAAAAACTCTTTTTATCTCAGCTTCAATACCACCACTGACCACTTCCATGCTTTCAGGATCAAGTGGAATTTGTCCGGAGAGATAAACGGTGTTACCCACCTTTACCGCCTGAGAATAGGTGCCAATTGCTGAAGGCGCCTGATTGGTTGAAATGATTTCTTTAGCCATTTGATATCCGTGAATATATAGGTTGATAGGAGGCAGTGATCATCTGCATGTGTGATGAAGAGACTGCCATGTGCAAGCAGCAATGACAATACTTAATATATGCTGATTTAAGGGCACCTCTAAAAATTCGGATTTTTTCGTGAGTGCAAGGAAGCACCGCACGGACGACTGCATGGACGCAGGAGGTAGGGTGAAGCAGGATGCCAGAACCGAGAACCGCAGTGTATATGACATACATGAGGAGAGCCTG
>JBNLGQ010000099.1:0-14282 GCA_050306135.1 Gammaproteobacteria bacterium
GAGGTCGAATTGGGCTCCGCATGAACTGGAAAAACCACCGCCTCCCTGCATCAGTTTGAGCGCTAAGTTTACGTTGGTGCTGGCTGGTATAACGAAGTCCTTTGAAGGCTCGTCATTTTTTAACACATAGACTCCTTCCCAACCCCTGTCTTTGGCCTCTAGTGTAACCCAGATATTTTCAATATTTAGCAATGAACGATTCTCTGCAAAATTGGTTACTTTTACGCTGAGATTAGCTACAGGCCCACTTTTTGGTACAGGTACGTTGGCGGCACATGCGACCAGTCCAAGGACTGCTGCTGTAGTACATAATTTAACGACTGGGTTCACTTTAGGTTTCTCCATGTTTACAGGTATTAATGAATGGGATTTATCACTGGTACGAACATATTGTTGGGAAGACGATAATATATATCAGTAACACAAACTCATTGAATTCTATGCTTCACTATAGACAGGGTCTTCAGAATTTCAAGAACGAAAATAGAATCTACTGGAATATGCATAGAACAGAAAATGTCTGTCGTAAATGATGGCTGTATATATTTTGGTCATGCTTGTTTTGAACGGATTATTACAGGGCTAAGAAGGGAAAAAGTAGCTGTCCTAAAGAGGATGATAGTAATTGAAGCTTCTAGGTGACTGGCAAATTCCTGATATCAGTTGGCTGATTCTGTATGAAAACTTTGCCTGAGCAATAGCAGGTAAGTACAAATCAAATCAGTTTTTTATCCGCTTATATCTCAGATTCTTAAAAATCGAAAAAGTTGAAATCATTCAAAAATAACGGCAAAGTGACAGGCATAATTGATAAACATAAGTTGAATGGAATTGCTGCCCATGGAAGAAGAATTCTAAATATATGATTCATTGGTTGAGATAAAAATATGGGATTAATTGAGATTGTTCCTCTGGTGTTAATAATGGCTGTTGGAGCATTTATCCCGAGTTCATCTGTTGCTCTTGTTGTTGCCAGGTCTTTAACTCATGGCATACCTAATGGTATATCCGTCTCTATGGGTATAGTTGCTGGTGATGCGATATTTATTTTATTAGTAGTTTTTGGCTTATCTGTAGTTGCAGAATCAATGGGATGGCTATTTTTAACGATTAAATACATTGGGGCAACATATCTTATCTGGCTTGGTTGTACGCTGTTATTATCAAAATCAACAGCTATTGAAATTGAAAAAAAAGCGACTAAAGGCGATTTTGCAACAAGCTTTTTTGCGGGTCTTTTTTTAACATTGGGTGATGTGAAAGCTATCTTCTTTTTTATTAGTCTGTTTCCCGCTTTTATTAGCCTTGAAGAATTATCCTTAACCGATATAGCAATAGTTTTATTGATTGATGTCATTGTTGTGGGAGGGATTAAGATATTTTATGCATTCTCCGCGACAAAAGTTGCTTCAATATCTGCCAGGCATGGTTTAGATAATAAAATAAAAAAAGTTGCTGGTGGTTTTATGATTAGTGCTGGCAGTTACATAATAGTGAAAGCGTAAAGGGGTAAATGAAAGAACCGATGGGCTCAGACTCGATTGATTATTTCTTTAACTCGTTTAGCATGGTCATTTGCAGCAGGCAGGTCATTGATTAAGTGGACAGACCTTTGCTGAATGCTGCTTCAAAAAGTGGGTACTCCAAAACAATTTCGTCCAAAAAGTTTTCTTTAAGATATGAATGTAGCACAACAACCCGTAACTCTTAGCCGACTACGTCAGCATATCCATGCCAGTTCAGCACTGGATATGACGACCATGCTACAGCATTACTTTGACTACCTGCGTCAACGTCTACATGCCGATATGGTAGGGCTGGTTATTGCTTACCGGGGCAAGTATGTAGATGAGGTCTGGAAGGCAGACTTGCTTGACGACTGGAAGGTGATGGATTACATCACCCCGGCTGGCAATATCAGCAGCAACTGGGCTCTGTGTGAAGCCTATTATCAACAGGCAAGGGCCAGGGGTATCGGCCCAGTGACTCGATACGCCCTCAAGCATACCGGGAAAACCCGCACACATCGCTATTCTGATGTTATTCAGGATAATGATGAGGAGTGGCAGCAACACTGGAAGCGCGAAGCGCTGCAAGAGCAGAATGTGGGCGATCGTATGATAGGGGTTTACCACCTCGATGCTGAAGCGGAAAGTTACCTCATCGTCGACAAGGCCGTGGCTGCCACCCCTTTCAGCCAGGAGGATGAAGTACAGCTGATGGATTGTCTGCTCGAATTCCCTCGGCTGCACTACTGGTTATTTCTTGAGCGTGGCCTGCTTGCCCGGCACGAGCGACCCTGTTCCCCCAAACATCGTGAAATCATCCCACTGCTCTTTTCGAGTATGACCGAAAAGGATATCGCGCAAACCATTGGCGTCTCGCGGGGGACAGCCCACGGCTATATCGTGGACATCTACCGCAACTTCGGCGTCAATTCGCGTGCCGAACTGGCTAGCCTGTGGTTTGAAGCGCTACCGGTGGTAGAGTCGTAGTCTGCATCCCGCTATCCTTGCCCATCGATCTGCCGGGTTATCCCGACAGTCAACTTTCAACTAAATAGTAGGGTCACAACCTCTCTCTGGCTGGTTATATTCCCGCGTTTGCCCAGCATTATAAGAGTAGCCAAATGAAAGAGAGCCCAATAAAGCACTACCTGAAGTTCACCATTTATCTCCCATTTTTAATGGTCAGTATGATTATTAGTGGGTGTGGCGGAAGTGGAGGTGGAAGTGGAACTAAAGAGGTTACAGCAGAAACTGTTTCTGGCCAGTTTGTTGATGCACCTGTCAGCGGATTATCTTACAGCTGTTCAACAGCTAGTAGTGGTGTGACGAACAATAATGGAGAGTACAGCTGCAACGTTGGGGATACTGTAACCTTCAGCATCAATGGTTTTGTTATTGGTAGTGCTGCTGCGGCAGATGTTGTTACTCCATACGATATCTCTGGTGATGATACACAGGCAATAAATATTGCACAGCTATTACAAACGCTTGATAGTGACGGTGACCCTACAAACGGAATCTCTATAGCTCAAAGTGGTGTAATGTATGATCTGATGGGTACGCTTAATGAAGGCGGTATAACGCTTGCACAAGTCGATTTTGATACAAACGTCCAGGCATATATCGACGCTGCATATAGCGCAGCGGGTTTGACAGCTGTCACACTTGTTGATGCAGACACAGCGGAGACCGAGCTAATTAAATCCATCGCAGGTTTATCTGGCTATGTGTCGAGCGAGGTGAATGCGGCAATCACGCAGCAGCTTGTCCCCACTACCATCACTGATCCGATCTATGTCGAGCTGGTCACTGTGGCCGACTACCCGGTTCTCCTCAAGAACCCGATGGTAAGCGTCCCGGCGGGATTCAAAAGCGTCACGGTGAGCGAGAACGTTGACGGGCGTGATTGCCCCAACGGCAGCAGCGGCTGCAAGCAACGTTGGGACCTCAAATTCACGGATGATGGCGCCTGTGAAGTCGACGGCAACTATGACTTTTCTTTTACCGTGGAGTGTGCGGCGGGCGGTGACTGCGACACCGTCGATCCCAAATTTACGGATTTCGCGGTTACCGCAACGCTGGATTCTGAGAACTACTGCGCAGGAACGGAGGTTGGCTATGACCCGTTTACAGCGACAGCGGCGGTCACACAGCAGATTGTTCCCACCGATGTCAAAAATCCCCTCTATGTAGAGCTCGTGACCATCAGCGACGCGCCTTACCGTTTGGCGGCGAACAATGTCACGATCCCGAGCGGTCTCACCCTCCAGAGTTTTTCTGAGGATGAGGCGAATGCCGATTGTCCGAACAGCAGTGGGAACTGTAAGCAGCGCTGGGATCTCTACCTTCTCGACAACAGCGCCTGCGCTCTCGACGGCGATTATGTATTCAACTTTGATACCACTTGCGATGTCGATGGGAACTGCGATCCTGCAGCTACCTACCAGGTGCAGGCGACGCTAGATTCTGAGAACTATTGCGCGGGGTTCGACCCATTTAAAGCGGTAGCGGCGATCACGCAGCAGATCGTTCCCGTTGACGTCAGCAATCCAATCTATGTCGAGCTCGTTACTATTGCCGACGCGCCCTACCGATTGACTGCGAACAACGTCACCATTCCGAGCGGTTTCACCCTCCAGAGTTTCTCTGAGGATACAGCGAATGCAAAATGTCCGAACTCCAGTGGCAATTGCAAGCAGCGCTGGGATCTCTACCTTATCGACAACGGCGCCTGCGCTCTAGACGGAGATTATGTCTACAGTTTTGACACCACCTGCGATGAGGGTGGGAACTGCGATCCGGCGGCCAACTACCAGGTGAAAACCACGTTGGACTCTGCGAATTATTGCCACTGAACGTTGTAGGCCGCAATCGTCATGCTTGATGAAGGAGGAGGGCGCTGAGTCGTGCTGCCTCCTTCTTTTTTGCATCGTGGGGTAAGCCGCGCAGCTGGAGGGCCTTCAAGACTCGAGGTAGGGAGAGAAGCACGACTCCAGAGCCGAGGACGCCAGAGCCGAGCTTGCGATGTGGCAGGAGTGCTACAGGGATATATGTAGCGTATACGAAAGCAAGGGATCTAATCTCTTTCGACAGCTGGCCTCAGCACTGTTTAGAGATTCCATCCTCAGGTCCGTAAACGGCATATCCATATGCCACTCCTGCCACGCTTAGTTTATGCCCTTTGGGTACTCGCGAAGACAGCTTTCTGCTTAAGTAAGAGCCATTCTTCTCTGACACGAGTTTTTTTAAATCTTAATTTGTACCTGACCCAGTTAATTCCCTGACCCAGTTAATTCGTGGTCAAGGGGCTAGAGATGTTTGGCGCGTAAATGCCATTCCGTTGCTGCGATATCGTTGGCGATGCCGCGTTTCAGGGTTTTGTCGATATCGCTGGAATCCTGATCATATAGTCCGCAGAGCCTCAGGGCGCTTTGCAAATCCACAGATGTTCCCAGGTATTCATACACCACTCGAGCCGAGCATGGCGTTCTCTCTCCGCTTCCGGATACCCCCTGCCTTAGTCCACTAAGCCGATTGATCCTGTTTTTGTAGGATGGAATCAAAATGGTCTGGGTTATTTGATTACCGGTGAGCGTTTCATAATCCATCATGAAAATACGGTCGGTAAGCAACAATACGATTCCCAGGTAAATGGCATGGTAGATCTTTTCACTGGCTTCTTCTCTAAGTCGTTCCGTGCGCTGGTAGTAGACCTGCCCGTCGCGCATTTCAAGGCAAACCAGCGTGCGAATGATTTTTCCCGGATATGCCATCGACTGGTAGTGCTCAAAGTAGTAGCCAAGATATTTGTCCAGACCGGCGCTGCCAGCCTGTAGCAGCCTGTTGATGTGTTCCTGGTGGGGTGATTTGGTGGGGGCTGCGGTCTGGGTTCTGGGTCGGACCTGGATCAGCCTCTGGAACTGGTCATGGGGAAGCAGGATTTCGTACTCTTCCACACCGAAGAAATTACAGATCCGCTGCATGGTGTTTGATGAAGGCTTGCTTCGACCATTCAGGTAGCGATTGAACTGGGGACGATTCATATCCAGTCGCCGGCATACCTCGGCGGTGGATTTATAGTAACTACAAAGCAGTCTGAGATTGGGGGCAAAGTTGTACAGCATGTCAACGCACTTTTTAATATTCGGTACTTCAAGACCCCAAATTTTACGGCATCCCGATATCAGAGAAAAGTCATATTTGGTGCTAGCTGTAACTATTTTAGCGTCAAAGTGCATCAGGTAGCGAATGGCAGTTAAATGTTTTTTCCGCCTCGTGTTTGTTTAAATAGCGCGCTTCTTAAACCATAGAGCCCGGGCATTTCCGGGGCGATAGAATGAATACAATGTTGAATAGCCGTACCGAATCCGACCTGTTGGGTGAGCTGAACATACCCGTTGATGCCTGGTATGGTATCCAAACCCAGCGCGCGCTTGAAAATTTTTCCATCACCGGAGTGCCGATCAGTCACTTCCCTGAACTGGTAAGGGCACTCGCATTGGTAAAAATGGCAGCGGCCAAAGCCAATGAAGAGCTTGGCAATTTGACGCCAAAAAAAGCCCAGGTGATTATCGAGGCATGTCGTGATATCTGTAATGGACATTTGCACGACCAGTTTGTCGTCGACCTGATTCAGGGTGGCGCTGGTACTTCAACCAATATGAATGCCAATGAAGTCATTGCCAATCTGGCCCTGGAAAAGTTGGGGCATGCCAAAGGGGAGTATCAGTTTCTGCATCCCAATGATGATGTGAACCACTCCCAGTCCACTAACGATGCCTACCCTACGGCAGCCTGTCTGGCGATTCAGTTCGGCGCGGAACCGTTGATTGAAACCATTCGCAGTCTTATCTCTGCTCTGTCGGAAAAGGGAGACGAGTTCGCAGACATCGTCAAGATGGGGCGCACACAGTTGCAGGATGCCGTACCCATGACCCTGGGGCAGGAGTTCGAGGCTTTCGCGGTTAATCTCGGTGAAGATATCGATCGTCTGGAGGAAGCCTGTGTTCTGCTGTCAGAGGTAAACCTGGGCGGTACCGCCATCGGAACCGGTATCAACACACATCCACGGTATGCCAGGCTGGCTGTGCACTATTTGAGTGAATTCTCAGGCAAGGCCCTGATACCGGCAGCCAATCTCGTTGAAGCGACTTCCGATATGGGGGCCTTTGTGCTTTTTTCCGGAATCCTGCGTCGCTTCGCCATCAAGCTGGGAAAAATGGCCAATGACTTTCGCCTGTTATCCAGCGGTCCCAGAGCGGGATTTGGTGAAATATCCCTGCCGCCGATGCAGGCAGGCTCTTCCATCATGCCGGGGAAGGTTAATCCGGTCATTCCTGAGGCGGTTAACCAGACAGCCTATCAGGTGATCGCCAATGACCTCGCGGTTACGCTGGCGGCGGAAGCTGGCCAGTTGCAGTTGAACGCTATGGAACCTTTAATAATCTATAACGTGTTGAACTCAATGCGTATGCTGGATTCAGCCTGCTCCATGCTTGAAAAACGCTGCGTAAAAGGTATTAAAGCCAATCGCGAACGTTGTGAAGAACTGGTGAATATCAGTATCGGAAGTATAACGGCGCTGGTGCCATATATCGGTTATTCCAATGCATCTCGTATCGCTCACACGGCTCTACATTCTGGTAAAACCGTAAAGGAATTGATTCTTGAAGAAGGGCTGTTGGAGCAAAACGAGCTCGAAAGGTATTTAAACCCGAAATCGATGTTGGCACCGCAGAACATTGGAAGCTAATGCAGTGAACGGGATAGATCCGGTCTTTCATGGTCATGCGGCCAGGGTGATGTAAATTTCAGACAGAGGTTAATAGCCAGCGGCTAAATGAAAGGTCTTTATTGATATGTCAGCGAGTAATAAACGATGAAGCTTAAAGAGCAACGCGCCAGAAATTTGGCTTTGATCCGCTGGATGATGGGCGGCCATGAGCAAATTACGATCAGGATGGCGCATATAACGAATGCCAATTATGTTTCCAGAATGATCAATGGAGAAAAAACCATTACGGATGAGGTGGCACGCAAGATCGAAAAAGCATTCGATCTTCCTGGCAATTGGCTGGACAGAGAAAATGAAACGCTCATTAAGGTAAATGCCGATAAGATCGCGGAAATTTTACCAGAGCATCAGGACTCAAAGATTGAAGCCAGGCGGTCAAGAAACCTGGACATGATCCGCTGGATGGCCGGAGGGCATACTCATGCGGCGAAAAAGGTCGCCCATGTCATTAATCCGACTTACCTGTGTAAAATGGCCAAAGGGCTCATGGAGATCCCAGACAGTGTGGCGCGTAGCATCGAGAAGGAATTTGAGCTTCCCCTGCGATGGCTGGATAGAGACAATGAAAAGCTCGTTAAACTCAGCCATGAATATTACGAGTCGCTGCCTGGTGGCGAATTATTGGGGTCAGGGTCGATCGAGTGATTGCCTGGCCAGGGATAAACCTGGCCGGAGATGCTCGCCTCATTTCCATAGGTTCCCCTCATTCGCAAACCGGAAATTACTGTCAAGACTCATGTCTGTGCGGATGGGAGAGGGTTTCCCACAGCGGCTGATTGTGCGGATGGCTGAACCAGGCCCTTCATATAAAGCACCAGGAAACATATCTGTAAACATAAAAATTTATCGAAATTTCACTGAGTTATATCAGTTAGTTGAGTATAAATGTCCCGATATATCATAGGAGGTATGTACGGACGCTTACAAACAATCTCTAACTGTATTTTTGCATAACTGGGTGAGGCTCGTTATTAAAATGACTCTGTAAAATTTCCCAGCCTTTTGTATCGTGCTTTAACCCTGAAAGAAACCCATTCATGACAGTATCAACATCTAAATCCTCTGGTTCCAAATGAAATGGGTTTGGCATGTATAACTCGAATTCTTTTTCATCCATTTTCTTTTGATAGGGAAGAAGAACATCGACTTGCGCCGGAGCTTCGCCGTATATAACGCCAATACAATAAAGATTATCAAAAGCGCCTGAACTGGTTTCTACCCTTCTTTCTAATACAAGCGCATTATAAGAAGAATTATCGGGGTTTTGTTGAAGCAAATTTAATCCATGCTCTATCGCGGAATTAAGATCACCTGTGTAACCTTTTTCGAACATTCTTTCATTATCAAAATCAGGGCCGGTAATCCTAGAAAATTTAATTACACCATCTTCTTGATATGTGGCCATAAGGGGTATAAGCGTCTCACCGCCATAAATATTAACAATGGCATAAGATGCTACAGCACCAAGTAGTTCACCTAGCTTTTCCATTGCGTTCTCTGCCTCGACCGAAACTTTTCCAGTGAAAGGTGCAATGACATCTTCAAGTGCTTTTATAATTTCTGTATATTTTTCATGACTCCTGCCATTCTCACCGGCACAGGCAATGAATACTTTTTTCAGATACCTGAATAGAGAGCAGAAATCCTGTTCGGTTATTAGCTTGTCTTTAACCATTGAAAACCATTGCATGCCCCCGTCAGCAATGATAGGCATTAATTGCTCGAATGAATTCTCTCCATCAAATAATTCATCCCTGATTTCTGGTTCTAAAGTCCATATAAAAAGATTGGCCTGTATTGCTTTCGATATCTGTTGATTTAGTCCTGCTGGAGGAGTCTGGAGTATTTCCAACACCAGATTATTGCCTGGTGAAGTAATCTTTTTTTCGCCAGAACATACATATCCACTCATGATGACCGACGAAATCATCCTGCACGCGGGCAACTCCATCACCTTAATGATTTTTTCGGCAATGCTTCCTGTTACTTCTTCCTGACTACTCATTTCTATTGCCTATTTTGCTGTTTTTAATCCGAACTGGTGATGATCTAAATAACTTGCTAACTAGTCCGACTTTTGAAAAAGTGATTTGAAACTTCGGTTAGCCTTGCCTATTCGATATATGCCACATCGATACTCACCGGCTCACCACTTCCAGTCCCGGCTTCGACATCCATTGATTGTGCCCATTCATTAAAAGAACTTTCAATGACTTTTAGTTGTTCTTCGACTTCTGCTTTCGGTCTGTCGCTGCCCGAGTAACGGAAATGGACTCGGCCATTGAAGGTTTTTCGGGGGCGTACCTGGCGGTTATGTACCACCGCATGTAAACTTGTTTGGTTTTGTGTTTCGATAATGCCGAAACGCAATGCTTTATGTAATGGCGTGTCTTTGATGTGCACCCACAGTTCTTCGAGATCTTTGTTATCAGCTGCGGGTTTAAACCCTATATCCATATCCGGTTTGTCCTCAAAAGTTGTTGCTGTATCCAAATCGTCGAGATCTATGACTAGCAATGGACTCAAGTGTTCTTGATAAAATGCGTCATATCGATGTTTAAAACGATAGAAGACCTGCCGTTTTGCTTCATCATAGTGAAGAAACTTATCGGGCGCATAAGGTGCAGGGATATCAATTTTATGTTCTAAAGCTAATGTATCAAGATTCAATATCAGCAGGCAATGGGTCTGGAAATATGCATGCTCGATAATAACCCAGAGTTTATTATCGATCACCGTTAACAAATTATATAGCTTTCCGCCTGCGTTATAGGCCATTTGCTGTTGGCATTCTATCTCACCGGTATCAACCGAAAGTCGATAACAGTCGTATTCACCAACTGCATAGAGTTTGTCTTCGTGTAAAACCACATCATTTAAAGCAATGGCAAACAAACGCTGCCATACAATATCGCCTGTGTCTCGATCCAGGCCATACAAAGTGCCATTCTCCCGAACAACATGTGTATAGTTTATATGTTCATAATCTGGTATTGGTTTTTTATCAACAATGCCGCCTTTCGCTTCCCCGGGGTAATAAATTATTTTATCTTTATAAGGGATAATCCACTTAGTGGTACCGCTGTCAGAAACGGGAGTAAAAGTCCAGACGTCGTTGAGTTGGTAATCTAGTTTTTTTAGTGAGTTACTTAAATGATGGAACCCATAAATGCCATCTTTTTCTAAAACTGCGCTATGTAAAAAATAATCCTTTCTATAGACAAACTCGTTATCTTTAATGTTTGCTAAAAATAGACTATTACTTCGTGGATCTTTATAGGGGCGGATATTACCAATAACATATGGATTTAACAATTTGTCAGGCAATGCACACGCTAGTAAGTAAGCGATCTCAGCTGCCAAATCTAATCTTTTACCTACCTCATCGGTTACATAGATATTGCCGTCCTGAGCATCAGAGAACGATAAACTGTCATTCAGCCGATAAACTTCTAACCATTGTTGTCCTATATATATTGATTCATTTACAACATTATTATCTTTAAAGAGGGTAACTAATTCATCAGCTTTTAGTTGACATTTCCAATCGAGTGAGTCAAATAACAAACCTGTACCAGTTTTTATCGTTAGCACTTCTGGTTTACCAAAAATAAAATAGATCATGAATTGAACCTGTCAAATTTGATAGTGTATCAATTTTAATATATTCGTTACTAATTAACTCCTTTTTGTAGAATCTGAGGATATTTTTCCATTCTTTTTTGGCAGCTTCCTCAGTAATATCCAACCTATATATTTGTCTTTTCTCAAGTATAAGTGACCGTCCACCTGTGGGGTTTCAGGATAATAGACACGCTTCCGCCTGGTTTAGGAAAATATAGATCTATTGATTTCAGAAGAATTTATAACCATAAGTGCTTACAAAGTAGGACGCGAATTGAGGTGTAGAGATATTCAATGAGAGATAGGCACACAGCCACAAGCAACTCTCATCTATGTTGCGGCAACCTCACCTTTCATAATGCCAATGTCCCTGATTGTTGAGCAGGTGCTGAATTAACTTTCCTTTAGCAACACCATTGCATCACGCACCATGGGTTTCAATTGTGCATCGCCGTGCTGGTCAAGATAAGACATCAGGTTTTGCCGCATGCGTGGTTCCCAGAAGCGTTGCATGTGGTCAGCAATATCCTGTTTGGCCTGCTCAGCATCGGGCATAGCAGAAAAGAAGTCACCAATCTGGTTGGCCATTTTGATCAGGTTGTTTGGGTTCATGCACGGTTTTCCATCGAAAAGTAAAACGGGTAATCTTCACTGCAGACAGGCTCGTTGAGCAGGCGGTTTTCGTGGGTATAGATCACGCATTTATCACCCCGTAGAAAACCGACTAGGGTCAGGTCAAGGCTTTGTGCTAGCCTGATTGCGGCAGCGGTGGGCGCTGAGACGGCGGCCAGTAGCCCATAACCAAGCGCAGCGGTTTTTTGTACCATCTCAAAACTTGCGCGACTGGTGACGAGCAGGCCGCCCTCTACCGGGTGCCTCGTACGTGCGAGGCTGCCCAGGGTTTTGTCCAGCGCATTATGGCGCCCAACATCTTCCCGTATATGGCTAAGCTGCCCATCAACTGCCACGTGGCAGGCGGCATGAACCGCCCCGGTTTCCTGCTGTAACTGCTGATGCTGCGGCAGCTTATGTATTGCGCTGCGCAGCGCTTGCAGTGTCGGTGTTGCACTGGCGCTAACCGCTGCCAGGTCGCGCGTAACCTGAGAAAGGCTTTCCGCACCACACAGACCGCAGCCGGTACGCCCGGCCAGGCTACGACGCCGTTGCTTGAGCTGGAAAAAAGGCCCGCCCGCGATATCGATGTGCAACACGATACCCATATCTGAAGTCTCTATTTCGATGTTATGGATCTGCCTGACATCGTTAACAATACCCTCAGTGAGACTAAAACCAACGGCAAAATCTTCCAGATCATCAGGCGTCGCCAGCATCACGGTATGCGCGATGCCATTGTATTCGAAGGCCACCGCTACCTCTTCAACCACTCGATCAATAGCGCTCGGTTGTCCGGGGCGGCGTACGCGAAACGCAGAATGGCGTTGCATTAGCTTTCTGCCCCAGTCAGCAGGCGGCGCTGCTCAGCATCATGGCGCGCATTGCGTTGCTGCCAGGTGGAAGGCTGTTCAACCCGCACCAGCTCGACCGCGGTTACCTTGTATTCTGGGCAGTTGGTGGCCCAGTCTGAGTTGTCGGTGGTGATCACGTTGGCGCCACTTTCCGGAAAGTGGAAGGTGGTATAGCAAACACCCGCCTGTACTCGTTCGGTCAGTGTTGCGCGTAGTACCGTCTCGCCAGTGCGCGAGCGAATGCCTACCCAGTCGCCTTCAGCGATACCGCGATCCTCGGCATCCTGCGGGTGGATTTCCAGTCGGTCTTCGGCAAAGAAGCGATTATTCTCGGTGCGTCGTGTCTGTGCACCGACATTGTATTGCGACAGTACTCGACCGGTAGTGAGTATCAACGGAAAGCGCTTGTTTACCTTTTCGTCGGTAGGGACATACTGGGTGATCATAAAACGTCCCTGACCGCGCACAAAACCTTCTGCGTGCATGGTGGGTGTGCCCAGAGGGGCGCTGTCATTGCAGGGCCATTGTAAGCTGCCATGTTGTTCCAGCTTATCGTAGCTGACACCGTTGAAGCTAGGTGTCAGCGCTGCGATTTCATCCATGATTTGCGCAGGATGCTCGTAGTGCATGCTGTAACCGAGTGCATTAGCCAGTCCCATGGTTACTTCCCAGTCAGCTTTCCCTGCTAAGGGCGGCATGACTCGACGCACCCGCGAGATGCGACGCTCGGCATTGGTAAAGGTACCATCCTTTTCCAGGAACGATGCGCCGGGTAAAAAGACATGGGCATATTTGGCGGTTTCGTTGAGGAACAGATCCTGAACGACCACACATTCCATTGCTTTTAGCGCTGCCTGAACGTGCTGGGTATTGGGGTCGGACTGGGCTGGGTCCTCACCCTGACAGTAGAGTCCCTGAAATGAGCCGTCTAACGCTGCTTCCAGCATATTCGGAATTCGCAGGCCGGGTTCAGCCTGTAGGCTGACGCCCCAGGCCTGCTCAAACAACGACCGAGTCGCACTGTCAGAGACATGGCGGTAGCCGGGCAGCTCATGTGGAAAACTACCCATATCACAGGAGCCCTGCACATTGTTTTGCCCGCGCAGTGGATTTACGCCTACGCCTTCACGCCCCACATTTCCGGTTGCCATGGCAAGGTTTGCAATAGCGATGACCGATGTGGAGCCCTGAGAATGTTCGGTGACACCCAGACCGTAGTAGATGGCTGCGTTACCGCCACTAGCATACAGGCGTGCCGCTTCACGTACCTGCTGCGCCTCAACACCGGTTTCTTTGGCGAGGGCTTCGGGGGAATTCTCCTGTCGCGCCACAAAGTCACGCCAGTCGGTAAAGGCCTGGCTTTCACAGCGTTCACTGATAAAGGCTTCGTCGAGTAGACCCTCATCGACGATGACATGCGCCAGCGAGGTGAGTAAAGCGACATTGGTGCCTGGACGTAACTTAAGGTGATGTATTGCACCCGCATGCGGTGAATCAACCATCTCAGTGGTACGCGGATCGATGACAATCAGTTTGGCACCCTCGCGTACCCGCTTGCGCAGACGCGAACCAAACACCGGATGAGCAGCAACCGGGTTGGCGCCTATGACCATGATGACATCGGCCTTTTCTACCGATTTGAAGGTCTGGGTACCGGCGGAGGTACCATAAGTCTGGCCAAGACCATAACCCGTAGGTGAATGGCATACTCGGGCGCAGGTGTCGACATTGTTATTGCCAAACGCGGTACGTACTAACTTCTGTACCAGATAGTCTTCTTCGTTGGTGCAACGACTGGACACCAGTGCGCCAATGGCGTTTTGTCCATGCTTTTGTTGAATACGGCGAAATTCAGAGGCGGCATGATCCAGCGCTTCCTGCCATGAGACC
>JBNLGQ010000100.1:0-34173 GCA_050306135.1 Gammaproteobacteria bacterium
TCCATTTCCAGCTTCTGTGAGGGCATTAATTCCTGCCAGTAGATACTTTGAGTAATCAGTGACTGATGAGTACTATTAATTGCCTGAGTCGCCTGCAAGGTAATCCTGTCTGGATAGTTGCCTTTAAAAAATGAGGTATCCACGATTATTTCATCAATCAGAGAAAGATGCCCTAGCTCGATAATGCACCAGTCAAAACCTGGCTCACGGCGGCGGCGTGTTTCCCAGCCGTCACCCATATTTCTGCCTGGACCATCATTCAGCATATTTCCCGGATGGCCGAAATGTGCATCATTCCAGGCAATGGCTCTGCCACCATTTAAACTATTCGCAAAATCATACAGCGCATCCTGATCGCATTCATCCCAGTCACAATACACTCGTCCATATAATCTCAGACGGGCAACACCACCATCCGGGAATATATTAAAACGCACATGGGTCCAGACCCTGTAATTGTCTATTTCGATCAGGTGCTCACTATTGCCCTGTAATTCGGTCATTGCTATAAGAGGCACCCACTCGGTATGTTCATCAAGCTCCGTTTCACAATAGGTGCCTTCTAACGAAGCCGCTGGTGGAAAGTTACCGGTAAAATGCGTGGTATCGATATTCACCCCGAATAAAATCCCCGGTCTGCCCAGTTTAATGATCACATAATCATGACCACCATTACGCCGACGGCGACTTTCCCAGCCATCCATCCACTTTCCATTATCATCGTATTTACCTTCGATGAATTGTGGAGGCTCAGGGTTTAGCAGACGGTTTCTATCGGCAAAAAAATCATCGCTACATTCAATGATTTCGGTTCCTAGGCTAGGGTGCCCCAGATCTACTCCACGCGTGACAAAATCAGGCACAGATTTATTATCTTGACTCATATTATTCTCTGTTAAGTTTAAACTTTGTTGGCTTTTTGCAGCAGGCGATGCGCCAACTGATTGTGTTTAATCACCAGGCCTTGTATATCGACACCCAGTAATTCATGATCTCTTACAATAATTTTTCCGTTAATCACAGACAGCCACACCGATACAGGTGCACAGGTCAGCAATGATGCTACCAGGTCACTTTGCCCGCCAGCATGATATAAATCATCGATACGGAAAGCCACAAAATCAGCAGCCTTACCCGGCTCTAATGCGCCAATATCATCTCTCTGCAGTACTTTGGCCCCACCCAGAGTGGCGAGCTCCAGAGCTTCTCGCGCCGAGAAACGTGCTGCGTTCGATTCAAATCCCGGCCAGCCTACACGCTGTAACAACATCGCCTGACGCGCTTCGCCCAGCAGATGATTGCCATCGTTGCTGGCAGAGCCATCAACACCAAGACCCACTCGCACCTTTTTATCCACCATTTGACGAATTGGCGCTATGCCTGAAGCCAGAATCATATTGCTACTCGGGCAATGACACACACCGGTACAGCTATGTGCCAGCGTATCAATCTCGTCATCATCCGGATGCACCATATGCGCAAACCACACATCATCACCCAGCCAGCCCAGGCTATCCATATACTCCAGAGGTCGCATACCAAACCTGTCCAGACAGAATCGATTCTCATCTATGGTTTCTGCCAGATGGGTATGCAGATTTACCTTTTGATAGCTACGCGCCATTTCAGCACTCTGGCGCATTAAATCTGCAGTCACACTAAAAGGTGAACAAGGGGCCAGTCCAACACGGCACATAGAGAATTTCTCCGTATCGTGAAAGGCCTCTATCACACGCTGACTATCCTTAAGAATATATTCTTCGCTATCGCAGACATGATCCGGTGGCAGACCGCCCTTACTTTCACCCAGACTCATGCTGCCTCGGGTGGGATGAAATCTGACGCCTAATTCGGCGGCAGCTGCAATTTCATCATCCAGTCTAGAACCGTTAGGAAACAGATACAGATGATCGGCTACCGTAGTCGCACCTGACAGGATTAATTCTACCAGCCCCAGTTTGGCGCTTACATAAACCGATTCCGCATCCATCTGACCCCAGATTGGATACAGTGTTTTCAGCCAGTCGAATAATGACAGGCCCGCCGCCGTGCCAAGCGTGCGCGTTAGCGTTTGATATAGGTGATGGTGGCAGTTCACCAACCCTGGCATAACGACACAACCTGCTGCGTTGATCACTTCATCTGCTGTAATTTGCTGTTGCTGCAGGTAGGCCTGCATGGCTGAGTGATCATCAATATGGATAATTTCATTATCCTTCACCAGCATCGAACCCTGCGCAATCTCATCGCGCTCAGCATTCATGGTGACCAGCACCTCGGCCTGCTCGATCAATAAGTAACTCATGGTGAATCCCTGTGATAGCGGCATTCACCGAGGATATGCGTCGCCAGGATATTACGATCATCGCCCATCATCATCAATGCAAAGAGCTCATCTTCAAGGCTTTCTGCATGACTCATGCGGCGTTGCATTAATGCTGTGGCATTCAAATCGATCACCACAAAATCGGCATCCTTACCCTGATCAAAATTACCCAGACTCTGTTCAAGATATAGTGACCGTGCAGCACCTAGCGTCAGCTGATAATAAGCCTGCATAGGCGACAGGTTATAGCCTGCCATCTGGCACACCTTATAGGCTTCATTCAGGGTGTGCAATAAACTAAAACTGGTACCACCGCCCACATCACTACCTAGTGATATCGGCAACTTATACTCCAGTGCCGATTGCATATCGAACAGGCCACTGCCCAGGAAAAGATTGGAGGTAGGACAAAACGAAACTGCCGCTCCCGAATCCGCCATACAGCCCCTATCGGCATCATCCAGATGGATACAATGCGCATAAACAGAACGATCACCCAGCAGACCGAAGTGATCGTAGACATCCAGATAACTGCGACTCCAGGGAAACAGGTTTTTCACCCATTCCACCTCACCCAGATTTTCAGCCACATGCGATTGTAGATAAACATCGGGTACTTCATTCAGTAGTTGCTGAGCAACGCGTAACTGATCTTCCGTTGAGGTAGGCGCAAAGCGCGGCGTCACTGCATAGTGAAGACGGTTATGATGATGCCATTTTTCAATCAGCGCATGTGAATCATCATAACTGGATTGCACATCGTCGCATAAATAATCCGGTGCATTCCTATCCATCATCACCTTGCCCGAGATCAGACACATATGCTGCTGCTCGGCAGCCTGAAAGATAGCGTCCACCGACTGAGTATGGATGGTGGCAAAAACCATCGCCGTGGTGGTGCCATTGCGTAACAACTGCTGGATAAAGAAATCAGCGGTATCCTGTGCGATGACAATATCTGAGAATTTATTCTCGGTAGGAAAGGTATAACGTTCCAGCCAGTCGAGCAGCTGAGTACCATGACTGGCGATGATATCGGTTTGTGGATAATGCACATGGCTATCGATAAAACCCGGCATGATCAGATAGCCACTATAGTCGATGATTTCTGTTTCTTCGTTTAAGCTGGCTTTCAATTCCTGATAGTCACCACAGCCCTGCACCTTGCCCTGATCAACAATCAGCAAGCCGTCCTCAAAATAACGCCAGGCTCGATCGCTTAACAGAGGGTCGTCAATAAAATCTACAATACGTGCTCTAAAAGCTTTCATCTAATATTCCTGGACAGCCCCTGAAGCAAACCAGGCGGCTATCTTTTCGCGTTCAGCATCGGTCATTCCGGTTAGATTACCGATAGGCATATAGCGATTACCGACAGTTTCCTGAATCTTTAATTTATTCTGCATAATCTGTTCATCGGTTTGCAACAAAACCCCTTTGGGTGGTTGCACAAAACCAGGTTGTGTTGGTGTCATCGAGTGGCAGGCAATGCAACGCGTTTGAAAAATCGCTTTCACATCGACATAACTCACCTTACCCACTTTGGATAAATCGACAGGTACTGGCCTCAGCCACACAATCACTGCAGCTAACAGGGCTATCGCCATCAGGGGCAGCATCACATTGCCACGCCCGGTATGGCGTAGTACAAAAAACTGTCGGATCAAAACACCGGCCATTAAAATCAGTGACATCACTATCCAGCCATATTCATGGCTATAGGTCATGGGATAATGATTACTAATCATCAGGAACAGCACCGGCAGGGTGAAATAGGTGTTATGTACAGAACGCTGTTTGCCGATGATGCCATAGCGAGGATTGGGCGTCAGGCCATCGCGAATTTCTGCGACCATCTTCTTCTGCCCCGGAATGATATGGAAGAACACATTCGCCGCCATTATGGTCCCCATAATCGCTCCTACATGCAAAAAGGCTGCGCGTGCGCTGAACACATGAAATAGAAGATAACCACAGAACACGATATAAACCAGCAGGATTGCCGCCAGAATATTCTCACGCTTACCAAGCAAACGACATAACACATCGTAAACAATCCAGCTTACGACCAGACTCGCGACACTAATACCTACGGCCTGCATGACAGTCAGATCCATGACATTTTTATCGATAAGGTAGCTCCTGGCTCCCAACCAGTAAACCACTGTCATCATCCCTATGCCCGACATCCAGGTGGTATAGGCTTCCCACTTGGACCAGTGCAGATGCTTCGATAAGGGTTCTTTTTTGGGGCCAGAGAGGAATTTTTCACTGTGATAAACCCCACCACCGTGTACCGCCCATAATTCACCAGTCACACCTCGATCACTATCCAGCGAGGACTTTGGCTTTCTTAGCGAGAGGTCCAGCATAACAAAATAAAACGAACCACCTATCCAGGCGATACCGGTTATCAGGTGTAACCAGCGTATAAGTAGATTAGCCCAGTCCAGTAAATAGCTTTCCATTAAAGCCTTCCTGTACGGTTAACTAAAAAAATGCTCTGCATAAATTCTCTGCCAATAGATAAAGGCTTATCGGTGACTCTACTGAGCCCTGTAGTCAGCAACATAGGCATCGACTTCTGCCACCAGGCGGGCCTTATCTTCAGGCTTGATGAATGCCGCATTGAAGCTATTACGTGCCAGGCGTGCCAGCAATTCGATGTCATTATTTAAAATCTCGCTCACTGCCTGATAGTTTGCATTCAGATAGCCACCGAAATACGCCGGATCATCAGAATTAATCATCGCCATCAACCCCGCTTCCAGCATCTGCGGCAGAGGATGATTCTTCATATCATCGACCACACAGAGCTTGGTATTCGACAAAGGGCAAACGGTTAATGGCATCTGTTCAGCAACCAGACGTTCGATCAGTGCTGGATCCTGCATGGCGCTATTACCGTGATCGATACGCTGTACTTTGAGCAGATCTAGAGCTTCGTAGATATAAGCCGGTGGACCTTCTTCACCTGCATGCGCTACCACATGAAATCCTTCTGCACGGGCTTTGGCAAAAACCTGTTCAAAACGTGATGGAGGGTTACCCTTTTCCGAAGAATCCAGCCCCACACCGATAATCTTGTCTTTATGCGGCAGAGCCATTTCCAGCGTTTTAAAAGCATCATCCTGATCCAGGTGACGCAGAAAACACATGATCACAGCAAAGCTAATACCGAATTGCTGCTGCCCCTGCTGCAATGCTGAATGAATGCCATTGAGGACGGTTTCAAAAGCAATCCCTCTATCCACATGCCCCTGTGGATCAAAGAATATCTCCACATGGCGTACCGCCTGCTGATTGACCTTTTCCAGATAGGCCCAGGTCAGATCAAAGAAATCCTGTTCGCTACGCAACACATTCATACCCTGGTAATAGATATCCAGAAAATCCTGTAACTGGCTAAAGTCATAGGCCGCATGCAGAGCTTCAACACTTTCATATGGCAGGGTAATGCCATTGCGCTCGGCCAACTGAAACATCAGCTCAGGCTCAAAGGTACCCTCGATATGCAAGTGCAATTCGGCCTTGGGTAATGCTGCAATAAAGTTGTCTATATTCATCGGTTATTCAAATAGTTTTGTTGATTGGAAGCCATCGTGGTTAGCATTGAAGGTTTGCTACAACTCACCGACTTAAATTTGGTGATTCAAGTAGGTACTCACAAAGGTGAGGTTGGTTAATAACTGTTTAGCGTGTTCAGGTTTTGCCCTGGAGCAAGGCATTTCTGCTCGCAGAAAGGGAGCATAGAAATCCTATGTGACCTTTCGAGAACAGAAATAACGCCGCTCCGGGACAAAAGATGAATGCGCTGGGCAGTTATTTGGGCATAGAGCCTTCTACGCCTTCCACATACCAGTTCAGGCCAGCCAGATCCTTATCAGGAATCACTTCACCCGCCTTCACAACCAGTTCACCTTTCTGGTTTTTAATCGGTCCCTGGAAGGGATGAAAACTACCATCGACGATCGACTGTTTAACCTCATCTGCCAGCTTGCGTACATCGGCAGGTACCGCATCGCCATAAGGCGCCATCTTGACCATACCGGACTTGATGCCACCCCAGGTATCCTGTGATTTCCAGCTACCATCCATTACCGCCTTTACGCGCTCAATATAGTAGTCACCCCAGTTATCAACAATAGAGGTCAACTGAGCTCTGGGGGCGAAGGCTTTCATGTCTGAAGCCTGACCAAACCCATACACACCACGTTTTTCTGCCACCTGCAAAGGTGCGGGCGAATCAGTATGCTGGGTAATGATATCAACACCCTGATCGATCAGCGCCTTGGCTGCATCACTTTCTTTGCCAGGATCAAACCAGGAGTTCACCCACACGACCTTAACCGTTGCCTTAGGGTTCACTTTACGCAACGCCAGAGTGAAGGCGTCGATACCCCGGATTACTTCCGGGATAGGAAATGAACCGATATAGCCCACTACATTGGATTTTGTCATCTTGCCTGCAATAGTCCCCAGAACCGCACGACCTTCATAAAAGCGTGAGGAATAGGTGCTGAGATTGGCTGCACGCTTATAACCGGTTGCATGTTCAAACTTTACCTTCTTAAATCGTTTTGCAACTTTCAGCGTTGGGTTCATATAACCAAAAGAAGTGGTAAAGATAATGTCATTGCCACTACTCGCCAGCTGGCGAATCACACGCTCGGCATCTGCACCTTCTGGCACTGATTCAACATAGGTGGTTTTCACACCCAGCTCTTTTTCAAGTGCCAGTCTTCCCTGATCATGCTGATAACTCCAGCCATGGTCACCTATCGGACCTACGTAGACAAAGCCCACTTTGGTTTCGGCAACAGCCTGGCCACTAAACGCCAGGCCAGCGCCTAAGATTGCTGCAAATATTTTATTTCTTAACATGTTGCTCTCCGCTTTTAACTTAAACATTGATTGAAGATTTAACGACTTGGATGAAATGCCCTGCCCAGACTGGCGGGAGCATTCAGTTTAATCTTGGCAAGATCTCTGGAGATAATCACCAGTACCACGATAGTTGCCAGGTAAGGCAGCATAGACATCACCTGTGATGGCACCGCAATACCCAGAGCCTGTGCGTGTAATTGCAAAATAGTAATACCACCAAACAGATAGGCCCCCAGCAGTACGCGCATAGTACGCCAGGTGGCAAACACTACCAGTGCCAATGCAATCCAGCCACGCCCGGCCGTCATCTGTTCGACCCATAACGGGGAATAGGAAAGCGACAGATAAGCGCCACCTAAACCTGCCATTGCACCACCGAACAAAATTGCTAAAAACCGTATCCTGACCACCGAATAGCCCATTGCATGCGCTGCATCATGGGAGTCACCTACCGCACGCAAAATCAATCCAGCGCGCGTACGGTTTAGAAAATAAGAAATAGCAATCACCATCACTATCGACAGGTAGACCAGAATATCATGCTGAAAAAATATCTCACCGATCACTGGAATAGACGATAACAAGGGAATCGAAATTTTTGGGATACCTTCATAAGCGATACCAATCATACTCTGCCCAACCAGTGCACTTAAGCCGATACCAAAAATCGTCAGGGCAAGGCCGGTAGGCACCTGACTGGCATGAAACTTTAACACCAGCAATGCAAACAGGGACGCCATGATCATACCTGCCAGCATACTCACCAGCAGAGCAACGGTAATGCTACCGGAAAAATGCACCGCGACAAATCCCATTATTGCGCCCATGATCATCATGCCTTCAACCCCCAGGTTAAGCACACCGGATTTTTCGGTGACCATTTCGCCCAGGGCGGCAAACAATAAAGGGGTCGCAGCAGTGATAATAGTTAAAATAGCAGGAATAAATATTTCCATCAGCTCTTCTCCACCAGCAATACGGACTTGTTAAAACTGACTCGGTAATGAATCAACACATCACAGGCGAGTAGAAAAAAT
The DNA here is from genome assembly GCA_050306135.1 of Gammaproteobacteria bacterium. Lineage (GTDB taxonomy): Bacteria > Pseudomonadota > Gammaproteobacteria > JACNJF01. The sequence continues at coordinate 8,251 of JBNLGQ010000100.1, forward strand.
AACAGCAGGCCCTGGAATACACCGGTAACTGCCACTGGCAGACTTAACTGAATTTGCGCGGTTTCACCACCCAGATAGGTTAAGGCCAGCAACAATCCGGCAAACAGTACACCGACTGGATGCAGCCGTCCTACATAGGCCACAATAATCGCGGTAAAGCCATAACCCGGTGAAATATTCGGCAACAACTGACCGATTGGGCCAGACACTTCAATCACCCCGGCAAGACCCGACACACCGCCACCGAGTAATAAGGTCACCCAGATGATGCGCGATGCACTAAAGCCGGCATGCTCACCCGCCGCAGGCGCAGAGCCTGATACTTTGATCTGGTATCCGAGCAGGGTGCGCGATATCAATAGCCAGCCCAATGTAACGACCAGCAGTGCCAGCAGAAATCCAATGTGTAGACGGGTACTTTCAAACAGCAGCGGCAATAATGCCGAATCGCTAAACATTCGCGATTCAGGGAAGTTAAAGCCTTCCGGATCTTTCAATGGTCCATGCACCATCAGGTTCAAAAACAGTCCTGCGACATAGCTCAACATCAGGCTGGTGAGGATTTCATTTGCGTTAAATTTAACCCGTAAAAATGCGACTATAGCTGCCCACAGCATGCCGCCCAAAATCCCTGCAATCAACATCAGTGGAATGATATAAAAACCATCCTGTTCGTAAAAATATAGCGCTACTGCACCACCACATAGGCCCCCCATGATCAACTGACCTTCAGCACCGATATTCCATACCCCTGCCTTAAAACCCATGGATAAAGCAACCCCTATCAGTATCAGTGGTGTAGCTTTGACCCCTAATTCACTAATCCCATAAACACTGGAAATCGGCTCAATAAAGAAAGCATGCAAGGCTGCCAGCGGAGACACGCCCATAATGATGAATAACACTACTCCCGCCAACAATGAAAGCAACAGCGCAAGCAGCGGCGACAGGTACAGCATCGTCTTCGATGGAGATTGGCGTTTTATTAGCCTAGGCAGCATCTTGATCACCCTCTTCCAGAGTCACACCAGCCATCAGCAGACCCACTTTTTCTATCGTCATCTCGGCGGTTGGGTAAAAGCTGGATAAGCGCCCCCCGCAAATCGCTCCAATGCGGTCTGATAATGCCATCAATTCATCCAGATCCTGTGATATCACCAGTACTGCGGCTCCATTTTTAGCCAGTTCACGTAAGGCCAGGTGTATGGTTTGTGCAGCGCCTGCATCCACCCCCCAGGTAGGTTGCGAAACAATCAGAATATCTGGCTTCTGCGTCAGCTCACGACCAATAATAAATTTCTGCAGATTGCCACCGGATAAACTCCCGGCTGGTACATTCGAACCCGGTGTCTTCACCGCATACTGCTTAATCACATGATCAGCAAAGTTACGTGTTTTTGGATAATTTATCAGCCCTTTGGCTAATAGCTGCATGCGATGGAAGGCGGTCATAAATGCATTGTCGACCAGATCCATGTCCGGTACAGCGCCGTGCCCAAGTCTTTTTTCGGGTACACTGGCCATGCCTGCTTTACGTCTCGCGTTAGGGTCCAGTTTGCCCGAGTGTTGACCTTCAATAATAATGCAGGATGCATTCCCGCTTCTTTCTTCCCCATTTAACGCCTTAAGCAACTCATCCTGCCCATTGCCAGCGACACCGGCAATTCCTACCACTTCGCCAGCGCGAACCTCTAGATGAATATCTGTCAACGCAATTCCAGTACTATTGATGACTGGCATATTCAGCGCTTCGACCTTAAGGCGTACTTCGCCGGTTTTTATATCGGTCTCTTTTTCCAGCACCACGAGTTCTTCACCCATCATCATCGCCGCCAGTGTCGAAGTGCTTTCTTCATCCACGTTCACTGTGTCGACTCTTTTACCCAGGCGCAGAATGGTAGCGTGATGACACAGCGCCTTGATTTCATCTAGCTTATGGCTGATATAGAGAATGGATAAACCTTCTTCAGACAGTCGTTTCAGGGTGACAAATAGTTTCTGAACTTCCTGTGGCGTTAATACCGAGGTAGGTTCATCCATCACCAGCAGTTTGGGGTTCTGTAACAGACAGCGGATGATTTCGATGCGTTGACGCTCACCCACCGATAGCGTGTATACATGCCGATGAGGGTCCAGTGGCAGACCATAGCGATCTGATATCTCTGTAATCTCGGCAGCCAGTTCGGCCATATCCACGGCCTTGTCCATGCCCAGCGAAATATTTTCCACCACCGACAATGAATCAAATAGCGAGAAATGCTGGAACACCATGGCAATTCCCAGCTCACGCGCCTGCGCTGGGGTATCAATCTCAACAGCCTTGCCGTTGAAATATATCTGTCCGCTATCCTGCTTTAGAATCCCATAAATCATCTTCACCAGGGTAGACTTGCCAGCGCCATTCTCCCCCAGTAGAGCATGCACTTCACCAGGTCGAATCCTCAGGTCCACCGCATCATTTGCCAGTACACCAGGGAAAGCTTTGGTCATGCCCTTTAATTCAATCAAATATTCTGCATCTACACTCATATTTTGATGATCTCTTATTACGCCTTGAGCAGGCACTCAGTCACAGGAGCTAGCTGCTGTAGTAGCTGCGCTTGCTGATGGATCTGGACGATCTGAGCACATACTGCCAGCCCGATTGCCGCCGGCTTTTTCGAACTGATACCAGAAATACCGATCGGGCAGGTCATACGCCTTAACGACTCTGCGGTGATACCTCTATGCTGCATGCGATGTTCAAATTTCCTGCGCTTGGTCAACGAACCGATCAACCCCAGATAATTAAAATCATCGCGCTTAAGGATTTGCTCGCACAGACGTTGATCGAGTTGATGGTCATGCGTCATCACCACAAAATAGCTGCCTGCAGCGGCCTCGTCAATAATCGATTCCGGGGTATCGGTGCAACAGCTTACTACATTATCCGGCAGCATATCAGGGAATTGATTATCGCGTGTATCCACCCAGCTGATGTGTAACTCCTGCAGGCTAAGATGATCCACCAGAGCTCGACCTACATGGCCAGCACCGAACACATACACATGAAAATCACCCACTGTTACCGGGTCAAAAACATAGGATTGACTAGTCTCAATATTCTCAAACGATTTGATTTGACAACTGCCCTGCTCTAGCAATAACTGACGCGCAAAACCATCTGCCACTGAGTTGCCGGGGTTATTCTCAGCTACTATATATCGCGCTTGCACCTTATCTCCAGCCAGCGGTATGACCTGTACGCAAGGCTGACCCTGTTGTTGATAGTCAAGTAATTGATCTATCCACGACTCACGTTGCCGTATGCATTCGAATAACAGACTCACTACGCCACCACAACACTGACCCAGCCCTGCCCCCAGAGAAAAACGCTGCAGAACATTGGACGAATGATGCGCCAGCATATTGCGTGCGATCTGGATTGCCTGGTACTCAAGATTTCCTCCGCCAATAGTTGAAAAAATCTGCTGCTCAGTGACCAGCATCTTTGCACCTGGCTCACGCGGTGTTGAGCCCTTAACCGATACCACGGTAACCAGTACCAATGGCTGTTGATTGCAACTCAATCGATCGAGTTCAATCAACCACTTATCCATTACTTGCATCCTGGCAATAATCAATGGCGTTTAATATCGCTTCTGCGGTTGCAGGTGCATTCAACGGTGGATTAATTCTGTAATCAGCCACACTGGCAATGGCATCTCTAATCGCAAAGAAGGCCGAAAAGCCTAACAACAGGGGAGGCTCTCCGACGGCTTTGGAACGCAGGATAGTATCTTTCACATTGCTGTTTTCAAACAGACTTACTTTAAACTCGGTTGGCACATCAGCCGCTGATGGAATCTTATAGGTTGACGGTGCATGCGTGGTCAAACGACCACTATCATTCCAGACCAGTTGTTCTGAAGTTAACCAGCCCATGCCCTGGATATAGGCACCTTCTACCTGACCTTTATCTAACGCCGGATTAATAGAGTTACCCGCATCATGCAAAAGATCGACACGCAACAGTGCACTCTCGCCGGTTAAGGTATCTATCGCTACCTCACTCACCGAAGCACCATAGGCGTAATAATAAAAGGGGCTACCGGTTAAGCTATCTTTATCCCAACTCAGACCGGGGGTTTTGTAAAAGCCATCCGACCATAGCTGTACCCGCGCTTGATAAGCCAGCATCACCAGCTCATCAAAACCTAAGCTTTGATCGGCAAATACCACTCGATCGGCATCGAAGGTTATCTGCTCGGCCGCTACCGAGTAGCGTTCACTGATAAAATTAGTCAGTCGTTGCCTGATCTGCTGTGCCGCATTCTGCGCAGCCTTACCGTTTAAATCAGAACCTGTAGATGCTGCTGTCGCTGAAGTATTAGCAACCTTGCTGGTATCTGTTGCTGTAGCTCTGACCCGTTTGATAGATATTCCTAACTCACCCGCCACTACCTGCGCTACCTTGGTGTTCAGGCCCTGTCCCATTTCGGTCCCACCATGGTTTACCAGTACCGAGCCATCGGTATACACATGCACCAGAGCACCTGCCTGATTAAAATGAACTACGTTAAATGAGATACCAAACTTAACTGGTGTAAACGCAATCCCCTTTTTAATCACCGACGAGGTTTTGTTAAAATCGATTACCTGCTGGCGCCTATTTCGATAGTCACTACTAGCTTCCAGCTGGCTCACCAGCCGATGAATGACATTATCTTCTACCAGCTGACCATAGGGTGTGACATTTCTTGACTCTGTCCCATAAAAATTATGCTTGCGCACATCCAGTGCGTCCATACCCAGTTCACGCGCAATATTATCAATCACATATTCAGTGGCAAATGCCCCCTGCGGCCCGCCGAAACCACGGAAAGCGGTATTCGACTGGGTATTGGTTTTACAGCAACGCGCGCTGATGTCGACCTGTTCAAGAAAATAGGCGTTATCCACATGACAAACTGCGCGTGTGGCCACTGGCCCGGATAGATCAGCCGTGCAACCTGCGCCAACCAGCATATCCAGCTGGAGTGCCTTTAAGCTACCCTGCCTGTCATAGGCAACTTCAAAGTCAAATTCAAAATGATGACGTTTGCCGGTCATCATCATATCGTCGTCTCTATCCAGTCGACATTTAACTGGTCGATTTAGTTTTGCAGCCGCCAATGCAGCAGCGCAGCAGAATAATGCTGACTGTGACTCTTTTCCTCCAAAGCCACCACCCATGCGACGTATCTCAACCAAAACCTGACTCGCGTCGCGTTGCAGCATATGCGCAACCAGTTGCTGCATTTCACTGGGGTGCTGGGTTGAGCTATATATCTGCAAACAGCCATCTTCTTTTGGAATCGCATAGGCCACCTGACCTTCCAGATAAAAATGTTCCTGTCCGCCAAGTGCAAGCTGCCCCTTGAGGCGGCAATCCGCCTGTCGCATGGCTTCGTCAACACCTGTAGAGGTTAGACGCATCTCAGGGATTACATACTGCTGCAGCCTGTCTGCTTCACGTACCGAAAGCACGGCAGGCAGAGGTTCATATTCTATCTTTGCTAACAGTACTGCATTACGCGCGTTCAGATAGCTATCGGCAACCACCATAAACACTGGCTGGCCAATATAATTCACCACGCCATCTGCCAGAATGACATCGTCATGCAATATCGGGCCACAGTTATTACTACCCGGAATATCCTGAGCAGTTAGTGTAGCAACAACACCTGTTGCCGCCTCTACCGCTGACAGATCCATACTGAGTATTTTTGCATGTGCCTGTTCGCTGGGATATAAAGCGGCATACAGCGTGCCGGATAATTCTGCAATATCGTCAACAAATAACGCTTCACCGGCCACATGCAAATGTGCAGATTCATGCATCACTGATTTTTCTGATAATACCTTCTGGCTCATCTCACCACCTGCAGCAGGTCAGTAAGCTGTAGCGGCATTTCAGTTCCCTCATTCAGGGTTTGCTGATAAAAGCGCTGCAATAGATTCTGTGCCACGCGCTGACGATAATCAGCAGATGCTCGCATATCTGATAAGGGAGAAAAATCTTCAAGCAGTTTGGCTCGGGCTAGATCAATTGTGGCTTGATCCCAGGCCTGACCCAGCAGTGCAGCTTCGCACTGAGTTGCACGAGCGGGTATCGCTGCCATACCACCAAATGCAATTCGAATATGCTCAACCTTACCCATATCATCCAGCCCCAGCACAAATGCAGCACATACGGCCGAGATATCCTGATCGAAGCGTTTGCTCACCTTATAACTGGCCATTTGATACTGTTGCTGCTTGAGTGGAATACGCAAAGCCTGTACGAATTCCCCTGCACGTAAATCTTTTTGTTGATACCCGAGATAGAAATCCTGTAGCGCCAGAGTGCGCTCATCACTTCCCTGACGTAACTGTATTTCGGATTGCAGAGCAATCAGTATCGGCATTGAGTCACCAATAGGTGAACCATTGGCTATATTACCTACCAGAGTCGCCGCATTACGTACCGGCATTGAAGCAAAGCGTCGAAACAGATCTTGCAATTCCGGGAAATGCTGCTGTATTGCATTAAAGGCATCACTCACGCTTACCCCTGCAGAGATGCTAATCGCTTCAGAGTCTACCCTGATAGTTTTAAGATCCTGCACACCCGCAAGAGAGATCATCAATGGCAATTTACGCAGTTGTTTGTTGATCCATAAACCCACATCAGTATTACCTGCCAGCAATGTAGCCTCAGGGTACCTTGCGTATAAATCAGCCAACGCATTTACTGTGGCTGGCGCGAAATATTGCACATCATCATATTCAATGTGTAACGTTTGCGGGCTTTGTAGACTGCTTAGTAGATCCACCAATGCCTGCTCTTCAGGCTCTATCGGCAATTGACTGGTTGCTGGTTTCGCTAACCAGCCCTGATCCTGTGAGCCAGCTAATGAAGCCATTTTTTCGGCAGCATGAATGATTGGTTTGTATCCTGTACATCGACACAGATTGCCGGATAAGGCATCGTTGATTTGCGCACGATCCGGCGTGGCATTGGCTTTAAACAAAGCAAATAGCGACATGACGAATCCCGGGGTACAAAACCCACATTGAGAAGCATGGTTATCCACCATTGCCTGCTGAACAGGATGCAAACAACCGTCTTTAAGTGATTTTAGAGACTCGACAGTAAACAGGGCCTTGCCATGCAGCATCGGCAATAACTGGATACAGGCATTTACGCTACGTAGTTTTATTCGACCATCGACGAGCTCACCTAGCACCACAGTGCAGGCACCACAATCTCCCTCTGCACAGCCCTCCTTGGTACCAGGACGATAGGCTTGCTCTCTTAAATATTGTAGTACTGTGGTGGTTGGACTCAGGCCTGATTCGCTAATAACCTGACCATCCAGTACAAATCGTACTGCAGTCTGGTTATTTTGAGTAAAACCTGCAGTACTCACTATCAGCTACCCCTGTAGGTTGAATAGCTCCAGGGAGAAACCAGCAGCGGAACATGATAATGCGCAGTGATATCGGCAACCCCAAAGCGAATAACTACCTGTTGAATAAAGCTTGGATCGGGTAACTCGGCACCCAGTGCTGCATAATACTCATTGGCATGAAATAGCAGTTCGTAAACACCCTGCTCAAGCGCATCACCTTCCAGTAACGGCTTGTCCAGTCGACCATCATGATTGGTTGAAGACTGAGTAATCAGTTCTTTCTGGTTTTCGTTCAAACGATATAGCTCTACCCTGACATTAGCTGCCGGGCAACCGTTTGCTGTATCCAGAACATGCGTAGTCAAACGCCCCATTACTCACTCCCCCTGCTAAGCTGTTTCACAGAATTCGAACTAGCCTACAATATTGTTAACAATAATGCATCAGATTGTTGACAATTTTTACCAATCCGCTGATCATCCAGTCATGAAACAGGAAGAACGGATATTCAAATCCATCGAACAAGCAATAAGCGAACACCGCCTGACGCCCGGTACACGCCTACGTGAAGCGCATCTGGCCGAAATCTATGGCGTAAAACGCGGCCTGATTCGCAAGGTACTTTCAAAATTAGCCCATAACAAGCTCATCGAGCATCTGCCCAATGTTGGTGCTCAGGTGGCTCAACCCAGTGCACAGGAAGGGCGCGATCTGTTCGCAACTCGCAGAATTCTGGAAAAATCCGTCGTCGCTTCGCTCAACAAGGGCTTAACTTCCGAGCAGGTTCATCAACTCAACACACTATTAAGGGAAGAGCAAAAAGCCTATGAAAGCGGTAACAACAAACTAGGTGTTAGACTATCTGCCGGATTCCATAAGTTATTGGCAGAAATTGCAGGGAATCGGGTGAGTGAAGAGTTTCTTGTCGAGATTATTAACCGCACACCGCTGGTAATAATATCAAATGTCGGCCAACAACCACCTAACGGCTGTGTCAATCACGAACATAATGATATTGTAAATGCTCTGGTGAATAAGGATTGCGAGAAAGCCATCCAGTTAATGGATGAACACCTGTCGCATCTGGAAAATATGTTTAATATAGAGGAAGCAAAACCTGTAGTGGATCTTGCGGAGATACTTAAATCCTGATTCAACAGTTCAGCATTTCGTTGTTACATTAAGACTGTGTTATGTTAAAACAACTGATTAATTTTATTCTCACCCACAGGGTGAACCCATTAACAGTACAAGCATTTGTAAAAACCCAGGTTAAACCATGAGCAAATTCTACCCCAGAGACCTGATCGGCTATGGACAACACCCACCGCATGCTAACTGGCCAAACGGTGCCAGAATAGCCGTTCAATTCGTTCTCAATTATGAAGAAGGCGCTGAAAGCTGTGTGCTGCATGATGACGATACTTCTGAGCGCTTCCTATCCGAGATCATAGGAGCGGAGGCCTACCATGACCGACATATGAGTATGGAATCGATGTATGAATATGGTTCGAGAGTCGGAGTATGGAGAATTCTACGTGAATTTGAGCGCCGAGGTCTTCCAATGACCATTTTTGCAGTCGCTGAGGCATTACAACGCAACCCGAACCTGGTACCTCATTTTCAACAGTTAGGCCACGAGATCGCCTGCCATGGATTACGCTGGATTCATTATCAAAAGATAGACATCTATACCGAACGCGCCCATATGCAACAGGCGATAACCATGCTTAAAAACCTCACCGGTGAAACGCCGCTGGGCTGGTACACCGGCCGGGACAGCCCCAACACGCGTAGCCTGGTGGTTGAACATGGCGGCTTTCTGTATGACTCTGATTACTATGGCGATGATCTACCATTCTGGACACTGGTAGAATTACCGGAACCTGAGCTGCCCCCCAGACCACATCTGGTTGTACCCTATACGCTGGATACCAACGATATGCGCTTTGCCACGCCGCAAGGCTTTAATACCGGTGAACATTTTTATAATTACCTGCGCGATAGTTTTGATGTACTGTATGCAGAAGGGGAACATACACCCAAAATGCTATCCATCGGTTTACATTGCCGACTGGCCGGCAAACCGGGCCGCTTTGCAGCGCTACAACGTTTTCTTGATTACGTTCAATCGCATCAATATGTCTGGATCTGTCGCCGCGACGATATTGCTCGTCACTGGATTAATCAACACCCATACCAACCAACGGTTTAACTATGCTGACACTCAAAGAATTGAATCAACTGCCAGAAATTGAATTTACCAATACACTAGGTAGCATTTTTGAACACTCACCCTGGGTAGCCAAGCAAACCTATGAATTCCGGCCTTTTGAAACGGTCGATAGCCTGTTGCAGTATATGTTTGACCTGGTGAAACAAAGCCCCCAGGCAGACCGTCTTAAATTAATATGCAACCACCCTCAACTGGCAGGCAAGGAAGCCGAACAGGGCACACTCACCGATCACTCACAAAAAGAACAGACGTGTGCAGGCCTTAACCATTGCACTGCTGAAGAGTTAGCGCAGCTACAAAGCCTTAATCAGCAATATCTGGACAAGTTTGGATTCCCATTTGTGATTGCTGTTAAAGGCCTGACTCGCCACGATATTCTTGCCTCCATGCAAGAGAGAATAAACAATCCGCTGGAACAGGAATTTGATACCTGTATCGAACAGATTGGACGTATTGCAGAATTCCGACTGAAAGAATTGATTACAGACTGAAATGTCTGCCATTGAATCCTTACTGGATGCATCCAGCGTGCATGCTGAGTGGAGCCCGTTATTAAAATCTGCGCTTGCATGCATGGACCAGCAATATCTGCAAAGATTACTCGATGACGAAGACTGGCTACCTGGCAAGAACCACCTGCTGGCAGCATTTCAACGCAATCTGAAAGACTGTGAATATATCCTGTTTGGAGAGTCACCCTACCCTCGAAAAGAATCAGCCAATGGCATCGCCTTTTACGATGCAGCAGTAACCGATATATGGTCAGAAACCGGCCTGAGCAAAGCGGTGAACCGAGCCACTTCATTACGCAACATCATTAAAACTGCTCTGCTGGCTGAAGGCCTGATCACCCCTTCTGAGGATGGCAGCATTCCCCAGTCAATGATTGCTGCAGTCAATAAACAACCACTCATCAGCACCCTGCCAGAACTGTTTGAAGTACTTAAGCAACGTGGTTTTCTGCTATTAAATGCTACCCCTGTACTGGATTCAGAACGCGCGGTGAATAAAGAATCGCGTTTCTGGACACCCTTCATCAATCAACTGTTGAGCGACATAAAGTCTCAAATGAATCAACCACCCACACTGCTGTTATGGGGAAAAATTGCCGAAAAAATAACAGCCCTACCGGCGTCGGAGGGTTACCGCGTATTACAAAGTGAACACCCCTACAATATCTCGTTTATTCACAACCCAACCATGCAGCAGTTATTTTCTGAAATAAAATTACTGCACCAAAATATTTCATAACGCACAGATTTATTGCACTTAGCCTTTCTATTAAACTCGATTTACTATCGCGTTGGTGATAATTTTACAACTCAGACCGATGTTGATATATCTCACTGCAACCTGGAATTCGTAGTTGGACGAGTTGAAGTGTGCGTTTGCGGTGGTGTAAATCAAGGCGTGACGACGCGGAATAGAGGCCTATTCCAAGGAGTTACAACGCAGATATACGCCGGCGCAAATGTGCAATTCAGCTTGTAGCGGAATTTACCTGTAGGGTAAAAAATAAATCAGCTGTGATGATTTACAAAGCAGTGATTTAACATCCAATACGAGCGATCAACTGCGAAACCCAGGTTCAATTTAACGAGCTTTGCTTTGAGCATTTTTTTCAGTATCCATCAGCAACACCAAGACTGATAAAAACGGTTCACGCAGGCCACAATCATTTATGGGGTACAGAAATGAGTGAGCAGAAACAGATGGAATCAGATTTAATTTATCAGCTGGATGATCGGCCACCACCGCTAGAATCATTTTTCGCCGCCCTGCAGCACGTACTAGCCAGCCTGGTTGGTATTATGACGCCTCCACTGGTCATCACTGGTGCACTAGGCCTGGATATAGCCGATTCGGCTTATATCATCAGCATGTCCCTGTTTGTTTCTGGTGTTGCTACCTTTATTCAGGCCAAACGCATGGGGCCTGTCGGCTCCGGCCTGCTCAGTGTGCAGGGCACCAGCTTTGCCTTTCTGGGTCCCATTATCGGTGCTGCAATGGCGATAAAAGCAGGTGCTGGTGCAGAGGCAGCACTGGCCACTATCTTTGGTGTCATTATCGCGGGCTCTTTTATCGAGATGTTTCTCAGCCGGTTTTTACACCTGGCAAAAAGAATCATTACGCCGGTCGTTACCGGTGTGGTTGTAACACTGATAGGCCTTACTCTGATCAAGGTCGGGCTTATCTCCATTGGCGGTGGATTCTATGTGATGACCAAAGTACCCGATGCATTTGCCAGTATGCAAAACCTGGGCCTGGCCGCGTTGGTACTCATCATTATTCTATTTTTAAACATGAGCAAAAACCCCTTGCTACGCATGAGTTCCATTGTCATCGGCCTTGCTGTCGGCTATGCAGCAGCAGTCGCTATGGGAATGGTGAATTTTTCAAAGCTTGGAGATTTAAGTTATTTTAGCGTCCCTGTCCCCTTTAAATATGGACTGGATTTTAGTTTCGCTGCATTCCTCCCTATTGCAATTATCTATCTGATTACTGCAGTTGAATCGATAGGTGACCTGACTGCCACATCCATGATTTCTCGCCAGCCTGTAACGGGCGATGTTTATATGCAGAGAATCAAAGGTGGCGTACTTGCAGATGGCATCAACTCTGCACTGGCAGGCATATTCTGCACCTTTCCTAACACCACTTTTAGTCAGAACAATGGGGTTATTCAGCTCACCGGCGTAGCCAGTCGCTATGTCGCCTTTTTCATCGCAGGCATTTTTGTTGTGCTAGGACTATCACCCGTACTGGCCGGTGTATTTCGAATCATGCCAGAACCGGTACTGGGTGGAGCTACCATACTCATGTTCGGTACAGTTGCAGTAGCCGGCATTCGCATACTGGCAACTCAACATCTGGGTTCACGTGAAATCCTCATCGTGGCTGTATCACTGGGTATTGGCCTAGGTGTCACCATGGTGCCTGACATTCTTAAAAATGTTGCTCCAGCAGAGATTAAAAATGTTTTTTCATCAGGTATTACAGCTGGTGGCCTGACAGCTATATTACTGAGTATCATCTTGCCTCATAGAGGCTCGACATCAGAAAGCTGACATAATCATTCATTCAAAAAAAAGCCCCTCACGGGGCTTTTTTATAATCAATAAAATTGATCTTAGTTTTAAAGACAACCCACATCATTCTGCCAGCACTTATACTGATCCTTATCCTGCAGATAGGATAGAGACTTACGTATTTTTGTAGTCCAGGGTAAATTCCTGAAATTACGCCAGCCATCTTTATCGGGATTAGCATCCTTTGTATGGGCATATACATCAGCAGTATCAGCATTGATTACGCCATCATTATTTAAATCAAGTTTGATAGCAGGATTTGGCAAGCCGTTTTCGAATGCAAACAGTTCACGTCCCACAAAACCTTCCCATATATTTCTAACATTGGTAAATGGTACTGGCTCACCCAGTACAGGATCAGCTAACACGGCTGTACGCCTGGAATCAAGCGCTGTATTGGCTGGATCAGCTAAAACATTACCCGCATCAATACTACGCGAACCGGTACGACACAGGGTAAATAGAACCTTATCGGTATTACCTTTTGCAATTTTTTTATAAACCTCCCAATAAAAAGTGGTGGGATCCTGATTGTATCCAGTATCTATACGAGGGTAAGGCACATTAAAAGCCTTTTCAGGATGACCTGTAGCGTATTCCCTGCGGGTTCTAACGTCGATAATAGTAGCAGTTGAATGATCATGCCTACCATGCTCTTGCTTTCTATGATGACTGCTGGCGGCCTGTAAATACGCATCTGAGGCACTTATTTCTGAAAGATACTGTCTATCACGGTTATAGCGATTGCCATTATCCTCCGCCATACCACATACGGGTAGCAGGCAAAGCACTACAGTCAGACATTGTGTTTTTATATTTATCATAGATTCTCCTTCATGATTATTAGAATAATGTTCCACCCACTCGTACCTGATTAATACTCCGAAAACACAGCACTTTACATGGGCTTATTTGTTTATTCCTCCCATTGCGGAAAGAATATCCGTTAAAAACGGACCAATGAATTGTAAGCTAAAAAAAAGCTAGCGCAAAATCCATCTCCAAAATAATGCGAATGATTCTTTGATATTACTCACCACAATTACAGGTCAGACTGTTTCTTAAATATCATTGATAAAACTGAGGCCGCATGACAGTATGCGCTGCTTATGTAGCAAGCAAAGAAACCAGTCAGGAGACTCTCTTTAACATGCGTATCGTTGATATCAACCAGCAGCCGGTTGAGCTTTATAAGATTCTTAAATTTGAAGGCATGACCGCTAGCGGTGCGGAAGCCAAAACGGTAATCGCCGACGGCCTGGTTAAGGTTAACGACATTACCGAAACCCGCAAACGCAAGAAAATTATCGCTGGAGATACGATTGAATTTGGTGATGAAAAGATCCTTATTCAGCTTCAGGTTTAGCTTTTTGTTAGAAAAAATTATTTGTGCAGGTTTTTTCCTTACATTTGTAGGGTGGATCAAAAGGTGGGTAGATGACAACTGCTGCCTTTCATGGGCTGCCAGCGCAACTTCTGCATTGTCAAAGGAGCAGTCATACAGATGCACTCAATCTGAATATTTTGAATGAGTAGAATTGACCCTAACCTGTCAATTTGATTAGAAGTCAATTGTACCTTTGCACGCGCGACTCACCCTGATTAAGCACTATATGAACAAATATCCCAACGATCATATTTTGCGTCAGATATACCTGGTACGGCACCCGACAGAGCTCACATTAGTCTTCGGTATCTAACAAATTTGATTACCTTTTGTATCAAACCGGGTAATAGAAAATGGCTCCAGCGGAAACGCAGATTGCCCATGCTCTACCCATTCCTGAATAATTTGGCCCGTTACGGGACCTAGCTGAAATCCGTGGGCAGAAAAACCGAAAACATGATAGGTATCCGGATAGTTTTGATCCTTGTCGATTATCGGTAATCCGTCCGGGATAAAACCCTCGATCCCAGCCCATACTCTGATAATCCGCGCTCTGCTTACTAAAGGAAATATGTCCCGGGCAGTACGCGCATTGATCGCAAGGCGTGATAGATCAACAAGGGCGCGATTGTTTCTTAAATCAACCTTTCCCTTCAACCCTCCGCCAACTAAAACTGTGCCATTTGTAAATTGCTTAAAAGAGAGCGTTCTACTAGTTGCACCTACAACTGGTTGGCAAAATGGCGTCATGCGCTCTGTTATCATCAACATCAGTGCTGTTGGCTCTAATGGAACTCGCATCCCTATTTTAGAAGCCAACACGTTACCCCAGGCACCTGCAGCATTAACCAGCATGGGAGCTTCGATACGTAGATCAACAGAGTCAATCAACCAAGTATCACGCTGACGCTCTAGCGATTGAAGCGGGTGATTGAAATAGAACTTTGCACCCTCATGGATTGCAGCCCGATAAAATGCTCGTACGCTGCGAAATGGATTGGCATGTCCATCCCCCTCACAATAGATTGCCCCGCAACAGTGATCAGAGATTGCTGGTGTCAGAGTCCTCAGTTCATCTTGGCAAATGATTTTTTCATGCTCGTACCCCAGGCTTTGTAGCGTCTCAACTCGTTGGTGGTGTTGCTCCAGTTCCAGCTCATTTTCAGCAACTTTCAATTGACCTGTTTGTTCAAATCCACAATCATCATCAACCAGCTCCTCAATATTGTGCCAGAGTTCCATCGACTTCAGGGACAGAGGTATTTCAGCAATATCTCGCCCCAGACGACGCACACCGCCTGCATTCACTCCAGAAGCATGACGCCCAGGATAAGCCTGCTCTAGCACCACACATTTAAATCCGGCTCGTGACAAATGCAGAGCGGCAGAGCAGCCATGGATTCCTGCACCTATGATAACGACATCGGCATTCAAACGCATGTTCGTTGCATCCGGTTGGTCTTATCCACGAACAGCGGCAACCACTGACATTTCCACTAACAATTCAGGACTTGCCATGACAGCATTCACACAGGCACGAGCAGGCGCACAACCTTCATCGATCCAGCCATCCCAGACTTCATTCATTGCCGCAAAGTCAGCCATATCCTTGAGATAAATCGTGGAGGAAAGAATGTGATTTTTATCCGACCCAGCTTCTTCCAGTAGGTGCTCTATCTTGTCTAGAGTCTCACAGGTTTGCACAGTAATGTCGGCATTCCTGGTGGCAGCTACCTGACCGCAGAGATATATGGTTGAATTGTGAATAACGATGCGGCTCATACGCGCGTTACTGTGTTTTCTTACAATCATTTTGAATCCTGATGATTACGTTCTTAAATATCAGCCAATTGGCCTAGCGTTATCGGTGTAAACGGTGGTCTGACCCTCAACAAACCAACTTCAGCCAATGGGTGATCCAGTTGATCCGCAATTATATAAGCAAGTGTATGACTGCATTGCGCCCCCTGACAGGGCCCCATGCCACAACGCGTAAATGACTTAACCTGATTGGGACCGACACATCCCAAAGCCACCGCCTCGCGAACCTGTTTTGCAGTGACTTCTTCACAACGGCAAACAATCGTATCGTCAGACTGTGGCACCAGATACTCAGCGGTTGGCCCGTAAACATAATCAAGCCAGGGCCTGATCGCTTCATGCCGCTTGACCGAATCAAGCAATTTGCGCGACATTGATGAAAACTGATCTTGCGCCATTTTTCCAGCACGTAACGCGATATGCGCCCCACTCAAGCGGCCCTGCAAACGAGACGCCATGGCACCGCTTATCCGCGCGCAATCACCTACAACATAGGTCTTGCTTTTATTCTCGCTCTCGCCATGTTGATCAGTTTTAACCGTCCAGCATTGCTGCTGATCTGACCAGGCAACCGCGCAATCTGCAGCCAACGGCAAACGAATATTGGGAATAACACCCTGATGCAACAACAAATGATCGGCCCGGATTTCGCCACCGGCAATATAACCCAAACCTTTTTTAGCCTGTGTAAAATGTACCGAGTCGAGCTTTGAGTCTCCTTCTACCCGGATGCCTTCCACCTCGGTGTAGTAAGGTATACCTGCGCTTCGAATTTTCCACAGCAAGCCCAGACCTTTGATCAGGTATTCAAAACTTCTCAATGCCGAGATTAATGATCGGATTGACTGCAGGATTCGACCCTTCGGCATAGTATCCAGGATAGCTTCGACCTTTACCCCCGCAGCAAGGTACTGGGCTGCCATCAGCAGCAATAGCGGTCCGCTGCCGGCCAGCACAACTTTACCTTGCGGCAATAAACCGGAGGACTTCAGCAGTATCTGACCAGCTCCGGCATACATCACACCAGGTTGTTGCCAGCCCGGGATCGGCATTGCACGCTCTTGCGCACCGGTAGCGATGAGTAGATATTCAGGTTGAATAAAGTACGACTCACCATTACGCAAAATACCAACCTGATGATCGCCATCCAGATACCAGACCGAACTGACGGAAAAATAATCACCACCAAAGCTACGAAACTCTTCAACCAGTGATTTACCCACCCGGTAATCTTTACCCAGAATGGCACCGATTTTATCGCTTACTTTTTCGGCATTTCGATAAATTTGACCACCCGGTTCAGGTTGCTCATCGATCACGCAGACATCAACACCATGTTTGGCCGCTGCACAGGCCGCTTCCATACCGGTAGGACCGGCACCGATAATTAGCAATTCATAGTTGCTCTTCATGCTCCCCCCGAAATTCTGCCGCACCGATCTGGCGCTCAATCTCCATCCCATCCTGAACCACCACCTGACAGGCGCGCTGGTTGTCGACTCCATCTATGATCATCAGACAATCGAAACATACGCCCATCATGCACAAGGGCAAGCGACCGGCACCAGTTACCGGGGTTTCACGTACACTTGGCAAACCGCAATAAAGAGCCGCTGCCGCTACTGTCATATTACGCGGCACAGCATAACCTTTGCCATCGATTTTAATATCAACGCTGGATATAACCTCGTTGTCGATCATCTTAAACATTAAATCTATCCGTACTGAACTGGTTAATAAGTGTGGTATCGCCGGTGCCAGAAATCCATTGAGATACTGGCCCAGCATGCGCCGCGGCCAGGGTCACGCCACTGTGGCAAGTGACTGCATAGGCGCCCGGACACAGCTCGGAATGTTGATAAATCGGATTGTGATCGGGTGTTAAAACTCTCAACGCACCCCAGGCTCTTACTAACTTGACCTGGGACAAAATTGGAAACATGGACACCGCGCGCTGGGCAATCTTCTTTAGAATAAAGGGGTCAGTGCCGTCATCAAGGCCCACATCTTCATGTGAATCACCAATTTGCACCGTACCCACTCCGGTTTGCCGGACATGCAGGGTTGGCCACTTGAGAAATGGTTTAAGCCGTTCGGTGATCATCACTTCACCACGATCGACCAGTACCGGAATATCCATATTCACCATTTTACCCAGCCTGTCATTACCAAGACCCGCACACAAAACAATCTTCGCTGAATTATATGTTTGCCCATTGCTGGTCACCAGGAATTCATTATTCCTGTGTTCGATGTGGTTGACCGACTGATTGGCCCGATAGTCGACCTTGTTGTGACTCATCCCCTGATGCAGGGCATGCAATAAATACAGGGGATCTACATGCCCATCCTGGCTGGAGAAACTGGCCCCAATCACCGAATCAGAGATTTGCGGGATCATTTCCTTGACCCTGGCATGATCCAACATTTCATAATCGAATTGCCCGCCGGTATGCTCTTTGACAGCGTTTAACATCGTCTCGCGCTGGCACCATTCATCTTCATTCAAACAAAAATGAAACCCTCCAGAACGTTGATAACTAAGAGATTCACCCGACAGCTCAGTCAACTCACGATCAAACTCAGGCCAAAGATTAGCTGCCTGCTGACACCATTGCGCATAGGGCGCGTAGTTCCAGCCCTTGCTTTGTACCCAGACCAACCCGAAATTACCGCGAGAAGCTCGAAACGGACGATCACCACCATCCAGCACCAAAGTATTTAACCCCTGTCGGGATAGTCCATAGGCTACCGAACCGCCGACCAGACCACCACCAATGACAATGACTTCGTGTTGCATATCGATTACTTGCCAACCAGTAATTTATCCAGACCGAAAATACGATCCAGAATAATCATCATCACCATGGTGATAAAAATAATCACCGCCGACACCGAAGCGATTAAGGGATCTATGGTTTCGGTAATATGCTGGTACATACGCACCGGCAAGGTGGTACTGCTCGGTGAAGCAATAAAGATCGTCATCGTCAGTTCGTCAAAACTCGTTATAAAGGCCAGCACCCAGCCACCGGTAATACCCGGTATGATCAGCGGAATAGTCACCCTGCGAAACGCCGTCCACTTGGATGCTCCCAGTGAGCGTGCTGCAGATTCAGTGGCACGATCCATCCCTGTTACCGAGGCTAGTACCAGACGCAATGCATAAGGCATGATTAAAATTACATGACAGGCCACCAGACCCACGTAGGTTCCTGACCAGCCCAATTTGGACAGGTAACTGAGAAATGCCACCCCCAGTACCACATGTGGAATCATCAACGGCGACATAAAAAATGCCATCACCAATCCTCGCCCTGGAAACCGATATCGAGCGGTAGCCATAGCCGCTGGAATTGCCAACGCAACAGCCACGGTAGCGGAGCCTAATGCCAGATAAACGCTGTACCAGAAGGCATCGATAAATTCGGGATGATCCAGAATAGCGGCAAACCAGCGAAACGAAATGCCATCACGCGGCAGCGACAGATAACCTTTGTCGGTAAATGCCACCAGACAAACCACCACCAGAGGTGCCAGAATAAATATCAGAAAAATAAAATTGAATGACAGTGCTATCGGTCCATTTTTATCGTATCTTTTCATTGTCTTATCCCCCAGTTTACTCGAACACAGCCGCGTATCGTTTTTCAACATAACGGTTGTAAGACATCACCACGATAACGTTGGCAATCAATAGAATAACCGCGATAGAAGCACCCAAAGGCCAGTTCAGAGTATTCAGATATTCATCATAAGCCGTGGTTGCAACCACCTTCAGGCGGCGACCACCCAGAATTGATGGTGTTGCAAAGGCACTGGCCGTGAGTGCGAATACAATCAGCGAACCGGCCAGCACACCCGGCATCACCTGCGGCAACACCACCCTGCGCAAAGTCGTGAAATGTGAAGCTCCTAGAGACAGTGCGGCGCTTTCGACCTGTGGATCGAGCTTCTGCAGGGTTGTCCACACCGATAACACCATGAAAGGAATCAGTACATGAACCAGAGCCACCACAATTCCGCCGGTGGTAAACATCATTTTTAAAGGCTCTTCGATAATGCCAATGCCTATCAGTATTTCATTCACCACGCCATTGTTGCCGATCAAAAGCGCCCAACCCAGGGTACGCACGATAACGGAGATCAATAAAGGCCCCAAAATGGCAAGCAGGCACAGTGAACGCCAGGTTTTAGTCATTCGGCTTAAGATATAAGCCTCAGGCGCACCAATCAGGGCGCAGATAAAAGTCACCGCAATCGCAATGCCATAGGTTCTGAGAAATATCTCATGGAAGTAACTATCCTGAATAACTTCAAGATAATTGTGCCAACCATAGTTGGGCTGAATGCCACCGTAAAAATCGAAACTGTTGAAGCTCAGGATGAAGGTCATCACCATCGGTACCACCAGCATGATGACGAAGATAAGAAGCGCTGGTCCGTTAAGTAAATATGGAGGAAGAACTTTGTTCATGAGATTCACCCCTCACTGAGAATGCGAATCGCATCATCGTGCCAGGTCACACCAACCATCTCACCCTCGTCCGCTACCTTGTGTCCGGTATTCAGTAGCGTGACATTGAATGCGCCCAAAGCAGATTCAGCCTGAAAAACCCAACTGGTGCCGAGAAATATCCGGGTCTTTATTTTGGCATCAAAGTAGCCTTCGCCCGCATTGACGAAACCAATCTTCTCCGGCCGGATCGCCACCGAAACACGTTCACCCTTGTTCGCCGCACCCGGTACACTCAGTTCAGTATCCGAACAATTGACCACAAGCGAATCACCACTGTGATCCCGCACTTCACCGTCAAAGATATTGGTAGAACCGAGAAAGTTTGAAGTAAATGAGTCGCCCGGCCGTTCGTAAATTTCGAAGGGCTCACCGAGGCGAGCCATGCGCCCCATATTCATGACTGCAATTCGATCACTCATTGCCATTGCTTCCGCTTGATCGTGGGTTACCAGAATCGTGGTAACCCCGACCGTATGCTGAATATTGCGCAATTCCACCTGCATGCTTTCGCGGATTTTGGCATCCAGCGCTGACAGTGGTTCATCCAGCAATAGCAATTGCGGTTTAATCACAATCGCCCGCGCCAGTGCTACCCGCTGGCGTTGGCCACCCGACAGGGCTTTGGGAAAGCGATCAGCAAAATCAGACAGATGCACGAGCTTCAGAGTATCCATCACCCGTTGCTCCCGTTCATCTTTGCTAACATGGCGCATCTCCAGTCCGAAGCCAACATTTTCAGCCACGGTCATATGCGGAAACAGTGCGTAACTTTGAAACACGATACCGATATCACGAGCATTCGGTGATACATGGGTCATATCCTTGTCGTCGATAAGGATGGTTCCCGTGGTTGGCTCTTCAAAGCCGGCAATCATATTCAGCGTGGTGGTTTTGCCACATCCTGAAGGTCCGAGGAATGAAATAAATTCACCCTGCTCAACATCCAGATTGAAATCTTCAACGGCCGTAGTTTCGCCGTAGCGCTTGGAAATATTTTTTAATGACAGGAACGACATTATGTCCTCCAGGTGATTAGGTGCTTAAACGTTTTGTTCTTATTATTTAGCTTTGTTGCGCTCAGATCGCGCCAGATAACCCAAAGCAGGTTCAAATCAGATTTTAGAAAACGGGGAGGCGCAATGCCTCCCCGAAACAACCCTTGAGGAGATTATTCGACGGTACGGTTCCAACGCTTGGTCCAGGCCTGGCGCTGCTTGTTGATAATGGAATAATCAACCGACACCATCTTGCCCACTTTTTCAGGACCAAAGGGTACAGAAGCGGCCAGTTCAGGTGACAATTTGGTATTGCGGTTAACTGGACCAAAGCCGGTTGCTTCTGCCAGTAAGGCCTGAACTTCGGCAGAAACCAGGTACTTGATAAAACTTTGCGCCAGATCAGGGACATCGCTGTCTACAACCGGACAGGTAGCCGCCATCAGTGCCACAGCACCTTCTTTTGGATAAACGAATCCCGCAGGAAAGCCGGTTCCAGCCAGTGCTTTGGCACGGCTACTACCCCAGACGGCAAGAGCAACATCACCACTCTGGAACATTTCGGACAACTTACCGGAAGATGGCTCGTAGGTCAGAACGTTAGGGCCGATACGATCAATCATCGCGTCAAAACCAGGATCGATATTTGATTCACCGCCCCCATTCAACTTGGCACTCATCACCAGAGCAAGCAGACCATATCCATTGGTGATTGGTGGAACAACTACCTTACCCTTATACTTGCTGTCTTCCAGATCACGCCAGGTGGTGGGTGCTGCCCAGCCATTGTCAGCAAACATTTTCTTGTTATAGGTCAGACCCGTTGCAATGAAACCGAATCCAACCGCACGACCATCACCAAATTTAGCATTGTCGTAAACTTCTTTCATTGAGCCGGTATTATCGAGTTTATCGCAAAAGCCTAATGCCAGTGCCTGTTCCATGGGGCCATCATCGATAAAAGCCACGTCGATTTCCTGGCTGTTCTTCTGCGCCTGTAACTTGGCCAGAGTAGTAGTTGAGTTACCCGGGATGTAGACCACTTTAGCATTGTTGGCCTGTTCCCACTTAGGGAGTACTTTCGACTTCAAAATAGTTTCAGTAGAACCGCCATAACCGGCGAGATAAAGCGTTCGTTCAGCCTGAGCAACTGTTGCGAATATCGCGGTTGACAGAATGGCAATCGGTAAAGCCCGTAGCTTGCTCATATGTTTCTCCTCTAGCGTCTAATATGATTTTTTGTTTTTGACGCTGGGGACTATATCAATCCAACTTACACAAATGATAATGATTTATTATTTTGAGTTGATAACTAAATATTATGAACTTTCTAGCGCAGAGGCATAACGGGCCAGGTTTTTCCTAATGTTTTCTACAAATTGTTCAGCCAATCGTGAGCGCGGGCGATTTTCCGGAAACAACACGTAGTAACTATAATGAACTGCGGGGATAAAGGGTTTTATAACCAGCCCTCTTGAAACATAGCGGTCTGCAGTGATCGGATCGATAATGCCCAAACCAGCACCTGACAACACAAATTCAGCCACGGTGGCATTCAATTGCGTCTCAATCTGGACCTTACGCCTAACCTGATGTTCCTCAAAAAGATAACCCAGGTTTTTCCAGGGACGCTGCCAGTTCACACTGCCCACAAATGGCTCACCATCTAGATCAGCAGCATTAACAATTTCCCGTTCAGCCAACCTGTGCTGCGTAGGCATGATACAGACCTGCTCAGTCGTCAACAGCAACTCTGCATCGATGCCATCATCAAAATCAATGGATTCGGCAAATCCTACATCTACTCGCTGCGAAGCCACCAGACCACTAACGTTCTGCGATCCGCGAATCATCAGTGACAGTGATACATCCGGTCTTTCAGTCGCAAACTGACTGATCATCTCCGGCAGATAGCTAAGACCCAGCGCTGGCAATGCAGCAATGGATAAACTGCCACTGCTAAATTCACGGATTTCACGCGCTGCCAGAGAAATCTTACTTAGCCCGGTGAAAGAACGTTCTACCTCTTCGTACAGAGCTTGTGCTTCCGGGGTCGGCACCAGTCGTTTCTTGACCCGATTAAACAGGGGAAAGTCAACAGTACGCTCTAGATCAATGATCAGGCGGCTGACCGCTGGTTGCGAGACAAACAGGGTTTCAGCCGCGCGCGTAATCGATTTGGTCTGCATGACCGCTCGAAACGCTTCCAGTTGGCGCAGGTTGATATTCTTCATTTTTGGCTCATATATCAAAACATAGCAGAATCAGCATCGTAAGCTGTGCACCAAATTCTCCGCAACCAATTAATTCAAAAATTAAGTCAGCTCTAGTTGCTCAACATTGTGGTTGATTCTGAGAACAGCTACCTGATTCTAAATGAAGCTTGAACGACCGGTAGTGGCACATCAGAAACATTGTTCATCGCACGTGCCGAAAGGCGGCTTTATCAACATTCCCGCCTATTGCACCGCACAATACGAATGTCTGTTTTCAGGAAAAGGAGCCACTCAGCTTCCCATATTTCGGAAAACGATCGGTAACGAACTGCGCCATAAAATATTTATCCTATCATCCGCCTCACAAGAATATTTCTACTATACTCAAAAATCGACATCTCAAATCAGAGGCATGGAAGTTATGAAAACGAAAATCAAGGGAATATCCAATACGCTATATCCCATCATTGCACTGCTTGTATACCTGTTTTCCTGGGCAGTTACGGATGTGTTCGCCGCCGATACTACCGATGACTATCTGACAACCGACGGTAGCATTATCTACGACGATGTCGGCAATTCGGTCAGGATAACCGGCATCGCCTGGTTCGGGTTCGAAACAGAAAACCAGGTTTATCACGGTCTGTGGAGTGTGAAGATGGAGACCGTTCTCGACCAGATAGCCAACCTGGGATTCAACGTAGTGCGGATTCCTCTGAGTGTCCAACTGGTCAATCAGTGGCGTAACGGCAACGGCGGAGAACCCAATAGCATCAACTACACCGCCAACCCAGCCCTGGAGGGCATGACCAGCCTGCAAATCCTCGACGCTTCGATTGCCTACTGCAAACAGATCGGCCTGAAGGTCATGCTGGATATGCACCGTGTGGTCAATACGCAGATGTTGAACACCTGGTATACGGACGGCTATCCGAGCAGTGACTTTGAAGCTAACTGGCAATGGCTGGTCAGCCATTACATCAACGACGATACGGTCATCGCTGCGGATCTGTTTAACGAACCACATGGCAGCCCTGGCGATACCAACATAGCTAAATGGGACAGTTCCACAGATCAAAACAACTGGAAATACGAGGCCGAAAGGGTCGCCAATCTGATACTGGATGTGAACCCCAGGCTTTTGATCGTCGTCGAGGGAGTAGAAGCCACACCCAGAGATGGATACACATATACTGAAACGAACAGCGATAACTATGACTCCACTTGGTGGGGCGGAAATCTGAGGCGTGCCAGGGATTATCCTATCAATCTGGGAAGCCGCCAGCGCCAGGTTGTCTATTCTCCCCATGATTACGGTCCCAGTGTCTTTGCCCAGCCCTGGTTTCATTCCGGTTTTACCAAAGAGACCCTGACCGCTGAGTGCTGGGAACCCAACTGGCTCTACATCGCCACGCAGGGCCAGGCGCCGATACTCGTGGGGGAGTGGGGTGGAAGCTTAGATGGTGGAGACAATGAGAAATGGATGAGCGCACTGGCTGAAACCATTGTTGAACACGACTTGAACTATACGTATTGGTGCGTCAATCCTAACTCTGGTGATACCGGCGGCATACTGCTGGATGATTGGCAAAGCGTGGATACTGCCAAGTACAACCTGATAAAACCCACGCTCTGGCAGCAGAGCAACGGTAAATACATCGGGCTCGATCATCAGGTCAACCTGGGAGCCAATGGCACGCACGTCGGTGCCGACACCACCCCAGGTGACGAAGTGTCGGTAACCGACGTATCAGTCACGCCGACAACCACAACAGTCGAGGTGGGCGCCAGCGTGATGCTGAGCGCCACCGTGGTGCCGAGTGATGCTACCAACAAGGACGTTACCTGGGCATCGAGCGACAGCAGTGTAGCAGTAGTAAGTACTGGAGGCATCGTAACCGGTGTGGCTGCAGGCAATGCCGGGATCACTGTGACCACAGAGGATGGAGGCTACAGCAAGACCAGCGCAGTGACGGTGACGGTCACCGAAACAGGTGATGTGGCGACACTGCCCCTCGTCATCGATGGGGAGGGTGATTTCTACCGCGTCACTTCGGGCGACATCACGAACATCAGTTCATGGAACATGCAACTGGTGGAGATCAATAGCGTCAACTTTACCAACACCTGGTCGAACCAGATGCCGGCCAGAATCGATGGAAACTACTATATCCACTATGTGGGCCTGGAACCCTGGTCTCATCTCGAAGTAAATGGGAGCAGTCAGGAGACACCGGTCACCGGC
>JBNLGQ010000101.1:0-4728 GCA_050306135.1 Gammaproteobacteria bacterium
AGAGAATAACCTTGACTTATTTACGTTATTAAATAACGAGTAAGTTTGGTCACTCAATTCATCATGTATAACTACATAATTACCATGAGCGCCCACACAAATTACCTAATCAATTTTTAAAGATCTTTATCACCAGGGAACGCCTAATGATCTATCCTCATACAAGCTTCGCTTGAATCAGGAATGGAAATTTCTTTCCTAAAACTACTTGTTGAACCAGATTCAAATCCCGTTTCGGGCTTCGCCTCTCGTCTAACGAGGCGCGAATTATAGGGAGTTAAATGAAACCGTCAAGCATAATTTTAAATTATTTTTTTTTACTGCCAAATAACACTGAAAACACTACATTTATAGCCAGTTTACTTATGACGTATTTAGCCCAAAGTTATCCGAGCAAACTTCCTTTTGCCGACCTGAGCAACAACTACCTGACCTTTTTTCAGCTGCAGCCCCTTGTCCTCAACCTTTTCTCCATCAAGCTTTACTGCGCCCTGCTGGATCATACGAAAGCTTTCTGAGGTGCTACTAGTGAGATTCGCCTGCTTCAACATAGCAGCAACCCCTATAGCATCTTCAGCCAGGGTCAGAGGCACTTCGGGTAAATCATCAGGAATAGCACCCTTAGCAAAGCGATTAATAAAATCCTGTTGAGCAGCGTTAGCTGCATCCGCATCATGAAACCTTGTGATAATCTCTTCAGCAAGCAGGAACTTTACATCCCTGGGGTTTTTACCCTGCTCCACTTCTCGCTGAAATTTCGCGACCTCACTCATCGGCCGAAAACTCAACAACTCAAAATAACGCCACATCAATTCATCACTCACCGACATTATCTTTCCAAACATATCGTTTGGCTCATCCGTGATACCGATATAGTTGTTCAGCGACTTGGACATTTTCTGCACACCATCCAGCCCTTCAAGTATGGGCATGGTGAGACAAATTTGAGGTTCCTGGCCATATGACTCCTGTAACTGCCGCCCAACCAGCAGGTTAAATTTCTGATCAGTTCCCCCAAGCTCAACATCAGTTTTCATGGCTACCGAGTCATACCCCTGAACCAGAGGATAAAGAAACTCATGCACCGAGATAGATTGACCACCTTTATAACGCTTATTAAAGTCATCTCGTTCTAGCATTCTCGCTACAGTATGTTTGGCCGCAAGCTGGATCATATCCGTTGCTTTCATTTCGCCCATCCACTGCGAGTTAAACAGCACTGTGGTTTTTTGTGCATCAAGGATCTTAAAAACCTGATGCTCATAGGTTTTGGCGTTTTCCAGCACATCTTCACGAGTTAATGGGGGGCGTGTTGTACTCTTACCCGTTGGGTCACCAATCATTGCGGTAAAATCACCGATCAGAAACTGAACCTCATGTCCCAAATCCTGAAACTGGCGCAATTTATTGATTAATACCGTATGCCCTAAATGCAAATCTGGCGCAGTTGGATCAAATCCAGCCTTTATTTTTAGCGGCTTTCCTCTTTTAAGCTTTTTTATCAGCTCCGATTCCACTAGAATTTCGTCAGCGCCTCTCTGGATTTGCTGCAATGCTTCTTCTATAGAGTTCATTATTACCTCAAGTTAAACTAAATTTTGCTGCTGACGACATTAAACACATACTGGTTTTGGATCGCATGAGTTATCTGGATCTTGATTTCAAATCAACGCACCCCCAAAAAACCATCCGCCCCAAACGCCGGATTGCTCGTCACCTTCTCTCTAATCAGTTAGTTAGAGGGGGAACTGCATTAGCGGCATTGGTTGGAGCTGTCTTTCTTGCGCTATCATTTTTACCCGACAGTATCGCCAAGGTCGAAGATTCTAACCTCAAGCAGACACGATTACACTATTCGGTTTTATTACCGGAAAAAGAAATTTCTTCCGAGGTTACTGAAAATGCCCCACCACCACTTGTTGAAAAGGAAATAAACCCATGGAAGCAGATAAGAATTAAAGCTGGCGACACCCTGGCCTCTATTTTTGACAAGGCAGGGCTCAACGCATCTGTTACTTATGAAGTGGTGAACCTGAACGAGCAAACCAAACAATTAATCCGGATCAAACCTGGTCAGGATATTTCCTTGCTGATTAACGAAGACGGCCTGCTTACTGGGTTAAAGTACATGCCGGATATCACCCACACACTACTTATTAAAAGACAACAGGATAACACTCTCAAATCAGAAATACAGCACCAGCCTCTTGAGCCTATACCTGCCTACAAGTCTGGAACCATCACCTCGTCTCTGTTTGAAGCTGCTGCTGAAAACGGCATCTCAGAAAATATCATCATGGAGCTTGCGACTATTTTTGGCTGGGATATTGATTTTGCTCTGGATATTCGCAAAGGGGATAAATTCAGCGTTGTTTATAATGAGCTTTATAAGGATGGTGTCAAAATTCGCAATGGAACCATACTTGCTGCTGAATTTATCAATCAGAACAAACGCTATCAGGCGGTTTATTACACCGATCCCAAAGGGGAAAGTGGCTATTTTTCACCTGATGGTAAAAGTATGCGCAAAGCATTCCTGAGATCACCGGTTAAGTTTTCACATATCAGTTCTCGTTTCACCCGAAAACGCTTTCATCCTGTGCTAGCAAAATGGCGCTCACATAAAGGCGTGGATTATGCCGCTGCACGTGGCACCCCTATCAGAGCTTCAGGTGATGGCAAGATAAGCTTCAGAGGCACTAAAGGCGGTTATGGAAACACTATCATGATAAAACATGGCGCAAAATACACTACGGTATATGCTCACATGTCACGTTTTGCCAGGGGAATAAAGAATGGTAAACACATCAAGCAGGGGCAGGTCATTGGCTACGTAGGCAGTACCGGTCTCGCGACCGGACCTCATTTACACTATGAATTTCGAGTAAACGGGGTCCACCGCAATCCCCTGACAGTAAAATTACCAGCGGCAGAGCCCATTAACAAATCCTACAGGTCCGACTTCGAAAAGCAGACTAAATCCTATCTAAGCATGCTCAACCTCATGAGCAACGAATCTATCGCACAAACACCTGATGAATCCAGCACCAGACAAAACTAAACCTGCTCGAGATTCAATCTTTATAGGAACCATGTCAGGAACCAGTATGGATGGCCTTGACCTCGTCGCCATCCGATTCCCTGACGACGCAGCACCCCAAACCTGCGCCACCCAATTCACCCCATACCCAGATAGGCTTAAACAAAAACTTCAGGAACTGGCACTGGACTCTAATGCGTCAGTCAATCAAATGTGTTTACTGGATTGCGAGCTAGGGCAATATTACGCGCAACAGATAAATGAGTTCATTGTGAACGAAGGCCTATCTTTACAGGATATCGCAGCAATAGGATCGCATGGTCAAACAGTTCGCCATTCAATACAGGGTAGCCACCCCTATACCTTACAGATTGGAGACCCCAACATCATTGCCGCAAAGACAGGACTCACGGTAGTTGCAGATTTTCGTCGGCGTGATGTGGCTTTGAGCGGCCAGGGGGCACCATTAGCACCTGCATTCCATAATCAGGTTTTCCGCGATACTCGGGTTAATCGGGCTATTATTAATATTGGCGGCATAGCCAATATCACCTTACTACCAGCCACCCAGAATGATGAAGTGATCGGCTTTGATAGCGGCCCCGGTAACACCTTGATGGATCACCTTTGCCAGTTGAAGTTTGGCCGCCCATATGATGAGGATGGGAAAATTGCCAGCCGAGGTATTCTCCACCCAGAGCTACTGGATAAACTCCTCGAAAACGAACCCTTTTTTAGCATGCCTTTCCCTAAATCAACAGGTACTGACTACTTTTCTCCACAGTGGCTAGCTTCAAGCGGCCTGCTTGAGCTTACTCCTGAAGACGCTATGGCCAACCTGAATCAGTTAACTGCCACCAGTATTGCCCAAGCCATAGACGCAACCGGAATCACGATTGATGAATTCTATCTCTGCGGAGGTGGGGCCAAAAACACTCAGCTGACAAAACTTCTTACTCAACAGCTAGATACAAACAACCTATTCACCACAGAACGGCTAGGCATTCATCCAGACTGGGTAGAAGCCAGTGCCTTTGCCTGGCTCGCCTGCCAGACAATAAACCGAAAAGCGGGCAATCTACCTTCAGTAACGAATGCAGAAAAGTTCACAATTCTTGGCGCAGTCTATTTTTAGTCTGGAATAGCTGCTGACATATGTTAGAATCACCAGTTCGTAATTTTCTGAGCTCAAAATGAAATCTCTCAAGGTTGGCATCTATTCGTCACTACTGGTTTTAGCCACGCTAAACCCTGTACGGGCAGATTTTGTCGGCCTGAATATTGGGGCTAATCACTGGATGCCGGATGTTAGTGGATCTTTGAAATCCAATAAATCAGCCACTGATTCGACAATAAACTTACAGAATGACCTTGGATACAAGGATAAATCATCGACATCTTTATCATTGAGCTTTGAGCACCCAGTACCCTTTATCCCAAACATCAAGTATTCTGGTTATGACCTGAGCTCTTCAAGTGCAAAAAACACTACCGGCACCCTTAGGTTTAATGGAGAAGACTATAGTGGCAACATTAACTCGACTCTAGATTTATCGCATAATGACATAGTGCTTTACTATGAATTACTTGATAACTGGGTAAATGTGGATCTTGGGCTGGATTTCAAAAAATTTGATGGCAAGGTATCCGTTAGCGACACTACTCGAAGCGGAACAATTGATGTCGAT